>NZ_JAFCWM010000019.1:0-94234 GCF_049897565.1 Massilia sp. TWR1-2-2 | reverse complement strand
CATCAGCGTCACACCGCGCGCCTGAGGATAGCTGGCGACCTTTGCGTTGGCATAGTTCTGCGCACCGAAGTGAGCGCGGTTAGCCGCGCTATCGGCCAGACGCAGCGTCGTCCCATCCAGGCGCCGATGGCGAATACTGGCCTTTTCGCTCGCCGAAAGCGCTGCCTCCACCCATGCGTACGGCAAATGCTCTCCCAGCCGCCTCCAATCGGGCGGGTGGGGCAAATCAATAACCAGTGGGAGGGCATCGGACAGCATCAGCCAGAAAGTTAACACTTCGGCCGAAAGTTTACAACAAGAAAATGCGACTAAAGCTTAACTTAGCTGCATTAGGGTCAGACCTAGGTCTGACCCCGAATTGCACAAATTGCAATCGCCGCAACGGTGTGTGAACGCACGGTTGCAATTTGCCTGCAGAGTTCTAATACGCCTTTGATTGCACAGCGGGGAAACAGAATGCGGAACAAGAACGGCGGGCCGCCGGCCGGCTTCGTGCGGGTGATCGGCGCGCGGGAACACAACCTCAAGAACGTCAACGTCGACATCCCGCGCGACGCACTGGTGGTGTTTACCGGCGTCTCCGGGTCCGGCAAATCGTCGCTCGCCTTCGGCACGCTGTACGCCGAAGCGCAGCGGCGCTACCTCGAATCGGTGTCGCCGTATGCGCGCCGCCTGTTCCACCAGATGCCGGTGCCGGAAGTGGACGACATCGTCGGCCTGCCGCCGGCGGTCGCGCTGCAGCAGCAGCGCGGCTCGCCGACTACCCGTTCGTCAGTTGGCAGCGTCAGTACCTTGTCCAATTCGCTGCGCATGCTGTATTCGCGCGCCGGCGACTACCCGGCGACCCAGCCGCTGCTGTACGCCGAATCGTTTTCGCCCAATACGCCGGAAGGCGCCTGCCCCGAGTGCCATGGCCTCGGCCGCGTCTACCAGGTCACCGAGCAGTCGCTGGTGCCGGACGACAGCCTGACTATCCGCGAGCGCGCCGTCGCCGCCTGGCCGCCGGCCTGGCATGGCCAGAACCTGCGCGACATCCTCACCACGCTCGGCTACGACGTCGACACGCCTTGGCGCGACCTGCCCAAGAAAGACCGCGACTGGATCCTCTACACCGACGAGCAGCCGACCGTGCCGGTGTACGCCGGCTTCACGCCGCACGAAGTCAAGCAGGCCTTGAAGCGCAAGGAGACGCCGAGCTACCAGGGCACCTTCACGGGCGCGCGCAAATACGTGCTGCAGACGTTCGCCAACACCGAGAGCGCGTCGATGAAAAAGCGCGTGGCGCGCTACATGGTCAGCGCCGAGTGCCCGCAGTGCGAAGGCAAGCGGCTGCGGCGCGAATCGCTGTCGGTCAAATTTGCCGGCTACGACATCGCCGACATCTCGCACCTGCCGCTCGAACGGCTCGCGCAGATCCTGACCCCGTTCGCCGACGGCAGCGCGCCGCGCAACGCGAAAGACGCGGCGCGCCATCCCGAAAAAGTCATCGTCACCCAGCGCATCGCCGAAGACGTGGTGGCGCGCCTGAAGGTACTGCTCGACCTGGGACTCGGCTACCTCGCGCTCGAGCGCAGCACGCCGACCTTGTCGCCCGGCGAACTGCAGCGCCTGCGCCTGGCCACCCAGGTCCGATCGAGCCTGTTCGGCGTCGTGTATGTGCTCGATGAGCCGTCCGCCGGCCTGCATCCGGCCGACACCGAGGCGCTGCTGACCGCACTGGCGCAGCTCAAAGCGGCCGGCAATTCGCTGTTCGTCGTCGAACACGCGCTCGACGTCATCTGCCACGCCGACTGGATCGTCGACGTCGGCCCGGCCGCCGGCGAGCAGGGCGGCCATGTGCTCTACAGCGGGCCGCCGGCCGGCCTGCAGCATGTCGAGGCGTCGCACACGCGGCGCTTCCTGTTCACCACCGAAAAGCCGCCGCATCGCCAGCCGCGCGTCCCCGCCGACTGGCTCACGCTCGAAGGCGTCACCCGCAACAACCTGCATGGCCTGCAGGTCGACTTCCCGCTCGGCGTGCTCACCGGCGTGACGGGCGTGTCCGGCTCGGGCAAATCGACCTTGGTCAGCCAGGTGTTCGTCGAGCTGGTCGCAACCGCGCTCGGGCATCCGCTGGAAGCGGAAGCGGAGGAGGGCGATGAACTCGAGACCGGCGCCAAAACGGCCGCGCTGGAAGGGCGCATCGTGCGCGGCCTGGCCGGCATCAAGCGGCTGGTGCGGGTCGACCAGAAGCCGATCGGACGCACGCCGCGCTCCAACCTGGCCACCTATACCGGCCTGTTCGACCATGTGCGCAAGCTGTTCGCCGCCACCAAGATGGCGCGCGCGCGCCGCTACGACGCCGGGCGCTTCTCGTTCAACGTCGCCAAGGGTCGTTGCGAGCATTGCGACGGCGAAGGCTTCGTCATGGTCGAACTGCTGTTTTTGCCGAGCGTGTACGCGCCATGCCCGACCTGCGAAGGCGCGCGCTACAACGCCAAGACGCTGGAGGTGCGCTACCAGGACAAGAACATCGCCGAGGTGCTGGCGCTGACGGTCGACGCCGCGGCCGAATTTTTCGCCGGCGAGGCGCAGGTGGCGCGCTCGCTCGACATGCTGCGCGAAGTGGGCCTGGGCTACCTGCGCCTGGGCCAGCCGGCCACCGAGCTGTCGGGCGGCGAGGCGCAGCGCATCAAGCTGGCCACCGAACTGCAGCGCGCCGCGCGCGGCAACATGCTCTACGTGCTGGACGAACCGACCACCGGCCTGCATCCGGCCGACGTCGAAAAGCTCATCGCCCAGCTCGACCGGCTGGTCGACGCGGGCAACACCGTCATCGTGGTCGAACACACGATGCGCGTGGTGGCCGCTTGCGACTGGGTGATCGACATCGGACCGCACGCCGGCGAAGCGGGCGGCACGATCGTCGCCGCCGGCCCGCCGCGCGAGGTGGCCAGGGTCAAGGCCAGCCAGACCGCGCCGTATTTGACGCGCTATTTCGCGCACTGAGAATGATTCAATGTTGCTCTGCGCAAACGTGCTCTTTGCGTCACTGCCGACGGCGCATCTTTGTTAAACTATCGCCAATTCTGATAACCAGCAGGTTCTACGGCACATGATCGATAACAGCCAGTTTCGGCGCATCCTCGCGCGCAACGTCGCCTTGCCGCTGGCAGTCGGCATTCTCAGCGCCGCGGTGTTCGTCGTCATCATTGTCTATCTGATCAGTGTGCTCACCTGGGTCGAGCATTCCCAGCGCGTCATCGGTGACGCCAACGAGGTCAGCAAGTTGTCGGCCGAGATGGAAACGGGCATGCGCGGCTTCCTCATTTCCGGCGACGAGTCGTTCCTGGCGCCGTACCAGCTGGCCAAGCCGCGCATCGAGTCCGCGATCGCCGCGCTGGCCAACGAGGTGCGCGACAACCCGGCGCAGGTGTCGCGCCTGCACAAGGTTCAGGCCGCGCAAAAGCTGTGGGAAGACTTCGCCCACGAGGCGATCGCCGTGCGCCGACAGGGCGGCGACTACGTGCCGATGGTCAAGAGCGGGCGCGGTAAGTCGCTGACCGACGAAGTGCGGCGCCAGTTCGCCGGTTTCCTCGATGTCGAACAGCGCCTGCTGCAGGAACGCAGCGACTCGTCGCGCAACGTCACCGGCTGGTCGGTCGGCCTGTTCCTGCTGTTTAGCCTGTCCGTGGCCGGCATGCTGGCCATCTTCGGGCGCCGCGAACTGGTGGCCCTGTCCACTTCTTACACCAAGGCGATCGACCAGCAGCGCGCCCACACCGACCTGCTCGAAGACCAGGGCTGGCTGCGCACCGGCCAGTCGGAACTGGCGATGAAAATGGCCGGCCACCACGCGATGGCACAGATGAGCCAGGCCACGCTCGACCATGTCGCCCGCTACGTCGACGGCATGGTCGCGGCGCTGTACGTGCGCGAAGACGGCGGCGCGCTGCGGCGCGTCGCCACCTACGGCTTTTCCGAATCATGGGCCGGCCAGCAGCAGGTCTTCAAGCCGGGCGAGTCCTTGCTCGGCCAGGCCGTGCGCGAGGACCGCGCCATCGTCGTCGACGAGCTGCCGGCCGATTACATCAAGGTGTCGTCGGGACTCGGTCGCAGCGCGCCGCGCCAGTTGCTGATCGCGCCGTTCCGCAACGAAGGCGAGATTAACGGCGTCATCGAGATCGGCTTCCTGCATCCGACCGGACGGCGCGAGCATGATTTCCTGGCGCTCGTCGGTGACGGCATCGGCGCCGGCGTGGCCGCCGCCAGCTATCGCCAGCGGCTGCAGGAGTCGCTCGCCGAAACCCAGCAGCTCAACGAGGAGCTGCAGGTCCAGCAGGAAGAGCTGCGCACGGCCAACGAGGAGCTCGAAGAGCAGTCGCGCGTGCTGGAAGAATCGCGCTCGAACCTGGAAAACCAGCAGGCCGAGCTGGAGCAGACCAACGACCAGCTGTCCGAGCAGGCCGTCAGCCTCGACGCCAAGAACGTCGCGCTCAACGAGGCGCAAGACCAGTTGCGCCAGCGCGCGCTCGACCTCGAGCGGGCCAGCCGCTACAAGTCGGAGTTCCTGGCCAATATGTCGCACGAGCTGCGCACGCCGCTGAACAGTTCGCTGATCCTGGCCAAGCTGCTGTCGGACAACGTCAACGGCAACCTCAGCGTTGAGCAGGTCCGCTTCGCCCAGACGATCTATTCGGCCGGCAACGACCTGCTGCACCTGATCAACGACATCCTGGACATTTCCAAGGTTGAGGCGGGCAAGCTTGAACTGGTGCTCGAATCGCTGCCGCTGCGCCGCGTGGTCGACAACCTGGCGTCGACGTTCGAACCGATCGCGCTGCAAAAGCAGCTCAGCTTCACCGTGCAGGTCGACCCGTCCGTGCCTGCCACCGTGTGGACCGACCGCCAGCGGCTCGAACAGATCCTCAAGAACCTGCTGTCGAACGCGGTCAAGTTCACCGACAGCGGCGCCGTGTCGCTCAACGTGAGCAGCACGCCTGGCGGCCCGGTACGCTTCGACGTCGTCGATTCCGGTATCGGCATCGCCGAAGAACAGCAGCAAAAGATTTTCGACGCCTTCCACCAGGCCGACGGCACCACCAGCCGCCGCTTTGGCGGCACCGGTCTGGGCCTGTCGATTTCGCGCAACCTGAGCGCACTGCTCGGCGGCGAGATCAGCATCGCCAGCACGCCAGGCGCCGGCAGCACGTTCACGCTGGTGCTGCCGCGCACCTGCCCGGCCGAGGCGTCATCGGCGGCGCCGGAACTGGCGCCGCCGGTCCCGGCGTCGCTGGCGCCGGCGCCCGCGGCCGCTGCCCACGTCCTCACTGCCAGTTTCGACGACGACCGCGCCACGCCGGCTGCCGATGCCACCCGCTCGGTGCTGGTGATCGAGGACGAGCCGGCTTTTGCCGGCATCCTGTTCCAGCTGGCCCACGAAATGGGTTACCGCTGCCTGGTCGGCCTGACCGGCGCCGAAGGGCTGCAGCTGGCCGGCCAGCACATGCCCGATGCGATCCTGCTCGACATGCGCCTGCCCGACCGCTCCGGCCTGTCGGTGCTGCAGCTGCTGAAGGAGAATCCACAGACCCGTCACATCCCGGTGCACGTCGTCTCCAGCAACGACAACGGCGGCGAAGCGCTCAGCCTCGGCGCCATCGGCTACGCGCTCAAGCCGGCCACCCGTGAAGACCTCGAAGCGGTGTTCCACAAGCTCGAGGAGAAATTCACCCAGAAGATCAAGCGCATCCTGCTGGTCGAGGACGACGTCCGCCAGCGCGAAAGCGTGGTCGCGCTGATCGCCGACAGCGACGTCGAAATCGCCGCCGTCGGCTCCGGCGAGGAAGCGCTGGCGCTGCTGCGCGCGAAGGTGTTCGACTGCATGATCATCGACCTGAAGCTGCCCGACATGCAGGGCGACGAATTGCTCGAACGCATGTCCGCCGAGGACCTGTGCTCGTTCCCGCCGGTGATCGTCTACACCGGCCGCAACCTGACGCGCGCCGAGGAACACGACCTGCTCAAGTATTCGCGTTCGATCATCATCAAGGGCGCCCGTTCGCCCGAGCGCCTGCTCGACGAAGTGACCCTGTTCCTGCACAAGGTCGAAGCCAAGCTGTCGACCGAACGACAGGGCATGCTCAAGACCGTGCGCGGGCGCGACCGCGTGTTCGAAGGGCGCACCATCCTGCTGGTCGACGACGACGTGCGCAACGTGTTCGCGCTGACCAGCGCGCTCGAGCAGCGCGGCGCCAAGGTCGAAATCGGCCGCAACGGCTTCGAGGCGATCAGCAAGCTCGATGAAGTGGCCACCATCGACCTGGTCCTGATGGACATCATGATGCCCGGGATGGATGGCCTCGAAGCGATGCGTCGCATCCGCGCCGACGGCCGCTATGCGCGCCTGCCGATCATCGCCATCACCGCCAAGGCGATGAAGGACGACCAGGAGCAGTGCCTCGCCGCCGGCGCCAACGACTACCTGGCCAAGCCGATCGACCTGACCCGCCTGTACTCGCTGCTGCGCGTATGGATGCCTAACCTGGACCGCATTTGACGCATTTGACGAATTTGAAACCACAGCTGGCGGCCATCGACATCGAACTGCGCATGCTGATCGAGGCCGTCTACCTGCAGTACAACTACGACTTCCGCGATTACACCGGGGCGTCGCAGAAGCGCCGCGTGCTGCACGCGCTGCGCGAGATGGACTGCGATTCCATCTCGGCGCTGCAGGCGCGCGTGATGCACGACCCGGCCGCGTTCTCCCAGCTGCTGCAATACCTGACCATTCCCGTCACCGAGATGTTTCGCGACCCGTCGTTTTACGCCGCGCTGCGCGAGCACGTCGTGCCCGTGCTGCGCACCTACCCGTCGCTGAAGATCTGGATCGCCGGCTGCAGCACAGGGCAGGAAGTCTATTCGATGGCCATCATGCTGCGCGAGGAAGGCCTGCTCGAACGCGCCATCGTCTACGCCACCGACATCAACCCGCAGTCGCTCGAGACGGCCAGGCGCGGCGTGTTCCCGCTCGAGCAGATGCAGCTGTACACCGGGAACTACCAGGCCGCCGGCGGCAAGCGCGCCTTTTCCGACTATTACACTGCCGCTTACGGCGGTGCCCTGTTCGACAAGACGCTGATGGACAACGTCACCTTCGCCGACCACAGCCTGTCGACCGACAGCGTGTTCGCCGAGACCCACCTGGTCAGCTGCCGCAACGTCATGATCTACTTTAACAAGCGCCTGCAGGACCGCGTGTTCGGGCTGTTCCACGAGTCGCTGTGCCACCGCGGCTACCTCGCCCTTGGCAGCAAGGAGAGCATCGAGTTTTCCGCCTTCGGCGAGCGCTTCGAGCCGGTCGCCAAGCGTGACCGCGTGTACCGGAAGCTGGCGCCATGAACGCCGACTGGTTCACGCCGGCGCTGGCCGCGCGTAACTGGCAGGCGATCATCGTCGCCGGTTCGGCCGGCGGCGTCGACGCCATGCTGCAGCTGTTGCCCGGCTTGCCCGTGCCGTTGGGCGCGCCGGTGATCTGCATGCTGCACCTGCCGGCCAACCGCGACAGCCGCCTGGCCGAGCTGTTCGCCGCGCGAATGGCCGTGCCGGTGGTGGAGGCGGCCGACAAGCAGCCGGTCGAAGCGGGCGTGGTCTACTTCGCCGGCGGCGGCTACCACCTGTCGATCGAGCAAGATCGCACCTTTTCCCTCAGCTGCGAGGCGCCGGTGCACTTCGCCCGCCCGGCCATCGACGTGCTGCTCAATTCCGCCGCCGACGCGTACGGCGACAGCCTGGTCGCCATCCTGCTGACCGGCGCCAACCACGACGGCGCCGACGGCATGGCCCAGGTCCACGCGCGCGGCGGCCTGACCGTGGTGCAGGACCCGGCCGAAGCGCAGGTGGCGACGATGCCGCAGTGCGCCATCGACCTCGATACGCCCGACCTGGTGCTGCCGCTGGCCGCCATCCGTCAATTACTGCAGTTGTTGGGAGAGAAAAAATGACGTCCCAGGTACTAAGCAACGTGCTGAGCAAAGTGCTGATTGTCGACGACCTGGCAGACAACCTGCAGGCGCTCGACGCCCTGATCCGCCACGAGCGGCGCATCGTGTTCCATGCCGCTTCCGGCGAACAGGCGCTGCAGCTGCTGCTCGAACACGAGTTCGCGCTTGCCATCCTCGACGTCCAGATGCCGGGCATGGACGGCTTCGAGCTGGCCGAACTGATGCGCGGTACCGAGCGCACCCGCCACATCCCGATCGTGTTTACCAGCGCCGCCGGACGCGAACTCAATTACGCCTTCAAGGGTTACGAAACGGGCGCCGTCGACTTCCTCTACAAGCCGCTCGACAGCGACGCCGTGCGCAGCAAGGTCAACGTGTTCGTCGCACTCGACCAGCAGCGCCACGAGAGCAGGCGCCAGGTCGCCCAGCTCGAGCAAAGCCGCCGGGAACAACAACAGCTGCTGGAAGAACTGCACATTACGCAAGCCGAGCTGCAACGCTCGCTACGCATGCGCGACGACTTCATGTCGCTCGTCGCGCACGAGTTGCGCACGCCGCTCAACACGCTGTTCCTGGAAAGCCAGATGCGCATCCTGCAGCTGCAACGGGGGAATTTTGAAGCGCTGGGCCCGGACCGGCTGCCGGCGATGGTGGCGCGCGACCAGCGCCAGATCCAGTCGATGATCCGGCTGATCGACGACATGCTCGACGTATCGCGCATCCGCAGCGGCAGCCTGTCGATCCGGCCGACGCCGATTGAACTGATGGTTTTGCTCGAGCGGGTCGCCAGCGACCTGGCGTTGCAGGCCAGTGCCTACGGCAGCAGCCTGCGGCTGCATGCGCATCCGCCCGTTGCCGGCTGCTGGGATGAATCTCGTATCGAGCAGGTGGTGATCAATTTGCTGACCAACGCCTTGCGCTACGGCGGCGGTACGCCGGTCGACATCATGGTCGCCGCTACAGGCAGCGAAGTACGGGTTGACGTCGTCGACGGCGGCATCGGCATCGCCGCTGCCGACCAGCAGCGCATCTTCGAGCCGTTCGAGCGCGGCGCGGCGAATGGCGAAGTAAAAGGTCTGGGACTGGGGCTGGCGATTTCGCGGCAGCTGTCGGAAGCGCACGGCGGGCGTTTGTTCGTCACCAGCGACGGCAACAACGGCTCGACATTTACGCTGGTCTTACCACTTGGCGATGCGGCCGCGCAGGTGTAAATACAGGGGCGCAGATGTCAATACTGGTTCGGCTAGGACGTGAATCGAAGCGCGGCGCGGTCTTAGTGAATGAAGATGGCGGCGCCGCGCAGCAGGTCGGTGGCGCACACCACGTAGGTGGAAGCGCCGGCGATGGCCATTTGGATGGTGGTCCAGGTGACTGGGATTTTGCGCATCATGATGGTTCTCCTGAAAATTCGTTAGTAGCGTGTTCGGTATGACTACATCGTATGCCGTGCCGAGGACGCCTTGCATCGGCCAAGTGTCCGCTATCTTGTAGGACAAGCGCTAAGCGGCTTGTATGACGGTCAACAGCTGAGGTGGAGAGCACCTCCTACGACGCGTGTAGGCTGCGTCCTATGGAATTTTCATCACGTGCGTAATACAGTTGTTTCATGACTAAACTTGACCCCCGACTAATGCACCAAGGTTTGCGTGCGGTACGCCGCGACACGATCTCCAAACTGCTGCGTAACGTGTTCGGCATGGCGCGCCTGCGCAACGGCCAGCGGCACGTCATCGACAGCGTTCTCGACGGTAAAGACACGCTGGCGCTGATGCCGACCGGCAGCGGGAAATCGTTGTGCTACCAGATTCCCGCCAAGATGCTCAAGGGCACGACGGTGGTCGTCTCGCCGCTCATTTCACTGATGAAAGACCAGCTCGAAAAGCTCGAGGCGATGGGCATCCGCGCCGCCCAGCTCAACAGCACCCTGTCGGCCGAGGAGGAGCGCGTGGCGCTCGAAGGCATCCGCGACCGTTCGCACGCGATCGTGTTTTGTACGCCCGAGCGCCTGACCCAGCCCGACTTTGTCGCCGTGCTGCGTCAGATCGACATTGCCCTGGTGGTGATCGACGAAGCGCACTGTATTTCGCACTGGGGCCACGATTTCCGCCCGGCCTACCTCGAGATGGCCGCCTCGATCGACGCGCTGGGCCGCCCGCCGGTGCTGGCGCTGACCGCCACCGCCACCGACGACGTCGTCGTGGACATCGGCAAGCAGCTCGGCCGGCCGCGCATGAACGTCGTCAATTCAGGCATCTACCGTCCCAACCTGCATTACAACGTCGTCCAGGTGGTCAACGCGCGTGAAAAGGTCGGCGCCGCGCTGCGCATCGTGCGCGATTCAAACGGTTTCGGCATCATCTACGCCGCCACCGTCAAGGCGGCCGAGGAGATGCACGAGGCGCTGCTGGAGGCCGGCGAAAGCGCCGCCATCTATCACGGCAAGCTGACGGCGCGCGAGCGCAAGGAAAACCAGGACCTGTTCATGGCAGGCGAACGGCGCGTGATGGTCGCCACCAACGCCTTCGGCATGGGCATCGACAAGCCGGACACCCGCTTCGTCATCCACCTGCAGGTGCCGGCCAACCTGGAAGCCTACTATCAGGAGTCCGGCCGCGCCGGCCGTGATGGCCAGGACGCCTGGTGCACGCTGCTGTTCCTGCAGGACGACAAGCGCGTCCAGCAGTTCTTCCTCGTCAAGCATTACCCGACAGCGAACGACCTGAAGGCGGTGTACGACGTGGTGGTCGGCCTGCTCGGCGACGAGCCGGTCACCTTCGACCGCATCGACGCTGCCGTCGAGGAAATTGCGTCCAGCAAGCTGAAGATCTGCCTCAAGCTGCTCAAGGACGGCCGCCTGCTGCGCCAGAACCGCGCGCTCGCTTACGTGCTGGGCAAGGCGGAACCGACCGGGGCGCTGTTCGGCGACCTGGCGCAGGTCTACGAGACCAAGCAGGAGCGCGACCGCGAGGCGCTCGAGCAGATGGTGTCGTACGCGGTCAGTGGCTTTTGCCGCTGGAACGTGCTGCTCGATTACTTTGGCGACGACGTGCCCGGTTTCGAGAAGTGCTGCCGCTGCGATAACTGCCTCAATCGACCGGCGGCCCTGGAGCTGACCGAGATCCGCGATGACGAATTCGACCGCGAGGTCGAGGCGCCGACGCCGCCGCCGCTGTTTGACATCGGCGCGCGCGTGCGGGTACCGAAGTACGACGTCGGTATGGTGCAGGCTGTGGCGGGCGAGGAAATCACCATCTCGTTCCCTGACCAGAGTACCCGCACTTTCATGGCCGAATTCGTGGCCCCGGCCTGAGGGGATCGCATGGGAGACATGGTGGTGGTCCGCAAGGAGGGCCTGTATTGCGTTCCTGGCCAGTTCTACATCGACCCGTGGCGCCCTGTCGATCGCGCCGTCATCACGCACGCCCACGGTGACCATGCGCGGGTCGGCCACGGTCATTATTTGTCGGCCGCCGCCGGCGTCGGCATCCTCAAGTCGCGCCTCGGCCAGGACATCCATATCGACGGCATCGAATACGGCGCCGGCATCGAGCATAACGGCGTGAAGATTTCGCTGCACCCGGCCGGCCACGTTCTCGGTTCGGCCCAGGTGCGCATGGAACACAAGGGCGAAGTGTGGGTGGCGTCGGGCGACTACAAGGTCGAGCCGGACCGCACCTGCGTGCCGTTCGAGCCGGTGCGCTGCGACACCTTCATCACCGAATCTACTTTTGGGCTGCCGATCTACCGGTGGGAGAGCGAGCAGTCGATCTTCGACGACATCAACGGCTGGTGGCGCAAGAACGCCGCCGAGGGTCGCTGCAGCGTGGTGTTCGCCTACTCGTTCGGCAAGGCGCAGCGCATCCTTTCCGGGCTCGACCCGACGATCGGCCCGATCATCTGCCACGGCGCCGCCGAGCCGCTTAACCGGGTCTACCGCGAAGGCGGCGTCGACCTGCCGCCGACCAAAATGGTCACCGAGGTCGACAAGGCGGCACTCAAGACGGCGATCGTGATTGCGCCGCCGTCGGCCGGCGGCACCACATGGATGAAGCGCTTCGGCGACTACAGCGACGCCTTTGCCAGCGGCTGGATGCAGCTGCGCGGAGCGCGGCGACGGCGCGGCGTCGACCGCGGCTTCGTGCTGTCGGACCACGCCGACTGGCCGGGCCTGATGACGGCGATCCGGGCCACCGAGGCGCCGCGCGTGATCGTCACCCACGGCTCGATTCCGGTGATGGTGCGCTGGCTGCGCCAGCTAGGGCTCGATGCGTCCGGCTTCAACACCGAATACGGCGACGACGAAGCCGACGAGGTGGTTGCCGCGGCCGTGCCGGAGGAGGCGGGCAATGCGTGAATTTGCCCGCCTGTTTGCCGAACTTGACGAAACCACCGCCACCAATCGCAAGCTCGACGCGCTGCAGGCCTACTTCGGCAGCGCCGCGCCGGAAAACGCTGCCTGGGCGGTGTATTTTCTGGCCGGCGGCAAGCCGCGCCAGGCCGTGCCGACCAAGCTGTTGCGCCAGTACGCGGTCGAATACGCCCAGCTCGATGAGTGGCTGTTCGAAGAGTCGTACCAGGCGGTCGGCGACCTGGCCGAAACCATCGCGCATATCCTGCCACCGCCCGAGCGCCACAGTGACATCGGGCTGGCCGAGTGGATGCAGGAGCGTATCGGTCCGTTGCGCGGCGCCGACCCGAACGTCATCGGCGAGGCGCTGTTTACCTACTGGAACGAGCTCGATAGCCGCGAGCGCTTCCTGCTCGTCAAACTGATCGGCGGCGGCTTTCGGGTCGGCGTCTCGAGGCTGCTGGTTACCCGCGCGCTGTCGACCATCGCCGCCGTCGACAGCAAGCTGATTGCGCAGCGCCTGATGGGCTGGACCGACGGCAGCGTGCGGCCCACCGCCGCCGGCTTCCTGCAGCTGATCGCCGCGCCGTCCGACGACGAGCACAAGGCGCGCGGCGGCCAGCCGTATCCGTTTTTCCTGGCGCACCAGCTGCAGGGCGAACCGGCGGCGCTGGGCGACGTCGCCGACTGGCAGGTCGAGTGGAAGTACGACGGCATCCGCGCCCAGCTGGTGCGGCGCGGCGGCCAGAACTACCTGTGGTCGCGCGGCGAAGACCTGATCACCGAGCGCTTTCCCGAACTGGCCGCGCTGCGCCTGCCCGAAGGAACGGTGCTCGACGGCGAGGTGCTGATCTGGAACGACGGCGTGCCGGCGCCGTTCGCCGACCTGCAAAAGCGCATTGGCCGCAAGACCTTGTCAAGCAAGCTGCTGGCCGAATTGCCGGCGGTGCTGGTTGCCTACGACCTGCTCGAGGAAGGCGGCGTCGACCTGCGCGCCGTGCCGCAGCGCGAGCGGCGCAACCTGCTCGAAGCACTGGTCGGCCAGGTCGGCCAGGAGCAGCTGCGCATATCGCCGCTGGTCGAAGCTGCGGGCTGGGACCAGCTGGCGCAGGTGCGCACCGAATCGCGCGCGCGCGGCGTCGAAGGCATGATGGTCAAGGCCAGGGCGGCGCAATATGGCGTCGGCCGCACCAAGGATGTCGGCACCTGGTGGAAGTGGAAGATCGACCCCTACACCATCGACGCGGTGCTGATCTACGCGCAGGCCGGCCACGGCCGCCGCGCCTCGCTCTACACCGATTACACGTTCGCCGTGTGGGACCTGGACGAAACGGGCGAGCGCAAGCTGGTGCCGTTCGCCAAAGCCTATTCGGGCCTGACCGACGCCGAGATCGCGGTGGTCGACTTGGCCATCCGCAAGACGACGGTCGAGAAATTCGGCCCGGTGCGCAGCGTGCGCCCGACGATGGTGTTCGAGATCGGCTTCGAGGGGATCGCGCTGTCGAGCCGCCACAAGGCCGGCATCGCGGTGCGCTTTCCGCGCATCCTGCGCAAGCGCGACGACAAGACCATCGACGACGCCGATTCGCTCGATACGCTCAAAGGCCTGCTGGCAGCGGCGGTCTGCGCGTGAGCAAGAGCCAGATGGCGGTGACGGTCGATGCCTGGTTCGCCGGGCGCGGATGGAAGGTGTTCCCGTTCCAGCGCGCGGTGTGGCGCGCGGCACTGGCGGGCGAGTCGGGCCTGTTGCATGCCAATACCGGCTCCGGCAAGACTTATGCGGTGTGGATCGCTGCCCTGATGCGCGGCGCCCTCGTCAAGCGCCGCAAGAGCAGCGGCTTGCGGGTGCTGTGGATCACGCCGATGCGCGCGCTCGCCGCCGACACCTTGCGCGCGCTGGAAGAATCGGCCGCTGCGCTGTCGCCCGAGTGGACCATCGGCGCGCGCACCGGCGACACCACCTCGGCCGAGCGTGCGCGCCAGTCGCGCAAGCTGCCGTCAGCCCTGATCACCACGCCCGAGAGCCTGTCGCTGCTGCTGTCGCACGCCGCCGCCAAAGCGCAGTTCGCGGGCCTGGACATGATCATCATCGACGAGTGGCACGAGCTGATGGGCAGCAAGCGCGGCGTGCAGGTGCAGCTGGCGCTGGCGCGGCTACGCCACTGGAATCCCGAGCTGGTGGTATGGGCGCTGTCGGCGACGATGGGCAACCTGGCGCAGGCGCGCGAGGTGCTGCTGGGCGTTGGGCAGGGCGTGCTGGTCGAGGGCGACCTGCGCAAGCAGATCGTCGTCGACTCGCTGGTGCCGGCCAACGTGTCGCGCTTTCCGTGGGGCGGCCACCTGGGCATCCAGATGCTGATGCCGGTGATCGACGAGATCGAGCAGTTCAATGCGACGCTGGTGTTTACCAACACGCGTTCGCAGTCCGAGCTGTGGTATCAGAACATCCTCGAGGCGCGTCCCGACTGGGCCGGCCTGATCGCGCTGCATCACGGCTCGCTCGACCGCGAGGTGCGCGACTGGGTCGAGATGGGACTGAAGAAGGGCGAGCTGAAAGCGGTGATCTGCACCGCCAGCCTCGATCTCGGCGTCGACTTCCTGCCGGTCGAGCGGGTGCTGCAGATCGGCAGTGCCAAGGGCATTGCGCGCCTGCTGCAGCGGGCCGGGCGCAGCGGCCACGCGCCGGGCCGGGTGTCGCGCGTGACCCTGGTGCCGACCAACAGCCTCGAACTGCTGGAGGCGGCCGGCGCCAAGGAGGCGGTGGCGTCGCGCCGCATCGAGGCGCGCCTGGTGCCCAACAAGCCGTTCGACGTGCTGGTGCAGCACCTGGTGACGGTGGCGCTGGGCGGCGGCTTTCGCTCCGAACAGCTGTTGGCCGAAGTGCGCGGCGCCTGGTCGTATCGGCACTTGAGCGACGAGGAATGGCAGTGGGCGCTCGACTTCGTCGCTCGCGGCGGCCAGAGCCTGACGGTGTATCCCGAATACCAGCGCGTGCTGCCCGACGAGGAGGGCGTGTTCCGCGTGCCCGACGTGGCGATCGGCCGCCGCCACCGCATGGGCATCGGCACCATCGTTTCCGATTCGAGCGTGCAGGTGAAGTACATGTCGGGCGGGCGCATCGGCAGCGTCGAGGAGTCGTTCGTCGGGCGCATGAAGGCGGGCGACCATTTCATCTTCGGCGGCAAGAGCCTCGAATTCGTCCGGCTGCACGAGATGACCGCATTTGTCAAGCGCGCCACCGGCAAGAAGGGCGCGGTGACGCGCTGGATGGGCGCGAAGATGCCGCTGTCGTCGGAGCTGGCGCACGCCGCCCTCGAGCAGCTGCGCCGCGCCGCCGAGGGCCAGTTCGTCGGCCCCGAGATGGAGGCGCTGCGCCCGCTGATCGAAATCCAGCAGCGCTGGTCCAGGCTGCCGACGACCGAAGTGTTTGTCATCGAGGCGATGAAAAGCCGCGAAGGCCATCATCTGTTCGTCTATCCGTTCGCCGGCCGCTCGGTCCACATGGGCCTGGCGTCGCTGCTGGCCTACCGCGTCGGCCGGCTGCAGCCCATCACCTTTTCGATCGCCATCAACGATTACGGCTTCGAACTGCTGGCGGCCGAGCCGGTCGACTGGAAGGCGCTGTTTGCCGGCGCCACTGGCGCCGAGGTAGGGCTGCTCGGTACCGAACGCCTGCTCGAAGACGTCCTCGAAAGCCTGAATGCGACCCAGCTGTCGCAGCAGCGCTTTCGCGAGGTGGCGCGCATCGCCGGGCTGGTGTTCCAGGGGTATCCGGGCCAGCCAAAAAGCGCGCGCCAGGTGCAGGCATCGTCGTCGCTGTTTTTCGAAGTCTTCCGCAAGCACGATGCCGGCAACCTGTTGCTGACCCAGGCGCAGCGCGAAGTGATGGAGCAGGAGCTCGAACTGACGCGGCTGCGCGACACGCTGGCCGAACTGCACGCGCGCCGCGTCGCCTTTTGCGACGTCAAGCGCGCCACGCCGTTCGGCTTCGCGCTGATGGTCGAGCGCTTCCGCGAAAAGGTCACCACCGAAAAACTGTCGGACCGGGTGGCACGGATGGTGCGCGAACTCGACAAGGCGGCACAGCCTTGACCGCGCGCGAAGTGCTCGTCGCCGGCGAAACGCTGCTGCTGCTGGCGCACAAGGCGCTGTATTGGCCGGCGCGCAAAATGCTGATCGTCGCCGATATCCACTTCGGCAAGGCGGCGTCGTTCCGCGCGCTCGGCGTGCCGGTGCCGCGCGGGACCACCAGCCAGAACCTGGCCGCGCTCGACGCCCTGATGGCCGAGCACGACGTCGGGCACATCACCTTCCTCGGCGACTTTTTGCACGCGCGCGCGGCCCATGCGACGGCGACGGTGGCGGCGATGCTGGCCTGGCGCTTGCGCCATCCGTCGCTGAAACTGACGCTGGTGCGCGGCAACCACGACCGCCATGCCGGCGACCCGGCCGCTTCCTTGATGATCGACCTGGTCGACGAGCCGCATGCGGTGGCGCCGTTCGCGTTCTGCCACCATCCCGATGTCGACACCGCCGGCTACGCGCTGGCCGGCCACATCCATCCGAGTTTCTTGCTGGCGACGCGCTTCGATGCGCTGCGCCTGCCGTGTTTCGTGGTCGGGCCGCGGCGCATGATCCTGCCGTCGTTTGGCGCCTTTACCGGCGGTTTCCTGATCACGCCAGAGGCCGGCGACGCCATTTATGTGACCTCCGGCGAGGCCGTGCACTTAGTACGCTAGCGCACCGACGGCCATGCGGGCTCGGCGTAACTTACGCTTACTCGCTGTCAATACTCAGCGCCGCTGTCAAACCTCCAAGGAGAATATATGAAAACCAAACAAAAACTACTCGCCGGACTGGTGTCAGTGATTCCGCTGCTGTCGATGGCGCTCGCCGCCGCGCCAGTGCAGGCGCAGGGCTACAATCCGGTCATCCGCGGCTTCAACGTTGATGAAGTGCGCCGCCTGGTCCCAGGCCAGGAACTAAATTTCGACCTCTACGGCACCGCGGGCGGACGCGTGTTCCTGCAGATCGCAGGCGCCAACCGCAACCTGCAGCTGACCGAAACCGAGCCGGGCCAGTATGAAGGCACCTACACTATCGGCACCCGCGACCGTATCACGGCCACCAGCGCGGTGACTGCAAACTTGCGCGTCGGTAACCAGGTCACCAGTGGCGTGCTGAGCGAATCGCTGGTGCGCGGCGGCCGCTACAACGGCCCGCGCCGCGGCGACGTCGCCGATCTGCCACGCATCGAACGCTTCGACGTGCGCGCTACCGAAGACCTGGGTCCAGGTAACGACCTCGACTTCATGCTGCGCGGCACCCCGGGCGCCAAGGTCGACATGACCATCTCCGGCACCCGCGGCGTGTTCTTCCTGCCGGAAGTGCGTCCGGGCGAGTACGAAGGTTCCTACGTGATCCGCCGCGGCGACCGCATTGCGCCGAACACTGCCGTGACCGCCAACATGCGCATCAATGGCCGCGTCGCCACCGCTACTCTGGGCAAGCCGCTGCAACTGGTGTCGACCGTGCCGCAGAACGCGCCACGCGTGGTGCGCTATTGCAGCAACTGCGCTACCGTCGAAGCGATCAACGTCATTGAAGTCAATGGCGAAGGCAACTACCTCGGCACCGTCGGCGGCGGCGTCGTCGGCGCCCTGCTCGGTAGCCAGATCGGTGACGGCAACGGCCGTACGGCAGCGCAAGTTGCCGGCGCCCTCGGCGGCGCCTACGTCGGTCGCAACATCGACCGCGCCAACGCCAAGCAGACCCGTCACTTTGAAGTGGTGATCCGCTTCGCCAACGGCGGCACCCAGACGGTGCAGTATGCCAACGACCCGGGCATGCGCGTCGGCGAAAAAGTGAAGATCAACGACGGCGTGCTCACGCGCGATAACTGATCTGCTTCGTCATCAGCAAAAGGCCGGCGTCCGCGAGGATGCCGGCTTTTTTTCGTGCGCCCAGCATGGGCGCACTCCTGTGGGTGAAAGTCCCGCCGCGAGCTGACCACAGTGAGCGAAGTGAAGCGCAACTGCGGAAGGGCGACCGACCGTGGAGAGGAAGCGTGGAGCGAAACTGCGAGCCGATGTACAAGAATCGGATAGAAGGCGCTGCCGAGCAAGGCGAGCGGGCGAAAAACCGCGAAGCTTTTGTGGTCAAGGCGAAGTGGCGTAAATCCGGCGGTTGTGCAGTGAAGGAGTGCGTACTTACCTGGGGAGATCTCGCCTCGTGCCTGAAAGGGCGACGGTGCGAGCCGGAGCGAGAAGTCAGCAGAGGTCGTAGTAGCTGCCGGTACAGGGGCGAAGGGCCGAACGAGAAGGAGCGTTGAACGCCATGTCGATGGTCGGTGTATGGCATCAGATGTCCGCATTGGCGGAGCGGGTCGCGGTAAGGCGGGGTGAAACCTCGTCCGACGCTGTCAGCGATGAAACACCGGTCACGCAACATGCAACGGGAGACGCAGGGCAAGGCCTGCTCGCGCAGGTGCTTGCGAGAGAGAACATGCAACGCGCGCGGAAGCGCGTGAAGGCAAACAAGGGAGCGGCAGGCGTTGATGGCATGGACATCGCTCAGACTGGCCGCTATCTGGTAACCGCGTTACCGACCATCAGAAACCAATTGAGGGCAGGCACGTACCGGCCCAGTCCGGTGCGTCGCGTCGGCATCCCCAAACCGGATGGCAGCGAACGTGAACTGGGGATACCCTCCGTGGTCGATCGACTGATCCAACAAGCCGTTCTGCAAGTGCTGCAACCGCTGATCGACCCCTCTTTTAGTCAGCACAGCCATGGATTCCGTCCGGGCCGTCGCGCGCGTGACGCTGTGCTCGTTGCACAACAGCACGTGCAAGATGGATACCGCATTGTGGTCGATGTCGATCTGGAGAAGTTCTTTGACCGGGTCAACCACGATGTGCTGATAGACCGTCTAAAGAAACGCATTGATGACACCGGAATCATCCGGCTGGTCCGTGCCTATCTGAACGCAGGCATTATGAGCAACGGCGTAGTGGCCAACAGGGAGGAAGGCACGCCGCAAGGCGGGCCGTTGTCGCCCCTGTTGGCCAATGTGTTGCTGGACGAAGTTGATCGTGAGCTTGAGCGCAGGGGGCATCGTTTCGCTCGCTATGCCGATGACTGCAATGTGTATGTGCGCAGTCAGAAGGCTGGCGAACGGGTGATGACACTGCTAAAGCGTCTGTACGGCAAACTGCACTTGAAGATCAACGAATCGAAAAGTGCGGTGGGAAAGGCATTTGGGCGAAAATTTCTGGGCTTCTCTCTGTGGGCCGCCCCGAAAGGCGAGGTCAAACGAGCCGTCTCGGCCAAGGCGCGGGAAACGTTCAAGCAAAAGATACGGCAGATAACCCGTCGTACTTGTGGCCGCAGCATGAGTCAGGTGATTGAACAGCTACGGCGTTACGTATTGGGATGGAAAGCCTATTTCAATCTGGCCCAAACTCCGGGAGTCTGGCGCAAGCTCGACGAGTGGATGCGGCACCGGATGCGGGCGATTCAACTTAAACAATGGCGTCGCGGCACGACGATATACCGGGAACTGCTGAAACTTGGGGCACCACTCAAAGTGGCACGCGTGGTGGCGGCGAACAGCCGCCGCTGGTGGCACAACAGCGCGTTGGCATTGAACAGTGTGCTAACAATCGCTTACTTTGACCGCCTTGGCATGCCTCGACTCACATAACCTCAACTACTCGAACCGCCCGGTGCGGACCCGCATGCCGGGTGGTGTGGCAGGGGAGCAGCTATTACTAGCTGCCCCCTATGCCGATGTCAAGCCCAATGGTTTCTTCGCTACAATTTTCCATTGTCCCCACGCATCGACCTTCTTCCCCGATATGACTTTGTTTTGCCAGGCACGCGAGCGCCGCCCGTGGTCAGTCGAGGCCCTGGAAGACACGCCGGATGAACCGTAGCTGGTCTGCCAGGAATGTTACGCATGGCTGTTGAATCGTTGAAGATGAACGATTTCCATTGGCGCTGATTGGCGGTCGCCATTCGCAAGATGATGGAGAGCAGTATTGACCGATGGTGAGGCGAAAGTTCGCGATCGACGTCCTTGCCGATTGCCGTTCTGCACCACCCACTCTTCAAAAAGGCCGCCCAAGTGAAAAGCCCGCCGGGCGGCGGGCTGGGGGCAAACTGGTGGAAGGCTAGATTGTGGTGGCCAGCACCTGGTCGTCGCCTGCCGCTTCTTGCTCCGCCTTCAGCTTGGCGGCGTTGGTCTGCTTGGCACGCGAGCGCGACGGCGGCAGCCGGCGCAGCGTCTTGAGCGCCTCGGCGTCCTTGATGCCGATGGTGCGCTGGTCGACCGTGATCAGGCCGATCTCGTTAAATGCCGACAGGGTACGGCTGACCGTTTCCAGGGTCAGGCCGAGGTAGCTGCCGATTTCATGGCGCGTCATGCGCAGGTTAAACAGCTTGCTCGAGTAGCCCATCGCGGCGAAGCGGTCGGCCAGCGACACGAGGAAGCGTGCCACCCGGGCCTCGGCGCTGAGGGCGCCGAGCATGCCGATCATGGCCTGCTCGCGCACCAGCTCGCGGCTCATGACGCCGTACATGACGTTTTCGAGTTCGAGGTGGACGCGGCCAAGTGCGGTCAGCTTCTTGAACGGCAGCAAGATCAAGTCGCAGTCGGACAAGGCGACCGCTTCCGAAGCGTAATGGCGGGTATGGATGCCGTCGACGCCGAGCATGTCGCCCTTCATCGGGAAGCTCAGGACCTGCTCATTGCCGAACTCGTCGATGAGCACGGTTTTGAGGAAGCCGGAGTTGACGATGTACAGCGTGTCGAACGCTTGTCCGATGGTATGGACGCGTTGCCCAGTCTTGAACTGGACATGCTGGAACAGCAATTCTTCGGTATTGACCGACACCGCGGCGGTGATGTGCAGCAGATCGCACACCTCTTTCAGATTGGACCAGAGCCGGCCCTGACGTTGGCGGCCAGCTTCCATTGGAGAGGAATGCATGGTCGACGAAGAATTCGGACGTGGTTCTGACGTTTGCGTAGACATCATTCTCATCTCCATGTGAAGTAACTTTTGTGCTGCGGGCGATCACAGGTGCGAACAACGATCTGTGACTGCCTGACCGGTGCTTCATCAGTGATGGAACAGCGCGCTGGGCCAAACTCACGTTGAATGGAAATTCTCGCGAGAAAGTCGGATCGCTGGATTTAGTATGCCAACACGAGTCCGTCATTGATATCAGCGAACGCTGAATCTGGCGGTAGGAGACGGCGCGAGAATGTAGGAGGAGTCTTACGTGGAGTGAGGGCGCCAGAGGGAGGAGTGCACTTACCGCAGAGCTGCCGAGGGGATGCCGCAAATACCGGCCGTCGCAACAGAGTGACGCATATTGGCACAAAACGATGGCGCCGATGTCTAAAACTTTTCGCCGTCTCAGGTCTTGAATGGCGACAGTAGCCTGTGCGCGACAGCGTACTGCACCATTTCCGACAGCGACGTCATCCCCATCTTCTGCATGATGCGCGTTTTGTGGGTGCTGACCGTCTTCACCGACAGGTGCAGGCTGTTGGCGATCTCGGTGATCGACTTGCCGCCCACCAGCAGTGAAAACACTTCGAACTCGCGGTCCGACAGTTGCTTGTGCAGTAGTTGTTCGTTCGGCGTCATGATGTTCAGCGCCAGTTGCTCGGCCACCTCGGTACTGATGTACGGCCGGCCCGACGCCACCTTGCGGATTGCGCCAACCAGCTGGGTGCCCGCGCTTTCCTTGGTCAGGTAGCCCTGGGCGCCGGCGCGGATTGCCCGTACCGCATATTGTTCTTCCTCGTGCATGGTGAGGATCAGGATCGCCAGCTTGGGCGCTTCGCTGCGGATCTGGCGGATCAGGTCGACTCCGCTGCGGCCCGGCATCGACAGGTCCAGCAGCAGCAGGTCGAAGCCGCCCTGGCGCACGTGCGACAGCACTTCGAAGTCGTTGATGGCCTCGCCGACGATATCGATGTCGACGGCGCCATCGAGGATGCGCTTGAGCCCTTCGCGCATGATGGTGTGGTCGTCAGCGATGACAATGCGGATCATAGGTCGCCATTTTGCAAGGTGAATAAAACCGCGAAATCCGGACGTGGCGTTATTGACAAGCGTAAGTCCAAGTTGCGCTTGTACGCAATATGGATACTGATAGGTTGACGCAGCGACATCGATGGACTATGCCGCCGGTTCCTCGATCAGGCGATGCACCAGCACCGGCTTTAACGTGTGCGACAGCACCTTGTTGGTAACACTGCCCAGCAGCAGTTGCCCCCAGCCGCTGCGCCCGTGCGAGCCCATGAAAATGAGGTCGCAGTCATGCTTGTCGGCGATTTCGACGATCTTCAGCGCCGGCGAATCGGCGAAGGCGGTGATGGCGCTGTGTTGCAATCCCGCCTTCTCGGCGGCGCGCATGATTGGCCCGGTATGCTCCTCGCCGGCACGGATCATGGTCTCGACATATTCCTCTTCGAGCGGATAGGACGGCGGGATGATTTCGACATACACCGGGTACCGATATTCGGCGGCGACGAACAACGCCAGTACCTCGGCACCCATCTGCCGGGCGAAGGCGACGCCGGCGCAGGCGGTCTGTTTGGATACGGCGGAGCCGTCAGTGGTGATCAGAATCTTCCTGTACATGGTCAGTATCTCCGACAAGACCGTCTTATTCTCCATTGTAGTAGGCGTTGCGAGTATTGTAAGAACAAACCCGTTTGATCTTGCTCAAATACTCATCAGTATCGAACGCATCGCACCTGGCCCGGCGAAGGTTAAGGTAACGGAATACAACACTCGCCGACCGAAAAGTGCGGGTAAACACCGATTTGATTAACTTTGGAATAAGTTTCCGCACTCAATTCAGTTGCTGTGTGGCGAAAGATTTACCAACGGCAACTACGCTGCTAAACTCGGGGCAACGCGACGTTTTCGTCGCATTGCTATGCCGAGAGCCCGCACAGCATCCCCCAGACACGCAATAATTAATTGCAAATTAGCAAATTATGGAGAAGCAGGGATATGACCCACGCCGCTGATGATTTTGACGCACTATTCGATGAGGTGTCCGCACAACGTGCCGCCACCCCGGCGGTGACGCCCGCCGCGCCGGCGGCGCCCGCCGCCGAGGATGATCTGGAGGCGCTGTTCGATCAGGTCTCCGCCGCCCAGCCGGTGGCCGTGCCTGCGGCCTCCGCCGCGCCTGCCGCTGCCGATAACGGCGCCGACGCCGCTGCCGCCGGCGACAGCGGCGCTGCCGACAAGCCGATGTTCGAACGCCTCGGCGGCATCGTGCGCCTGTTGCACGACTCGCTGCGCGAGCTCGGCTACGACAAGGCGCTGACGGAAGCGTCGTCGCAAATCGTCGACGCCCAGGACCGCCTCGAATATGTTGCCTCGCTGACCGAGCAGGCCGCCAACAAGGTGCTCAACACGCTCGACGACGGCATGCCGGCGCAGGATGCGCTGTCGAAAAAGGCGAAGGTGATGGACACGCGCTGGACCGACCTGTTCGACGGCAAGCTGAGCATCGACGAATTCAAGACCCTGGCCGGCGACTCGCGCCAGTTCGCCCAGGCGGTTGCCGAAGCGACCGAAGCCGAGAAGGCGCGCCTGCTCGACATCATGATGGCGCAGGACTTCCAGGACATCACCGGCCAGCTGATCAAGAAAGTCGTCGCCATTACCAAGACGGTCGAGCACGAGCTGGCCGAACTGCTGCGCGACAACGCGCCGCCGGCGGTGCGCGAAAAGCTCGCCGCCCACAAGCCGAACCTGATGTCCGGCCCGGCGCTGCCATCGGTGGCGCTTGACCAGGACAACGTTGACGACCTTCTTGCCGACCTGGGATTCTGATGGACGATATGCTCAAGGACTTCGTCGTCGAGGCGATGGATCTGGCAGTAAACGTAGAAGAACACTTGCTTCGGCTCGAACGCGACCCGAACAACAAGGAAACGCTGAACGCCGTGTTTCGTTCCTTCCACACGATCAAGGGCGGCGCCGGTTTCATGAACCTGCCGGCGCTGGTGGCGGCCTGCCACCTGACCGAGAACCTGTTTGACGCGCTGCGCAACGGCGCCGCGCCGGTCACCCCGCTGGCCATTGAAGCGGCGCTGCAGGCGTCCGGTTTCGTCGCCGACCAGCTGACCGACCTGTCGAACGGCGCCGCTCCCGAGCAGCTCGCATCGATGCCCGATTCGCTCGAACGCATCCTGGTCAACGCCATCGAAGGCAATGTCGATGTGCCGGCCAAGCCGGTCGCCGCGGCGCCGGTCGTTGCGCCTGCCGCGCCAGTCGCCGCCGCACCCGTCGCCATCGCGCCCGGCGCCGATGGCCTCGACTGGGAAGCGATGTACATCGCCGTCGTCCCGGCCGGCACCTACAGGCCGGTCGCCGGCGCGCGCAGCGAAGCCGTCGTCGCCGCCCGCGCCGTCGTCGCCGAAACCGCTGCGGCGCCTGCGCCTGCCGCCGGCAAGCCCGGTTGGGACGGTATCGACCGCCGCGAAGAGAAGTTGCAGGAATTCCGCGCCGCCTCCGCGCCGGCCAAGGAAGACAGTATTCGCGTCGACGCCGTCAAGCTCGACGCCCTGCTGGAAGTGGCCGGCGAATCGGTGCAGGCGGCCAACCAGGCCGCGGTGCTGCTCGAACGCCTGCTGCAGTACAAATTCGAAGGTCCCGCCGCCAGCCTGATGGCGACGCTGACCGAAACGGTGGAACGCGCGTCGCGTTATTCGGCCGAACTGCAGCGCGCCACGCTGGCCACCCGCATGCAGCCGGTCGGCCGCCTGTTCCAGAAATTCCCGCGCCTGGTGCGCGAACTGGCCAAGGACCTCGGCAAGGACGTCGAACTGACAATCGAAGGCGCCGAGACCGAAGTCGATCGCGTCGTCGTCGACAGCCTGTACGATCCGCTGGTGCACATGCTGCGTAACGCCCTTGACCACGGCGTCGAGTCGCCGGAAGCGCGCCTCGCTGCCGGCAAGCCTGCCAAGGCGTACATCTCGCTGAAGGCCTGGCAGGAAGCCAACAGCGTCATGATCGTGCTGCAGGACGACGGCAAGGGCATGGACCCGGCCGGGCTGCGCAAGAAGGCCTTTGAAAAAGGCCTGATCAACGAACACGGCGCCCCGAGCGACGAGGAAGCCTACCAGCTGGTGTTCCTGCCGGGCTTCTCGACCAAGGAGCAGGCCACGTCCGTATCAGGGCGCGGCGTCGGCATGGACGTCGTCAAGACCGCCGTCGAGAAGAACCGCGGCGCGATCCATATCGAGTCCTCGCTCGGCCACGGCACCAGGTTTGCGATCCGCCTGCCGATCGAACTGTCGATCGTGCCGACCATGCTGGTATCGACTTCCGGCGCCGCGCTGGCGTTGCCGATGGCGGTCGTCCAGCGTGTCGTCGAACTGCCGGAGACCTTCATGATGGTCGGCGGCGCCCCGGTGCTCAAGGACCAGGGCCGTCCGCTGCCGGTGCGCTCGCTCGCCGGCGCCCTCGGCTACGAGAACTGCTCGGAGCGGGTCGGCATCGTCGTCGCCGCGCCGCAGCCGTACATCCTCGCGGTGGCCGCGGTCGACGGCACCGCCGACCTGGTGATCAAGCCGATGACCGCCATCGCGGTCGAAGGCATCACCGGCACCGCCCGCTCGGCCGAAGGCGAACTCGTTCTGGTGGTCGGCCTGTCGTTCCTGATGGACGGCTGCCGGGGAGCGGTCAAGCTGGCGGCGTAAGAAAACGCACGAAAAGGGGGCGATCGGGAAATACTCCGCGCTGCTCCAAACGACACGAAAAATGCCTCCTATCACTAGCGGGCATTTTTTATTTGCATATTCGTTTTTCAACGAATTAAAAATTTGCATAAATGTCTAATTATGCAAAGAATATTCAAATCAGCCCGGCGCTGACGCAGTGCACAAATAATGGCATAATCAAACTCGTTCTTTGAAATCGACCGCGACGCCATGATGAAAACGCTCTACGACAAACTCTGGGAATCGCACGTCGTGCGGGCCGATGAAGATGGCACCACGGTGCTGTACATCGATCGTCACCTGGTACACGAGGTCACCAGCCCGCAGGCGTTCGACGGCCTGCGTGAGGCCGGGCGAGCGCTGTGGCGCACCTCCGCCAACCTGGCCGTGGCCGACCACAACGTCCCCACCACCGACCGCAAGGGCGGCATCGCCGATCCGACCTCGCGCCTGCAGGTTGAAACGCTCGACGCCAACGCCAAGAGTTACGGGCTGACCTACTTCAACATGAACGACAAGCGCCAGGGCATTGTCCACGTGATCGGGCCGGAGCAGGGCGCCACCTTGCCGGGCATGACGGTTGTATGCGGCGACTCGCACACGTCGACCCACGGCGCCTTCGGCTGCCTGGCGCACGGCATCGGCACCTCCGAAGTCGAACACGTATTGGCCACGCAAACGCTGCTGGCAAAAAAATCGAAAGCCATGCTGGTGCAGGTCGACGGCGTCATGCCGGCCGGCGTCACCGCCAAGGACATCGTTCTGGCGGTGATCGGCAAGATCGGCACCGCCGGCGGCACCGGCTACGCCATCGAGTTTGGCGGCTCGACCATCCACGCGCTGTCGATGGAAGGGCGCATGACGGTCTGTAACATGGCCATCGAAGCGGGCGCCCGCGCCGGCATCATCGGCGTCGACGACACCACCATCGACTACGTCAAGGGCCGGCCGTTTTCGCCCGCGGGGCCGCACTGGGACCGGGCGGTCGATTACTGGCGCACCTTGCACTCCGACGCCGGCGCCAGGTTCGACCTGGTCGTCACGCTCGGCGCGGCCGACGTCAAGCCGCAGGTCACGTGGGGCACCTCGCCCGAAATGGTCACCTCGATCGACGGTCGGGTGCCCGATCCGGACAACGAAAAAGACGCGGTGCGGCGCGACGCGATGGAAAAGGCGCTGGTCTACATGAACCTCAAGCCGAATACGCCGATCGCCGACATCCGCATCGACAAGGTGTTCATCGGTTCGTGCACCAACTCGCGCATCGAGGACCTGCGCGCGGCGGCCGCCGTGGTGCGCGGCAAGCAGCGCGCCTCCAACGTGCGCCTGGCGCTGGTGGTGCCCGGCTCGGGCCTCGTCAAGGACCAGGCCGAGCGCGAAGGCCTCGACAAGATCTTCCGCGACGCCGGCTTCGAGTGGCGCGAGCCTGGCTGCTCGATGTGCCTGGCGATGAACGCCGACCGGCTCGAGCCGGGCGAGCGCTGCGCCTCGACCTCGAACCGCAATTTCGAAGGCCGCCAGGGGCAGGGCGGACGCACCCACCTGGTGTCGCCGGCGATGGCCGCCGCCGCCGGCATCGCCGGCCACTTTGTCGATGTCCGCGCACTGCGCTGAACGCACTACTCCAAAACTAACTACTAAAAAGAGAGTCCAACATATGAAGAAGCTGTTCGCGCTCAGCGCCATTGTCCTGCTGCTGGCTGGCTGCAACACCATCGCCGGCGTCGGCAAGGACGTTCAAAAAGTGGGCCAGGTCGTCGAAGGCGCCGGCAGAAAATAACGCGAAAGAGCGGGCCCTGTGGTCCGCGCAAAGGACCATGGATAAATTCACGATATACGAAGCACTGGTGGCGCCGCTCGACCGCGCCAATGTCGATACCGACGCCATCATCCCGAAGCAGTTCCTCAAGTCGATCCACCGCACCGGCTTCGGTCCCAACCTGTTCGACGAATGGCGCTACCTCGACCACGGCGAACCGGGCAAGGACAACAGCGCGCGCCCGCTTAATCCCGACTTCGTGCTGAACGAGCCGCGCTACCAGGGCGCCTCGATCCTGCTGACGCGCAAAAACTTCGGCTGCGGCTCCTCGCGCGAACACGCGCCGTGGGCGCTCGACCAGTACGGTTTTCGCGCCGTCATCGCGCCCAGCTTCGCCGACATCTTCTTCAACAACTGCTACAAGAGCGGCCTGCTGCCGATCGTGCTGGCCGAAGCGCAGGTCGAGCACCTGTTCAACGAGGTCAAGGCCTTTCCGGGTTTTCGGCTGGTGGTCGACCTCGAGCAGCAACGCGTGTCCACCTCCAACGGCAGCCTGTCGTACCAGTTCGAAATCGACGCGTTCCGCAAGTACTGCCTGATCAATGGCCTCGACGACATCGGCCTGACCTTGCGCCACGCCGACGAGATCCGCGCTTTTGAAGAACGCCACCTCGCTGCGCAGCCGTGGCTCGCCAACGTCATTTAATACCACCCAGAGAAGCCAGAACATGAAGATCGCAATCCTGCCCGGCGACGGTATCGGCCCTGAAATCATGAAGCAGGCGGTCAAGGTGCTGAACGTGCTAGGTGAACGCTTCGAACTCGAGACGGCCGATGTCGGCGGCGCCGGTTATGCCGGCCATGGCCATCCGCTGCCGGCGTCGACCCTGGCGCTGGCGCGCGCCGCCGACGCGGTGCTGTTCGGCGCCGTCGGCGACTACAAGTACGACGCGCTCGAGCGCTCGCTGCGCCCGGAGCAGGCGATCCTCGGCCTGCGCAAGGAGCTCTCGCTGTTCGCCAACCTGCGTCCGGCCATCCTGTATCCGGAACTGGCCGGCGCCTCCACGCTCAAGCCTGAAGTGGTGTCGGGCCTCGACATCCTGATCATCCGCGAGCTGACCGGCGACATCTACTTCGGCAAGCCGCGCGGCGTGCGCGAGTGCCCGGACGGCCCGTTCAAGGGCGAGCGTGAAGGCTTCGACACGATGCGCTACGCCGAGTCCGAGATCCGCCGCATCGCCCACGTCGCCTTCCAGGCGGCGCAAAAGCGCGACCGCCGCGTCACCAGCGTCGACAAGGCCAACGTGCTCGAAACGTTCCAGTTCTGGCGCGATATCGTCACCGACGTGCACACCGAGTACCCGGACATCGAACTCGATCACATGTACGTCGATAACGCCGCCATGCAGCTGGTGCGGGCGCCGAAAAAATTCGACGTGCTCGTCACCGGCAACATGTTCGGCGACATCCTGTCCGACTGCGCGGCGATGCTGACCGGCTCGATCGGCATGCTGCCGTCGGCGTCGCTCGACGCCAACAACAAGGGACTGTACGAGCCGTCGCACGGCTCCGCCCCCGACATCGCCGGCAAGGGCATCGCCAATCCGCTGGCGACGATCCTGTCGGCGGCGATGATGCTGCGCTTTTCCCTCGGCCGCCCTGAGCAGGCCGAGCGCATCGAGACCGCCGTCAAGACCGTGCTCGCGCAAGGGCTGCGCACGGCCGATATTTACGAGCCGGGCACCACGCGCGTGGGCACCGACGAAATGGGCGACGCGGTGGTCAAGGCACTGGCATAGATTTTTACTTATAGAGAGAAGATGATGAAATTAGTTGGCTTGGTAGGTTGGCGTGGCATGGTCGGTTCGGTGCTGATGCAGCGCATGCGCGACGAGGGCGACTTCGCCCACATCGAACCGGTGTTTTTCACGACCTCCAACTCCGGCGGCAAAGCGCCGGCGATGGCGAAGAACGAGACGACGCTGAAAGACGCGTTCGACGTCCCCGAGCTGTCGAAGTGCGACATCGTCATTTCCTGCCAGGGCGGCGACTACACCGGCGAAGTGTTCCCGAAACTGCGCGCCGCCGGCTGGAACGGTTACTGGATCGACGCCGCATCGACCTTGCGCATGAACGACGACGCCGTCATCGTGCTCGATCCGGTCAACCTCGACGTCATCAAGAACGCGATGACCAGGGGCGTCAAGAACTACATCGGCGGCAACTGCACCGTGTCGTGCATGCTGATGGGCCTGGGCGGCCTGTTCCAGCACGAGCTGGTCGACTGGATGACGTCCATGACCTACCAGGCCGCATCCGGCGGCGGCGCCCAGCACATGCGCGAACTGCTGACCCAGTTCGGCACCATCAACGCCGCCGTGCGGCCGCTGCTCGACGACCCGGCCGCGGCCATCCTCGAGATCGACCGCGCGGTGCTGGCGACCCAGCATGGCTACTCGCCCGCCGAGATCAAGCAGTTCGGCGCGCCGCTGGCCGGCAACCTGATTCCGTGGATCGACAAGGACCTCGGCAACGGCCAGTCGAAAGAAGAGTGGAAGGCCGGCGCCGAGACGAACAAGATCCTGGGCCTCGGCGCCGCGTTCGGCAGCGCCGAAATTCCCGTCGACGGCCTGTGCGTGCGCATCGGCGCGATGCGCTGCCACTCGCAGGCGCTGACCATCAAGCTCAAACGCGACGTGCCGCTCGACGAAATCAACGACATCATCGCGTCGAACAACCAGTGGGTCAAGGTGGTGCCTAACACGCGCGAAGCGTCGATGCGCGACCTGTCGCCGGCGGCCGTCACCGGCAGCCTGACGATCCCGGTCGGGCGCTTGCGCAAGATGTCGATGGGCGGCGAATACCTGTCCGCCTTCACCGTCGGCGACCAGTTGCTGTGGGGCGCTGCCGAACCGCTGCGGCGCATGTTGCGCATCGTGCTGGACAAGTAAAGTTCTGCTAACGGTGGTTAACTGCAAGCCATCGAAAGGGCCGGATTTATCCGGTCCGACCGGTTCTTGATACGCTGTTTTCACTCTGAGAACTGGCCAATTGGGCGCGCAAGATTTGCTGAAACGTCGCATTAACTGAGCATACTGCTCACATACCTTGCGTTGTGGCCGGAGAAACACTCCTAAAGCTTGCATGCTCTAGAGCATGATGATATGTTGAGACCTCCGGGAAACCTGCATTCTCCCTCGACAACTCTTACGACGCCCCCAATCATGCCTTTAAAAACTCGCCCCCGGATCATGTCGCTCGCGCTGAAAACACTCTATGGCGCTGTCGCCAGCGCAGTGTTTTTGTCCTCCGCGGCGTGCGCTGCGGGACTCGGCAAGCTGACTGTCCTGTCTTCCCTCGGCCAGCCTTTGCGCGCCGAAATCGAGTTGACGTCGGTGTCGAACGACGAGGCCGCCGGCCTGGTTGCCAAGCTTGCCGCGCCTGAAGCGTTCCGCCAGGCGAACATCGAATTCAATCCGGCCCTGCTGTCGCTGCGTTTCGCGGTCGAACAGCGCAATGGCCGCCAGTTCATCAGGATCTCGTCGTCGCAGCCGGTCAACGAGCCGTTCGTCGACATGCTGCTTGAACTGTCGTGGAACAGCGGCCGCCTGGTGCGCGAATATACGTTCCTGCTCGACCCGGCCGAACTGCGCACGACGCAATCGGCGCAAGTGGCCGCCGCGCCGGTCGATGTGCTGAACCAGGGGTCGCGCACCAGCCTGCCGGCGCGCCAGGCCGGCCAGACCCGCCAGGGCGGCCAGGCCAGCCAGGCCAGCCAGCCCGCGCCCGCCGCGCAAACGCCGCAGCCGCGCCCGAAACTCGAGCAGCCGACCGCCGACAACAAGGCCGACGCCGGAGACGGCGCGGCGAAGTACAGCGTCAAGCGCGGCGATACGCTCGGGCGCATCGCCGCCCAGGTCAAGCCGGTCGAGATCTCGCTCGACATGATGCTGGTGGCGCTGTACCGCGCCAATCCTGACGCCTTCATCGGCAATAACATGAACCGGCTGAAGTCCGGCCAGATCCTGTCGGTGCCCGACTCCGACGCCATCAAGGGCGGCGGCGAAGGCGAGGCCCATGGCGTGGTGGTGGCCCATGCCGCCGACTTCAACGCCTATCGCAACAAGCTGGCCGGCCAGGTCGCCAGCGCGGCGCCGGGCAAGGAAGCCGAAAGCACCCAGAGCGGCGCCGGCAAGATCGTCGCCAAGGTCGAAGAACGCCCGACCGCGGCCAACGAATCGAAGGACCAGCTCAAGCTGTCGAAGGCGGCGCCGGCCGGCGCCGCCGGCAAGACGGGTGCGGTCGACCCGGAAGACAAGATCGCCAAGGACCGCGCGCTGGCCGAAGCGACTGCCCGCGTCAAGGAGCTTGAGCGCAACGTCAACGACCTCGAAAAGCTGATGACGGTGAAGAACAAGGCTGGCACCGAAGCGCAAGTGGCGCCGGTTCCGGTGGTGACGACATCGGCGGCAGCGGTCGCGGCCAAGCCGGCTGCCGAAGTGATGCCGGCGCCGGCGAAAGCCAAAGCGGCGCCGGTGGCGGTCAAGCAGCCGGCGCCCGCCGAGCCGACCTTTGCCGACATGATCATGGATAACATCAGCTACATCGGCGCCGGCCTGGCCGTCGCGCTGCTGGCGTTGTTCGGCCTGTCGCGCCGCCGCAAGAAGGACGCCGTCGCTCCAGGCGAGCCGTCGATCCTCGGCGCGCCGACCGACCAGGCCCATTCGCTGTTCGCCGAAACCGGCGGCCAGAGCATCGACACCAGCAACAGCGTCTTCAACTCGAGCTTTGCGCCGTCGGCCAGCCAGCTCGATACCAACGAAGTCGATCCGGTCGCCGAGGCCGACGTCTACATCGCCTACGGCCGCGATGCGCAAGCCGAAGAGATCCTGAAGGAAGCGCTGCGCAACCATCCGGAACGCGCGCCGGTTCGCCTCAAGCTGCTCGAGATTTACGCCGCCCGCAAGGACCAGCGCGCGTTCGAAGCGCAAGCCGGCGAAATGTACGGCATGACGAAAGGCCAGGGCGACGAATGGGCGCAGGCGGCAGCGCTTGGCCTGTCGATCGATCCGCACAATCCGCTGTACGCAACGGCCGGCGACACCCTGGCCGCCGCGGCGCCATCGACGCCGGAAGACATCGCCGAGCAGGCGATCCTGAACCAGATGCACGCAGAAGGCGTTTCGGCCGAACCTGACCTGATGGACCTGGGCCTGGCCGACGATGCCCCGACTGCGCTGCCGGAGCCGGTGCAAAGCGCCGCCCGTCCGGCCGACGACCACACGCTCGACTTCGACCTGGGCGGCCTCAGTTTCGAGCCCGTCACCAACGACGCACCGGCAGCGGCCGGCACGCTCGCCGCCGTGCCGAAGATCGACGCCAACGACATGGAGTTCACCTCCGACCCGATCGTCGCCGCCGCTCCGCCAAAGGAAGAAGAGCAGTCGTTCGACCTGGCCTTCGACATGGCCTTCGACACGCCCGACGCCGACAAGACGATCGTCGCCGCCCGGGCCGAGCCGGTCGCCGAGCCGAAGTCGCTCGACGACATCCGTCTCGACATGGCCTCGCACGAACCTGTCCCTGAATTCAACATGGCCGACCTGGCGCACGAGTTCGACCTGCCGACGCTGCCCGACAGCACGCCGGCCGCCGCTCCCGTGGCGGCGAAAGCCGACAACGGCGCCGATTTCGCCGACATGGACTTCGACTTCCCGACCACGCCGGCCGCTGACTCAACCGCTGCCGCCGGCGCCGCCAGCGCGCCGCTCGACGACCCGTTCGCCCTGCCGGACTTCCCGGACGTCGAGCGTACCGCCGCGCCGGCCGCCGCGCCAAGCTTTGCCGCCGCGCCGCAGTTCGACATGACCGGCATCGACCTGGACCTGCCGGCCGACGCCCCTTCCTTCGAGGAGACGGGCGCATCGTCCTCCGGCGCCGAGATGACGGCCATGCAAATGGAGATGGAGACCAAGCTTGACCTGGCCATCGCCTACGAGGAAATCGGCGACAAGGAAGGCGCGCGCGAACTGCTCGACGAAGTGATCAAGGGCGGCAGCAATGAGCAGGTCAGCAAAGCCAATGCGATGCGCTCGAAACTGGCCTGAAACGCGACAATGCAATTGGAGTTGATGTGAAACGGATAGCACTCGGCGTCCAGTACGATGGGACGCCCTGGAACGGCTACCAGAAGCAGCTGGACCGAAACACCGTGCAGGACCGGCTCGAAATCGCCCTCAAGGAGTTCGGCCGGGTCGACCTGGCCACCACCTGCGCCGGGCGCACCGACACCGGCGTGCACGCCCTCGAGCAGGTGGTCCACTTCGACACCGACCTTGACCGCGGCATGCACTCGTGGGTACGCGGCGTGAATGCCTTCCTGCCCGATTCAATCGCGGTGCGCTGGGCAACCGAAATCCCGTTTGACTTCGAGCACGAATTCCACGCCCGCTTTTCGGCGCGCGCACGCACCTACCACTACGTCTTGTACAACGACCCGGTGCGCTCGCCGCTGCTGGTCGGGCGCGCCGGCTGGACCTTCCGTCCGCTCGACCTGGACCTGATGCGCGAAGCGGCGCAGCACCTGGTTGGCACCCATGACTTTTCGGCGTTCCGCTCGTCGCAGTGCCAGGCCAAGTCGCCCATCAAGCAGATGCATGAGGTGAGCGTCGACCGGCACGGTGAAGTCATCGTGTTCACCTTGCGCGCCAACGCCTTTTTGCACCACATGGTGCGCAACGTGATCGGTTCGCTCATTTATGTCGGCAATGGCCGCCATCCGCCGTCCTGGCTGGACGGCGTGCTGGCGGGGCTCGACCGCAACGACGCCGCGCCCACCTTCATGCCCGATGGCCTGTACCTGGCTAAAATAGAGTACGATCCCAAGTGGGGCCTGCCGCAGGAAGCGACCAGTCCCTTGCCCTGGTTCGTGCGAGGCCGCAGTTAAGCCAACCTGTCTTTTATCATGCCACCTACCCGAGTCAAGATCTGCGGCCTCACGCGCGAGGAAGACGTCCGCGCTGCCGTGCAGGCCGGCGCCGACGCGCTCGGCTTTGTGTTTTATCCGCCCAGCCCGCGCTATGTCACCGCGGCGCAGGCCGGCGCGCTGATCGCCGCCATGCCGCCGTTCGTCACCGCCGTCGCGCTGTTCGTCAACGCCACCGTCGACGAGGTGGTGGCTGTGGCGCAGGTGGCGCCGTTCGCGCTGCTGCAGTTTCATGGCGACGAGAGCGCGGCCGAGTGCGCGGCCATCGCGGCGGCCGTCGGCCGGCCGTTCATGCGCGTGTTCCGCATGCGTCCCGACACGAGCGCGGCCGATTTGCTAGAATACGAGCATCAATACCGCGCCGCCAGTCCCTTGTTCTCGAGTTTGTTGCTCGATACCTATGTGGATGCCTACGGTGGCGCAGGAAAGGTCTTCGATTGGTCTCTCATTCCAAAAGAACTCGCGCCTCGGGTCGTTTTAAGTGGTGGCTTGAGCGTAAGCAACGCGACTGACGCGGTTGCCTCCGTTCGTCCCTATGCGGTCGACATCAGCAGTGGTGTCGAGCAGCACAAGGGGATCAAGGACGCCCGCAAGATCGCCGCCTTCATCAACGCGGTGCGGGCGGCAGACGCCACCATTGAAAGCGACAACTCCCATGAAAGCAGTTCCTGAACGCGGCCCCGCCGCGCCAATCTTCAAGACCACCGACTACCAGCTTCCCGACGCACGCGGCCACTTCGGCCCGTACGGCGGCGCCTTTGTCGCCGAAACGCTCAGCCACGCGCTGGCCAAACTGACCGAAGCGTACGCGCGCTACAGCCAGGATCCCGAGTTCCTCGACGAGTACCGCTACGAGCTGAAACACTTCGTCGGCCGTCCGTCGCCGATCTACCACGCCAAGCGCTGGTCCGAACAGATCGGCGGCGCGCAGATCTACTTCAAGCGCGAAGACCTGAACCACACCGGCGCGCACAAGATCAACAACGTCATCGGCCAGGCGCTGCTGGCCCGCCGCATGGGCAAGCCGCGCATCATCGCCGAAACCGGCGCCGGCCAGCACGGCGTGGCCACCGCCACCATCTGCGCCCGTTTCGGCCTTGAATGCGTGATCTACATGGGCAGCGAAGACGTCAAGCGCCAGGCGCAGAACGTGTACCGCATGAAGCTCCTGGGCGCCACCGTGGTGCCGGTCGAATCGGGTTCGAAGACGCTCAAGGACGCGCTCAACGAAGCGATGCGCGACTGGGTCACCAACATCGAAAACACCTTCTACATCATCGGCACCGTCGCCGGCCCGCACCCGTATCCGATGATGGTGCGTGACTTCCAGTCGGTGATCGGCGAAGAGTGCCTGGTGCAGATGCCCGAGATGACCGGCCACCAGCCCGACTACGTGCTCGCCTGTATCGGCGGCGGCTCGAATGCAATGGGGATTTTTTATCCGTACATCGACCAGAAGGACGTCAAGCTGATCGGCGTCGAGGCGGCCGGCGAGGGGCTCGAATCGGGCAAGCACGCCGCCTCGCTCAGTGCCGGTTTGGCCGGCGTTTTGCACGGCAACCGCACCTACCTGCTGCAGGACGCGAACGGCCAGATCATCGAGACGCACTCGGTGTCGGCCGGCCTCGATTATCCCGGCGTGGGACCGGAGCACGCATGGCTGAAGGACCTTGGCCGCGCGCAGTATGTGTCGATCACCGACGATGAGGCGATTGCCGCATTCCACGACACCTGCCGCATCGAAGGCATCATTCCGGCGCTCGAATCGTCGCATGCGATCGCGTATGCGACCAAGCTCGCTGCCACGCTGCCGAAGGATCAGACCATCCTGGTCAACCTGTCGGGCCGCGGCGACAAGGACATGCACACCGTGGCCGAGCGGATGGGGCTCGATTTCAGCTGACCGCTGAAGTCGCCCGTTCCCATTCACTCCCTACGAAAGCATTCTCATGTCCAGAATCGACGCTACTTTCTCCGCGCTCAAGGCGCATAACAAGACCGGCCTGGTGACCTTCATCACCGCCGGCGACCCGGGCCCGGAGATGACGGTGCCGCTGATGCATGCGATGGTCGCCGGCGGCGCCGACGTGCTCGAGCTCGGGGTGCCGTTTTCTGATCCGATGGCCGAAGGCCCGGTCATCCAGCGCGCCTGCGAACGCGCGCTCAAGTTCGGCATCGGCCTGCCGGACGTGTTTAACTATGTGCGCGAATTTCGCAAGACGAACCAGGACACGCCGGTCGTGCTGATGGGGTACGCCAACCCGATCGAACGCATCGGCCCGGACGCCTTCATCGCCGCATCGAAGGACGCCGGCGCCGACGGCGCCATCGTGGTCGACTATCCGCCCGAAGAGTGCGAGGAGTTTGCCGCTTCGATGCGCGCCAATGGCCTCGACCTGATCTTCCTGCTGGCGCCGACGTCGACGCCGGCGCGCATCGCGCAGGTGGCGCGGGTCGGCTCGGGCTTCAGCTATTACGTGTCGCTCAAGGGCGTGACCGGCGCCGGCACCATCGACACCGACGACGTCGCGCGCCGGGTGGCGGCGATCCGCGAACACGTCAAGCTGCCGATCGGCGTCGGCTTCGGCATCCGCGACGGCGCCACCGCAAAGGCGGTTGCCCAGGTGGCCGACGCCGTGGTGATCGGCAGCCGCATCATCCAGGAGCTGGAGAATACGCCGAAGGAGGGCGCCGTCGCCGCGGTGCAGGCATTTGTGGCCGGCATCCGCAGCGCGCTCGATGCGAAAGAGCGCTAGTATTGAAAAAGGCGCAGTTTCCCGCCTTTTTCTTCACTAAACTTGAACTAAATTTCGATTTGCACGTCAATCTCGCCGACACACGTTTAAGCAGTTGAGTGATTGTCTGCGGAATGCCACACACCTGCGCTAGAGGTAACGTCTGCCAAGCCGGCGATCGTAATACACCGCCAGTTTTCGTCGGCACCGGCTATCAGCGGGCCCTTACTACTAGACCCGCCAAACTGATAGAACAGCGCGTTCGAGCATGCCGTCGAGGAAGTGACGAAGGCGGCCACCGCACTGATCGGCACGCTGGTGACGAACGCCGATTCACGCGACCGCGAGGCCGAGGCACGGCGCGCCAAGGCCTGCAACGCGGTGCTTCCAGTTGCGCGAATAGAGCTGCCGGCGATAACTGCGCGCATCATGCCGTGAACGCGCGGCAATCTCCCGCCACGCTGCGCCGACCGGTGTTAAGCTGCTCGTCATTGCTGCATCGGTGGCAACGCTGTCTTATTGTCAATTTCGGTGTGTTTAAGTTCGACAAGATGGTGTCTAGCGGCTAAACTACCGCCAACCCAAGAATCGCCGCAGAAGGAGAATATATGAGTTGGTTGGAAAAACTGCTGCCACCCCGGATCCAGCGCTCGGATGCCGCTTCCCGCAAGACCATGCCGGAAGGCCTTTGGGTCAAATGCCCGTCGTGTGAAGCGGTCCTGTACCGTACCGACCTCGAATCGAATTTGCATGTGTGCCCAAAATGCAGCCACCACATGCGCATCCGCGCCCGCCAACGCCTCGACAGCCTGCTCGACGAGGGCGGCCGCTACGAAATCGGCCAGGAAACATTGCCCGTTGATACGCTCAAGTTCAAGGACAGCAAGAAGTATCCGGATCGCCTGAAGGCGGCCATGGAAGCGACCGGCGAGACCGATGCGCTGATCGTGCAGGGCGGCTCCATCATGAGCCTGCCGGTGGTCGTGGCCTGCTTCGAATTCGAATTCATGGGCGGCTCGATGGGTTCTGTCGTTGGCGAGCGCTTTGTGCGCGGCGCCAAGGCAGCGCTCGAGCAAAAGGTTCCGTTCATCTGCATCACCGCCACCGGCGGCGCGCGCATGCAGGAAGGCTTGCTGTCGCTGATGCAAATGGCCAAGACGACGGCGATGCTGACCAAGCTGTCGGAAAAAAAACTGCCGTTCATTAGCGTGCTGACCGATCCGACGATGGGCGGCGTGTCCGCCTCGTTCGCCTTCATGGGCGACGTCGTCATCGCCGAGCCAAAAGCGCTGATCGGCTTTGCCGGCCCGCGCGTGATCGAAAACACCGTCCGCGAAAAGCTGCCGGAAGGCTTCCAGCGTGCCGAGTTCCTCGTCACCAAGGGCGCCGTCGACATGATCGTCGACCGGCGCAAGATGCGCGAGGAAATCGCCCGCCTGCTGGCCTTGCTGCAAGACCAGCCGGCCGAAGTCATCGCGTAATACGGCAGCCTAGTTGCATTGTTCCAGCTGCGTGCGCAAGCCTCTTGCGCACGCTTTTTCCACCCGAAGTCGATCCCATGCAAACGCTCCCCACCACCTTGCCCGCCTGGCTGACGCTGCTCGAGTCGCGCCATGCCGAAGCCCACATCAACATGGGTCTCGACCGCGTGCGCACGGTCAAGCAGGCAATGGGACTGAAGTTCGATTGCCCGGTCATCATGGTTGCCGGCACCAACGGCAAGGGCTCGACGTGCTCGATGCTCGAGTCGATTTTGCTGCGGGCCGGCTACAAGGTCGGCTTGTACATCAAGCCGCACTTTCTCGAATTTAACGAGCGCGCCCGTATCAAGGGCGACCTGGCCACCGACGCCGAGCTGATCGGCGCCTTCAACGACGTCGAAGCTGCCCGCGGCGACGTGCCGCTGACGTATTTCGAATTCACCACGCTGGCCATCATGCATCTGCTGGCCGGCGCCGGCCTCGACGTGGCGATCCTCGAAGTTGGCCTCGGTGGCCGGCTCGACGCCGTCAACGTCATCGACGCCGATGTGGCCATCGTCACCAGCGTCGACATCGACCACACCGATTTCCTCGGCACCACGCGCGAAGAAATCGGTTTCGAAAAAGCCGGCATCTTCCGGCCCGGCAAAGCGGCGATCTGCAGCGACCCGGTGCCGCCGGCGTCGCTGGTGGCGCATGCCGAAGCGATCGGCGCCGACCTGTGGCTGCTCGGGCGCGACTTCAATTATTCCGGCGACAAGCAGCAGTGGAACTTTGGCGGGCGCAGCCAGCGCCGCAACTCGCTGGCGTATCCGAGCCTGCGCGGCGCCAACCAGTTGCTCAACGCGTCGGCCGCGCTGGCCGCGCTGGAAGTGCTGCGCCTCGAATTGCCGGTCGGCGCCCAGGAAATTCGCACCGGCCTTGTGACGGTGGAGTTGCCGGGCCGCTTCCAGGTGCTGCCTGGGCGGCCGACCGTCATCCTCGACGTCGCCCACAATCCGCACGCGGCATCGGCGCTGGCGCTGAACCTGGGCAACATGGGTTTTCACCCGTACACGTACGCCGTATTTGGCGTGATGCAAGACAAGGACATCGCCGGCGTCGTCGCGCCGATGGCGCAGTATGTCGATCACTGGTGCGTCGCCGGACTGCCGTCGCCGCGCTCGGCCCACACCGGCGACCTGGCCGCCACCATTGCCGGCCTGGCCCCGGACGATGGCAAACCGGGCGAGCGCTCGATCACCGAATTTCCCGATCCGGCATCGGCTTTTGCGAATGCGATGAGCCGGGCTGGGGAGAATGATAGAATTGTGGTCTTTGGCTCGTTCTACACGGTAGCAGGCGTGATGGCAGCCCGAAAATCCTCCTCTCACTGAAAAAATACCGCATGGGCTTGTTCTCGTTCCTCAATAAAAACAAGCAAGACACCACTGCCGATGACAGTGGCTATTATTCCCGCGATGAAGATTCGGTCGCCACCCGCGCCCGCGCCAAGCGCGCTTCCAGCGCCGGTGAACCGGCCGCACCGCGGCGCGATCGCAAATCGCGCGGCGTCGACGATCCCGTACTGCCCGAAAAGAAGCGCGCCCGCCGCCGGCTGGTAGGCGCCATCGCGCTGGCGCTGGCCGTTGCCGTCGGCTTGCCGATGGTGCTCGACGCCGAGCCGAAACCGCTGGCCGGCGACATCGCGTTCCAGATTCCATCGCGCGACAAGGCGCCGCCGCTGCCCGTGCCGGCACTGCCTGGCGCTGCCACAGCCGCCGATTCGCTCGACAAGCGCGAAGAGTTCATCGATCCGCCGAAGCCGGAACCAAGCGGGATCAAGACGGTTGCCGTGGCTGAGCCGAAAGTCGAAGCGAAGCCGGCGCTTCCAAAGGCCGCGCCGAAGACGGAGCCCAAGGCCGACGTCAAGCCAGAGCCAAAGCCTGAGCCGAAAGCGGCCAAAGCCGAGCCGAAGCCGGTCGAGCCGAAGGTGGCTGAGCCGAAGCCGGCGAAGGTCGCCGTCAAGGAAGAAAAGCCGGCCGCCAAAACCGAAGACGCCGCCCGCGCGCTTGACATCCTTGAAGGCAAGCCGCCGGCAGCCGGCGGCGGCAAGTTCGTCGTCCAGGTGGCAGCGCTCGGCACGGCCGAGAAGGTGGCCGAATTGCAGGGCAAGCTGAAGGACGCCGGCATCCGCTCCTTCACCCATAAGGTAACGACCGCCGGCGGCGAGCGCATCCAGGTTAAAGTTGGTCCGTTCAGCAGGGAAGAGGCGGACCGCATGCGCGCCAGGCTCGACAAGGTCGGCATGTCCGGCAGCATTGTCAAGCCTGATGGAAAATAGACAAACCAGGGCATGCCGGGCGTGACCATTTTCGATTACTTGGTATTGTTCGTCCTGTTGGCCTCGGTCGTGATCAGCACCATGCGCGGCCTGGTCAAGGAAATCCTTTCGCTGGTCAGCTGGGTTGTCGCCTTCGTCGTGGCCAATATGTACGGCGCGACCCTGGCGCCGATGTTGCCGGTGATGATACCCGGCGAGGCCGTGCGGCTGATGGTCGCTTTCGTGGCGCTGTTTATCGGCGTACGCATTCTGATGGGCCTGCTGATGCTGGCCGTTGACGCGCTCATCAAGGCGAGCGGACTGGGCCTGGCCGACCGCGGCCTCGGCGGTCTGTTCGGCTTGGCGCGCGGCATTGTAATTGTGCTGTTCGGCGTCATATTGTGTGGCATGACGTCGATCCCGCAACAGGATTTCTGGCAAAACGCGCTGCTCTCGCCACTGGCGGAAACCGGCGCGCGCACCGTCAAACCTTTCTTGCCTGCTGCCTTGACGCAGCACGTGCGTTTTTGAACCAATTTTCAATATCGGCTGTTCAGTCTTAGGAGCACACCATGTGTGGCATCGTCGGCGTCGTCTCGCATAATCCCGTCAACCAGGTCCTGTACGACGCATTGCTGCTGCTGCAGCACCGCGGCCAGGATGCGGCGGGCATTGCAACCAATCACAGCAGCATGTTTTCGATGCACAAGGCCAATGGCCTCGTGCGCGACGTTTTCCGCACCCGCAACATGCGTTCACTGCAGGGCAATTCCGGCATCGGCCATTGCCGCTATCCGACCGCCGGCTCGTCCAGCGAAGAGGAAGCGCAGCCGTTCTACGTCAATGCGCCGTTCGGCATCACGCTGGCGCACAACGGCAACCTGACCAATCAGGACGAACTGAAACAAGCGCTGTTCAAGAATGATCGCCGCCACATCAATACCGATTCGGATTCGGAAGTATTGCTTAACGTGCTGGCCCACGAAATCCAGGAATCGACCACCGGCTATTCGCTCGATCCGGACTCCATTTTCAAGGCCGTCGCCATGGTGCACAAGCGGGTGCGCGGCGCCTACGCGGTGGTGGCGCAGATTGCCGGCCACGGCCTGCTGGCGTTTCGCGATCCGTTCGGCATCCGTCCGCTGTGCATCGGCGTCAACGAGACCGACGAGGGCAATGAATACCTCGTCGCCAGCGAGTCGGTCGCCCTGGAAGGCATCGGCTTTCGCTTCCTGCGCGATATCGCGCCGGGCGAGGCAGTGTTCATCGACAATGACGGCAAGTTGCACCAGCGTCAGTGCGCCGAGAACCCGTCGCTCAACCCGTGCGCATTTGAATTCGTCTACCTGGCGCGCCCGGACTCGATCCTCGACGGCGCCTCGGTGTACGCCACGCGCCTGAAGATGGGCGAGTACCTGGCCGAGAAAATCCGCAAGGAATTTGCAAGCGGCGAGATCGACGTCGTCATGCCGATTCCCGATTCGTCGCGCCCGGCCGCAATCCAGCTCGCGCTCAAGCTCGGCATCGAATACCGCGAAGGCTTCATCAAGAACCGCTACATCGGCCGCACCTTCCTGATGCCCGGCCAGGCGATCCGCAGCAAGTCGGTGCGCCAGAAGCTAAACGCCATCGGCTCCGAATTCAAGGGCAAGAACGTGCTGCTGGTCGACGATTCGATCGTGCGCGGCACCACCAGCCGCGAAATCGTCCAGATGGCGCGCGAAGCGGGCGCCCGCAACGTCTACTTCGCCTCGGCCGCGCCGCCGGTACTGTTTCCGAACGTGTACGGCATCGACATGCCGACTCGCGGCGAGCTGATCGCTTACGGGCGCAGCAACGAAGAAATCTGCCGCGAGATCACCGCCGACAAGCTGGTGTACCAGGACGTCGACGCGCTCAAGCGCTCGATCTGCGACGTCAACCCGGCGCTGCAGAACTTCGAGGCCTCCTGTTTCGACGGCATCTACGTCACCGGCGACGTTACCCAGGACTACCTCGATCGCCTCGAGTTCGCGCGCCACAATCCGAAGAAGGAGCCGGCCGAGGACGCCGCCCGCACGCAGCTCAACCTGACCTTGGCAACGGCGGAATAGGGCGGCATCGTGAGCGACAAGAAACAGTTCGGCTTCACCACCACCATCTTGCACAACGACCGGCAAAAGCCGATCGAGCATGGTTCGCTGCACAAGCCGGTGCATACCTCGGTCGCGTTCGGCTACACCGATGCGCGCCAGCTGGCGTCTGTGTTCCAGGGCAAGGAGCCGGGTTTCCGCTACGGCCGCCAGGGCAACCCGACGGTCGCGGCGCTGGAAGACAAGCTTACCCGCATGGAAGACGGCGTGGCGACCTTGTGCTTTGCCACCGGCATGGGCGCGATCGGCGCGGTGTTCCAGGGTCTGCTGCGCGCCGGCGACCATGTGGTTTCGTCCGCCTTCTTGTTCGGTAACACCAACAGCCTGTGGCAGACGGTTGCCGGGCAGGGCGTCGACGTCGCGTTTGTCGACGCCACCGATGTTGCCAATGTTGCCGCGGCGTTGACGCCGGCAACGCGCATTGTGTTCGTCGAAACGATCGCCAATCCGCGCACCCAGGTCGCCGACCTGGTGCGCATTGGCCAGCTGTGCCGCGAGCGCGGCATCCTGTTCGTTGTCGACAACACGATGACGACGCCTTACCTGTTCCGGCCGAAGTCGGTCGGCGCCGGCCTGGTCGTCAACGCGCTGACCAAGTCGATCGGCGGCCACGGCATTGCGCTCGGCGGCAGCCTGACCGACACTGGCGCTTACGACTGGACAAACTATCCGCACATCGCCGCCAACTACAAGCGCAATCCGCCGGCGCAGTGGGGCATGGCGCAACTTCGCGCCAAGGGCTTGCGCGACTTCGGCGCATCGCTCGGACCGGAAGCGGCGCACCACATCGCGGTGGGCGCCGAAACGCTGGCGCTGCGCATGGAACGCAGCTGCGCCAATGCGCTGGCGCTGGCACGCATGCTCGAGGCTGATCCGCGCGTGGCGGCCGTGCATTATCCGGGGCTGGCGTCGCATCCCCAGCATGCGATTACGAGCGAACTGTTCCGCTCTGCCGGCTCGCTGTTCAGCTTCGAGCTGAACGATGGCATCGACTGCTTCGACTACCTGAACCGCCTGCGGATCGGGATCCCCGCGAGCAACCTGGGTGACACGCGCACCCTGGTCATTCCGGTGGCCCACACGATCTTTTACGAAATGGGCGCCGAGCGCCGCGCCAGCATGGGCATCGCCGAGTCGCTGATCCGCGTGTCGGTCGGCATCGAGGACACGGCCGACCTGCTGGCCGACTTCCAGGGTGCGCTGGAGCCTGTTTAATTCTTGCTGCGATAAAAATGAAAAAAAATCGTCTTCTGGCTCGCTCTTGCTTTCTTCACTGTTGCCCATGCCGATGAACTGGCCGATGCCAACGCCTTGTTCGAGAAGATGGCATTCCCACAAGCATTGCAGCTTTACACCAAGCTGGCCAACGCCGGCAACGCCGAGGCGCAATTGCATCTCGGCGAAATGTACTGGTACGGCGAAGCCGGAGCGATCGACCTGGTGAAGGCCGATGCGTGGTTCAAGAAGTCGTCGGCGAAGGGCAACAAGACTGCCGCAGCCTCGCTGGAAGTGATGAAGAAGCGCGAACTGCGCCGCGCAGATATTGATTACTGGGTGTCGAAGTACGATGGCGCCGACCTCAAGGCGGGCAAGTTCCGGTGCCCCGCGCCGCGCATACCGGCAATATCGAAGGCGAACGACGAGATCAACAGCGTTGCGGCGGCGATGACCACCTGGCAGGATTGCAACAATGGCTTTGTGGCAAACCTGAATGCCAGCGCGCCGCTGACGACGCGCATTCCGGAAGATATTTCAAAGCTGCTCAACAAGCAGGAACTCGAGGCCGCCACGGCCTACCTCGGCGAAGTCCATACGCGCATGGGCGCCGATGCCAGCATCAGCGCCAAGCTGGTGCTGGCCGATTATGACGCCTGGCGCGCCGCCACCGATAAGTTTGTCAAAGAGCACAACGAACTGGTCAAGAGCATGCCCGCTGTCACACCCAAGCGCAAGTACGACAACTAGGCGCTGGCTAGTTAACCCGGCTCAGTGCCAGGAGCGCATCAGCCCGACGGCGAGGCCTTCAAGCGTGAAATCGTCCACCGCCGGATCGACCTTGATGACCTTGAAGTCCGGATTTTCCGGGAACAGCTCGATCAGCGATCCGGTTTTCTTGTAGCGCTTGACGGTGACGTCGTCGCCAATCCGCGCGACCACGATCTGCCCATTCTTGGCGGTGTCGACTTTTTTCACAGCCAGCAGGTCGCCATCCATGATGCCGGCGTCGCGCATCGACAGGCCGCGCACCTTCAGCAGGTAATCCGGCTTCGACGCGAACATGGCAGGGTCGACGCTGTAGGTCGCCTCGACATGTTCCAGCGCCAGGATCGGCGAACCGGCGGCGACGCGTCCAACCAGCGGCAGCGCCATCATCAAGGTCGGCGGCGGCATCGGGCTCGCCTCGACGGCCGGACCGATCAGGCGGATGCCGCGCGACGTGCCGGGTGAAATCTCGATGGCGCCCTTGCGCGCCAGTGCCTGCAAATGCTCCTCGGCGGCGTTGGCCGACTTGAAACCCAGTTCGGCGGCGATTTCGGCGCGCGTCGGCGGAAAGCCGGTGTTTTCGATTGCTTCCCGGATCAGGTTCAGGATCTCTTCTTGCCGTGCGGTGAGCTTGATCATTGGCGTTGCCCGAGGGCTGGTTATATAAACAGACTGTATTTTTGTACAGTATTTCGCTCAATGCAAGTGAAAGTTCACAAAAACGGGGTCAGACCCGGTTTTTGGTCGATTTCACGCATCAAAAGGCGGCTGCGTGACGCTGGACTGCGGTTTCTTTGGGTGCTAATGTGGAATTGGAAGGAGGCAGCCATGTTGGAACTCGAGTCGAAGAAGAAGGCGTGCGCGGAATATGATCAGGATCTTGTGCTCTGGTATGGGCGCCAGATTGAGCTGTTGCGGAAAGGGCATTTACACTTGCTCGACGTCGAAAATCTGATCGAGGAACTGCGAGCGGCCATGAGCAAGGAACGCAGGGAGTTAGCGAGTCGCCTCAAAGTCTTGCTCATGCACCTGTTGAAGTGTCAGTTCCAGCACCATCGGATTGGTGGAAGCTGGTTGGCAACTTTAACTGAGCAGCGCGATGCAATCGAGGCGCTGCTCAAGGATAGCCCGAGCCTGCGTCCCTCCGTGATGCAGGATGTGGCAGAGGCTTTTCCGGTCGCGGTTCGTCGGGCGGCGCACGAAACAGGGTTGTCCGTATCAGCTTTCCCCACGGTCAATCCGTATTCGCAGAATCAGTTGTTCGACTTCGACTTCGTCCCCTGAAGATCGGAAAGCCACGTTCCGCCTCCGCGGGCGGCGGTGATGCTTGCCTGCCCGCCCCATTCCGCGCTATAATTGCCGGCTTTCCCTTCCCACACTCGTCTTGACGCCGAGGTGGGCTTTTGTTTTAAACGTCCCTAAGGAGTTATGCATGCGTCATTATGAAATCGTTTTTATCGTCCACCCGGACCAAAGCGAGCAAGTCCCGGCGATGATCGAACGTTACAAAGCCAGCGTCACTGCACGCGGCGGTAACATTCATCGCGTCGAAGACTGGGGCCGTCGTCAGATGGCTTACTCGATCCAGAAGCTGCCTAAAGCGCACTACATCTGCATCAACATCGAATGCGACAACGAGACCCTCGTGGAACTCGAAACCGCGTTCAAATTCAATGATGCCGTGCTGCGTCACCTCACCGTTAAGATGAAGAAGGCTGAAATCACGCCGTCGCCGATGATGAAGTCGGTACAACGTGAAGACGCAGCCAAGAGCCACCGCTCGGAAGCGCCAGCTCCTGCAGCCGCTCCAGCAGCACCAGCCCCAGCAGCTGCCTAATTTTTGGCAAGAGACCCTCAGCTGGCGAAGTGAATCACACCAGTGAATCAACTTCAGTTTGTAGCCCATATTTCGGAGCGCGACGTTTTGCGTTATACCCCGGCCGGCGTGCCGATCGTGTCCGCCACCCTGACGCATAGTTCGCAGCAGGTGGAAGCAGGGGTAAGCAGGTTGACCGAGTTTGACATCACCGCGTTCGCCGCGGGCGAGATTTCAGGCAGGTTCTCCCGGGCCGAGTTAGGCGCAGCACACCAGTTCACCGGTTTTCTGGCCAAAAAGAGTCGCAGTAGCAAAGCGTTGGTGTTTCACATCATTGATTTTAGTGCCGCCGCCTAAGCGGAGCACATTTTTAGATACAGGAGCCTCAAATGGCATTCGGTAAAAAGTTCGACAAGAACAAGCTCAAGCTCAAAGAAAAACGCAAACAACAGAACCCACTGTTCAAGCGCAAGAAATTCTGCCGCTTCACCGCAGCAAACGTCGAGCAGGTCGACTACAAAGACGTCGACACCCTGAAAGACTTCGTCCAGGAAAACGGCAAGATCATGCCAGCACGCCTGACCGGTACCAAGGCGCACTACCAGCGCCAGGTTGACACCGCCATCAAGCGCGCCCGCTACCTCGCGCTGCTGCCTTACACCGACCTGCACCACGCTTAAGCGTTGCAGAGAACCTGGAGAAAAATATGCAAGTTATTCTGTTAGATAAAGTCGTCAACGTCGGCAACCTCGGCGACGTCGTCAAAGTCAAAGACGGTTACGCACGTAACTTCCTGATCCCGCAACGCATGGCTCGCCGCGCAACGACTTCGGCAATCGCCGAGTTCGAAGTCAAGCGCGCTGAGCTGGAAAAAGCTGCTGCAGCCAAGCTGGCCGCATCGCAAGCCCAAGGCGAGAAGCTGAGCGGCATGACCATCTCGATTGCGCAAAAAGCGGGCGTCGATGGCCGTCTGTTCGGTTCGGTGACCAACTTCGACATCGCTGAAGCGCTGACGAAGCAAGGTTTCGCTGTCGAGAAAGCACAAGTTCGCCTGCCGAACGGTCCGCTGAAGACGACTGGCGACCACGCTGTTGCAGTCGCACTGCACACCGACGTCGTCGTCGACATCACCATCGCTGTCGTCGGCGAAGCTGCTTAAATATCGCGCTTGTCGCGCAGGCCATGGGCCCGCGAGATGACGCCATAATGCCGGGTTATCCGGTCAAGAAGCCGGGTACATCCCGGCTTTTTTACGTCCGTACCAAAGCGATTTCTCGCCGATTATTGCGGCCTGTCCATCCGGAGCGGGTATAATTCGCGCCATGAACGCCCCTTCCGATCCGCAAGTCGACGCCATCCGCATTCCGCCGCATTCCATCGAAGCAGAGCAGTCCGTTATCGGCGGCCTGCTGCGCGATAATGCTGCGTGGGACCGTATCGCCGACTTCATGCACGCCGACGATTTTTACCGCTACGATCACCGCATCATCTTCGAGCAACTCGTCAAGCTGATCAATGCCGCGCGCCCGGCCGACGTCATCACAGTCTACGAGGCGCTCACCAACATGGGCAAGGCCGACGACGTCGGTGGCCTGCAGTACCTCAACGCGATGGCGCAGAACACGCCGTCGGCGGCCAACATCCGCCGCTACGCCGAGATCGTGCGCGACCGCGGCATCCTGCGCAAGCTGATCACCGTGGCCGACGAGATTTCAGGCAACGCGTTCAATCCGCAAGGCAAGGAAGTCAAGCAGATGCTCGACGAAGCGGAGTCGAAGATTTTTGCGATTGCCGAAGAAGGTTCGCGCGGCGCCCAGGGCTGGGTCGCGGTGCAGCCGCTGCTGACCCAGGTGGTCGAGCGCATCGACGAGCTCTACAGCCGCGACAACCAGAGCGAGATCACCGGCGTGCCGACCGGCTTCATCGACCTCGACCGCATGACCTCCGGCCTGCAGCCGGGCGACCTGGTGATCGTCGCCGGGCGTCCGTCGATGGGCAAGACGGCGTTCTCGATCAACATCGGCGAGAACGTCGCCATCGACTCCGGCCTGCCGGTGGCCGTGTTCTCGATGGAGATGGGGGGCACCCAGCTGGCGATGCGTATGCTCGGCTCGGTCGGCCAGCTCGACCAGCATCGCCTGCGCACCGGCAAGCTCAATGACGAAGACTGGCCGCGCCTGACGCACGCCATCCAGAAGATGAACGATGCCCAGCTCTACATCGACGAGACGCCGGCGCTCAACTCGATCGAGCTGCGCGCCCGCTCGCGCCGCCTGTCGCGCCAGTGCGGCAAGCTCGGCCTGATCATCGTCGACTACCTGCAGCTGATGACCGGCAACCAGCCCGGCGACAACCGGGCATCCGAGATTTCCGAAATCTCGCGCGGCCTGAAAGGTCTCGCCAAGGAACTGCACTGCCCGGTGATCGCACTGTCGCAGCTGAACCGCTCGCTCGAGCAGCGTCCGAACAAGCGGCCGATCATGTCCGACTTGCGCGAATCGGGCGCTATCGAGCAGGATGCCGACGTCATCATCTTCCTGTACCGCGACGAAGTGTACAACCCGGATTCGCCCGACAAGGGCACCGCCGAAATCATTATCGGCAAACAGCGTAACGGTCCGATCGGCGCGGTGCGCCTGACCTGGATCGGGCAATACACCAAGTTCGGCAATTACAGCGGCGGCCTGGCGCTCTACCAGGGCGACTAAAACCAAGAGGTGACGCTGCGACGTGCGGCGTGCCCGAGCAATCTCAGTACGACTAACGGAGAATACAATGTTTGGACGTTTGATGCCCACCGAGGGCAAATTTTTTGACTTGTTTAATCAGCACGCCGCGTTGTGCGTGAAGGGCGCCCACGAGATGGTCGGCCTCATGACCAACTTCGACGACCTGGAAAACCGCACGCACGCGATCGAAGGCATCGAGAAGCAGGCCGACAAGATCACCTACGCCACGGTGGACATGCTGCACAAGACGTTCATCACGCCGATCGACCGCGACGACATCCACAAGCTGATCACCCGCATGGATGACATTCTCGATTTGATGGAAGACGCGGCCCAGACTGTGTCGCTGTACGACCTGAAGGCGGTCACGCCGGAAGCGAAGCGCCTGGCCGAGCTGTGCCTGGCCTGCTGCCAGAAGGTGCAGCAAGCTGTTGGCCTGCTGCACAATATGGACAACTCGCACAAGATCGTCGCCATCTGCGAAGAGATCGACCGCCTCGAATCGGACGCCGACCACGTGATGCGCGCTGCCATGTCCAAGCTGTTCCGCGACGAGCCGGACGTGCGCAACCTGATCAAGCTGAAAGCCATTTACGAGATCCTGGAAACCGTCACCGACCGCTGCGAAGATGTTGCCAACATCATCGAAGGCATCATCGTCGAAAACGCGTAAGCGGAAGCCACTACATGCAAACTCTTCAAATGAGCATATGGGTGCTGGTGTTGCTGGTTGGACTTGCGCTGGTTTTTGACTTCATGAACGGCTTCCATGATGCCGCCAATGCGATCGCGACGGTGGTATCGACGGGCGTGCTGAAACCGCAGACCGCGGTGGCGATGGCGGCGGTTTTCAACTTTATCGCCATCTTCGTCGTTGGCCTGAAGGTGGCGGCAACGGTGGGCAAGGGCACGATCGACCCCGCCGTGGTTGATCAGTACGTCATTTTTGGCGCGCTGGTGGGCGCCATCATCTGGAATTTGATCACCTGGTACTACGGCATCCCGTCGTCGTCGTCGCACGCACTGATCGGCGGCCTGGTTGGTGCCGCGGTGGCAAAGTCGGGCACCGGCGCGCTGATCGGCAGCGGCCTGCTCAAGACCGTGCTGTTCATCGTCATTTCGCCGCTGGTGGGCTTTCTGCTAGGCTCGATCATCATGGTGATCGTGTCGTGGCTGTTTGTACGCTCGACGCCGCGCAAGGTCGACACGTGGTTCCGCCGCATGCAGATGGCGTCGGCAGCTGCCTACAGCCTCGGTCACGGCGGCAACGACGCGCAAAAGACCATCGGCATCATCTGGATGCTGTTGATCGTTGCCGGCGTCTCTACCAAGGCTGACGCTGCGCCGCCGATGTGGGTCATCATCTCGTGCTACACGGCGATTAGCTTCGGCACCTTGTTCGGCGGCTGGCGCATCGTCAAGACGATGGGCCAGAAGATCACCAAGCTCAAGCCTGTTGGTGGTTTCTGCGCCGAGACCGGCGGCGCCATCACGCTGTTCGCCGCGACCGCGATGGGCGTGCCGGTATCGACCACCCACACGATCACCGGCGCCATCGTCGGCGTCGGCTCGGCCCAGAAGATGTCGGCTGTGCGCTGGGGCGTTGCGGGCAACATCGTGTGGGCATGGATCTTCACGATTCCCGCATCGGCCTTCATGGCTGCGATCGCCTGGTGGATCGGCACCCACGTGCTGTAGTCAGGTACTGGTCAGCAAAAAAGGGGGAAAGGCTCAAGCAGCCTTTCCCCCTTTTTACGTTCAGGCTGACGGAAAGAGCGGACTCCGATCCTTCCGTTACCTGATGAACCGTCTTTCCCGCGAAGGCGGGAATCTATGCTGAGGCCGCATCAAGGAAACGAACGCCGTGAACTGTTCAGCGCTTCCGCTCCACCAGCTCAATCTCGAACAGCTTCGGCCAATGCTTCCCGGTGACAAACAACCGCCGCCGGCTGGCATCCCACGCGATGCCATTGAGCACATCATCAGGCCCAGCTTTCCACGTCGGATCCTGCAAGCCCGTCAAGTCGATCCAGCCAACCACGTTGCCCGACACCGGATCGATGCGCGCGATCACGTTCGTTCCCCAGACATTGGCAAACAGCTGCCCGTCGACCCATTCCAGCTCATTCAGGTTCGGCACCGGCTTGCCGCCGGCGCTGACCTGGATGCGCTTCGTTTCGTTCAACGTTTTCGGATCGAGCAAGCGGATCGCCGGGGTGCCGTCACTCATGAACAGTTGCGTGCCGTTGCTGGCCAGTCCCCACCCTTCGCCCTCGTAGGAAAACTTGCGTTTGAGCTTGAGCGTCTTCGCATCGTGCACGAAGCCGACCTTTGACTGCCAGGTCAGGCTGACGATGTCATTGCCTACCGGAGCGATGCCTTCGCCGAAAAACTCTGGCGCCAGGTCGAGCTTTTGCAGCACGCGGCCGGTCTCGAGTTGAACCCGGCGGATCGACGACTGGCCCTTCATGCCGGTACTTTCAAACAGCGCGCCGTCCTTGATGAACAGCCCCTGGGTGAACGCCTGCGTATCGTGCGGATAGGCGTGCTTGACCATGAAGGTGTAGACCGGGATTGCCGCCTGCGCGCTGCTCAGGGCGAGCACGGGTAACGCGAGGGCGCCAAGTACGAACCGGATGAATGCAGCTTGCTTAGTCTTCTTCAATTCGCGCCTTTGGTGATTGGTGATTGCTGCAAGACTCTACCTTAATTTTGCGCCAGCGTCGCTACCCGGGGTGACGCCGATTCACGGCAGCATTTATTGCGTTACCTCAATTTGTCTAGGCGCAAGAATTCCATACTGACCAGCTTCTGCGAATGGAAGAGACTTATGGACAAATTCAGGATGGGTGCCGAAGCGTTCGCCGCATTGCTCAGCGATCCCCAGGGCAAGCGATTGCTGCGCATGGAATTCCCCCGCCAGGACGGTCCCAGAGCGACCATGCTGGCCAATACCCTCGACGCAGTTGAAGAATTATCACGGGATTTCACCTACACGGTCGAAGTGCTGTCGAACAACGCCACCATTTCGCTTAAAGCAGTCATCGGCAAAATGGTAACCGTTTCACTGGTTCGTGACGACGGCAGCCTGCGTTATTTCAATGGCTATGTTTTCGAGTTCCGATTCGTCAGGACGGATGGCGGATTCGCGTTTTACCACATGGTCCTCAAACCCTGGCTCGCGTTCCTCCGGCTACGGCAGGATAACGCCGTCTTCCAGGACGCATCCATTGTCGACCTGTGCGACAAGACGTTTCAGCACTACCTGCAGCGGGACGTCAAGTATCGCCTTCCGGGGGAGCAACAACGCTTGACGCTCGCTGTTCAATACAACGAAACGGACCACAACCATCTGCATCGAAGGCTCGAGGATAGCGGGGTGTTTTATTGGTACGAACATCGCCAGGATGGACACACGCTGTGGCTGAGCGACGATAGCACCCGAGCAGATCCAATCGATGGCGATGAACCGGAAATGATATTTCAGAGTGCTGCGGGTTCTCTGGAAGATGACGGCGTTCATCAGTGGAGCGCCATGCGGCGCATCGCCGCGGGCAGAGTCACCCTCGGCAGTTTCGACTTCAAGAATATTCACCGCGAGTCCTCCATCTTTTTTCCAACGGTGCAAAAGCACGGCGGCGACTACGATCTGGAAATCTTCGAAAACACGGGCGCCTACGGTTTCAACCATGCTTCAAGCAATCGCCTGGCCTGCCTGCGCGCGGAGGAGATCGAAGCGCGCGACCTGGACTTCGCCGCTCAAAGTAACGATCGCGCGGCACAGCCCGGCCGCTGGTTCAAGCTTGCAGGGCATTTCAGCGGTGGCTCGCGCATGCGCCAGCAAGGCGCGGCAACGCAGCCGGATGACAGGTCTGATCGGCCGTATTTGGTGCTGCGCGTTCACCATCGCGCTCGCAACAATTACCAGGACGGCCGCGACGCGTTATCGAGTTACGAAAACGACTTTCGCTGCATGCGCAAGACCATTCCGTGGCGGCCATCCCGGGGCTGGAACAGCCAGCCGACCAGGATTTTCGGGGTACAGACTGCAACGGTAGTCGGGCCGCCTGGAGAAGAAATCCACACCGACGAGTTCGGTCGGGTTCGCCTGCAGTTCCATTGGGACCGCAACGGTACCTTCAATGCGGCCAGTTCCCCCTGGGTGCGCGTCGTCTCGAGCTGGGCCGGCACCAATTTCGGCCAGATCAGCGTGCCCCGGATCGAGCAGGAAGTGGTTGTGCAATTCCTCGATGGGAACTGCGACCGGCCGTTGATCATCGGCAGCGTCTACAACTCACGCAACATGCCGCCGTGGGACCTTCCGGATTGCAAGACGCAGAGCGGCATCCTCACGCGTTCCACGGTGGGCGGCGGACCGGCTACCGCGAATGCGCTTCGCTTCGAGGATAAAAAGGGCGCTGAGGAAGTCTGGCTGCACGCCGAGAAGAACCAGCGCATCGAGGTCGAGCACGACGAATCTCACTCGGTCGGCAACGACAGAAAGAAGACTGTGGAGCATGACGAATCCGTCGAGGTGAAGCATGACCGGACCGAAACAGTGGGGCACGACGAACGCATTTCAATCGGCGCGAATCGGACCGAATCGGTCGGTGCAAACGAAGCAATCACTGTCGGTGGTAACCGAACCGAAAGAGTCGGCAAGAACGATGCCGTGCGCATCGACGGCAATAGAAATGAAACCGTGCTGATGGCAAAGAGCGAAAGCGTCGGTTTGGCCAAGGCGCTTTCTATCGGCGCCCTTTACCAGACAACTGTCGGCGGCGCGATGAACACCAGTGTGGTGATGTCGAGCTCCGAGCAGGTTGGCCAATACAAATCGGTACAAGTTGGCAGCAAGTATGGGCTCGACGCGAAAGAGCAAATCACGCTGTCAGTCGGTAGCTCGCGGATAAGCATAACGCCTGACGCGATCTATATCGAGGCCAATAACGTCCACATCAAAGGTCACCAGAACATTCACGCTGACGCGCCGGCGGATATTTACCTCAACACCGGCACAGCCAGCGAGGCGCCAACCATCAGCTTTCCAGCGGATTCCGAAGTCGCCGATGACGGAACCGAATTGGGCTAAGCGCCAAGTGTTTGTCGGCGTCGAAGTGACTCGTCAAGGCGGGAGAGAATGGCGAATATCGAAAACCACACGGGCGTCCCTCATTTCTGGTTTGAGCAGACCGGTCCGGAGGGCGAGCGGCTAGACGTGTTGGTGGTCCGTGCCACCTTCGATTTCGCTGCCGGCGGCGAATTGATGACCTTGGCGCGCGAGCAGCACCCGGTCGTGCTGGGAGACACTTTCTCGGGTCCGGTGGCGACGGATCCTCTTCGTGCTGTAGTCAAAGAGGACGGCGACTTGCTGCCGTACAAGCCAGGGACAGACATCCTGGTGACCGGTCACGCTAACGCACCAGAGGGGCGAGCGCATATAAATTGGGTCGCTGGCATTCGGGTGGGAAAAGTACAAAAAATTCTCCGCTTGCACGGTCCGCGGCAATTTCGTAAGCAGTTTTTTGGATGGCGGTTGGGACTGACTGAACCCACGACCCATGTTGCACTCGACTACCGCTTAGCCTTCGGTGGGTGTATCGATATTCCGGCAGCGCTTACCTCGGACGGCGAGCAGGACACTGTTAAACATTCCGGTAACCCTGCTGGCTGTGGATGGCTGCCCAAACCGGCCGCATACGGCAAGCTCGACAAGGCAGCCCGAAAGCATGTCGCCAAATGGGTGCGTGACCAAAAGGTAATCGCCGCGCCACAAATCGAAGATGCGCTAGAACCGGTAGTGCACCCCTGTCAGACCGCGGCGACAGATGGTCTCGGGCCGATCGCGAGGTGGTGGACACCACGGCAGGCCTTGCAAGGCACCTATGACGAGAAGTGGCGCAACGATCGTTACCCGATGGTGCCGGAGGATTTCGACTCGCGTTTCTACCAGAGTGCGCACCCTGATCTCGTGGCCGTTCCCCATTTGACGGGCGACGAAAGCGTGACTCTGTCGGGCCTTCTGCCGCAGAAGCGGGACATGCGCCTGCCGGGTTGGCGCCTGGTCGCGGTGGTCACGCGGGCGAGCGGCGACAGCATGGTCAGTCTTCCGGTGCTGGACACCGTTCGATTCGACCTGGACCGATGCCAGGCATCGCTTGTCTGGCGTGCGCATTACGCGGAGGCTGGCGACCCCGTCATCGAACTCATGGTGGCGGCTACTACTGCCGCGATCGAATGCGACCAATCGTTATCGATCGAGCTCTCGGCGCCTGGGGAGAATACGTGAGCGGCGGAAATGATGGTGTTAGCAAGCTGAAGCTATCCAATCCCAGTGGCTCGGATGCGAATGGCAGCCTTGCCTTTGAACCATATGCAGTTGAGGATCAGATTGCGCGTTCAAAGCAACTTGCGGAATACGAGAAGCGGATCCAGCACCTTGAACAAAACATCGCCAAACTCAAGAAGCATCTTGCAGAGGGCGAGAAAAAGGAACCGCAACCTAAGTCGGGACGCCAAGGAAAAGCGCGACATATCGCTCACGCTGAAGGGTGGCAAGCCGTTTGCACCGCCCCTGATTTTTGCAAGGTCGGCAAAGATGTAGTTGCGTTTAACAGCTTTGCGACACTTGATCAGAAGCGTTCAGCCTCACCCAATGTAAAGGCACGCGGCACAGCGATTTATCGCCAAGGCGACGTTCTGCAAAATGTGCAGGCGGACGCTGGCAAGCACGTTGTGTCCGGAACTTCCCTCGGTAGCGGCCACGTCAAGATCTTGGACGGCCATGCCAACGTCAAAGTCAACGGTGTTCCTGTCGCGCGGCATGACAGTCGGTGCTTGATCAATTGCGACGCGTCCGGAGTTGGCGGCGCACAGGGAAAGCTAGTCACTGAACAGAAGGGAGCGGGTGCGGCTCGCCCTCGGGTGGATGCAACGCTTCCCCCAGGGCAGCGCACTAGCGCAAAACTGGAGGCACTCAAGAAAGTGCGGGAGGCAGTCGCGGCAGAGATGCTTAACTTTGATGCGCTCGACGAGTACGTTAATTTTGAGCACTTGCACAAGGTGCTCGACGGGCTGATTCAGAGGATCAGTGCCGAGCCGGGCACTGGCGCTGATCTGGACGCTCAAGTTCGGCGAGGGTTAATCGGCTTTGCGAAGGATGCTGCGCTAGGTATAGGAGAATTAGCATACGAAGGTATACAAGCTGTCCCGAAGTTCATCCGACTCACGCGAACGCAAAGTGGACGGCTGCATGCCGAGCTCGACGCACAGATCCTCGCGGAAAACGTTAGGCTCGATAACATCACGGCTAGCTCCGTAGGCCAAAGTGCGATCAACATAGGTAAGGCGATCGTGGCGCCTGTGACAGATCCTTGGAAGAAGGGGCAGCACGTAGAATCTGTTACTCGCGGCGCCGCAGAAGTATTCTCGTTAACGCTGGGCTGGCTGAAGGGGCGCAAGGCATCAAGCGCGGTCCACGGTGCAAAATCTACCGCGTTGACGAGTGCGTCAAGCGCAACATCTGCTGCGCCTGCCGCTGCAAGCGCACCAAAAGTCGCGGGTCGAGGCCTTGGACATGTGGGCGCCGGTGTTCACATCAAGCGAGTCCGAAAGCCCGCCTTTAGCGGAAACTGGGACAATTACCGGACCCATGGACTCGCCAGTGACCCGATGAAATCGGCAGAAGGACGGAGAATGGTCCTGGAATTTAGAAAGCAGGGATTGGATCAATCGGAAGCAATACGGGCAACTAGCAAGCTCATGGAGACAGGTACTTCTTTACCCCAAGCGAATCCGTTCGAAGTTGGGGACAAACTTTACAAGGTTGTTTCGGAGGGCGCTACCGTTGGCCCACATAGCGAATATTGGATGACTCAAGACCAATTTTCTAGCTTTAAGGGATTGAAATATGATGAAATAGCTGATCGACTTGGACTGCCCTTAGCATCGCAGCAACGGACAAGATATCAAGTGGTGGAAATCACTGCGTGGCGTTCTGGAACGACCTTCACGTCCGTGGTTGCGCCGACATCTGAAATTGGTGCAAATGGCGCATTCTGGTCGCAAAGCGGTAAAGGGATTCAAACGTTGGTAACTGACCGAAGTAAATTCACTCCTCCGAAACTAACCCTCATTAAGCTTCCTTAGGGCATATCATGTATTTAAAATTAGTGAAATATGACGGATGGCACTTTTCCGAGGTTGATCCTGTTCGACTTAAAAGACAGGCCATGAGACTTAAGGAGCAGATTGAATCGAAAATAAAAATTGATAATGATCCATATGGCTTCTATGCTCGTACAATGCCGCTTGTCGAGGCGGCGATTCGGGGTGAAATATCGGTGTCGGTAAATGGCAGGAAAAATCGGTACATCAGCGGAAATTTCAATCACGATGAAAGCGAGGGTACATTACCACCACAGTACGACAGGGGATTCACGCGCGCTCTGGCGGGGTTTGATGTTACTGTCCAGGGGCTTTCGCTTGGGGAGACCGAAGATATTGTTATAAACGGCGAGGTCTACGGTAGACTGGAATTTGAAGAGGAAGGGGATTGGCCAGATAGAGTAAAGCACCCTTGAGTACAGCCAGCCGATGTCGGTACGTCAATGCATCTCGCTAATCCCGTTGAAATCGGTGACAAGTTCTTTAAGGTCGTGCCGGCACATGGAACGGTAGTCCCGAATAGTGCCTTCTGGGCCACCGAAAAGGACTTGGCAGGTCTGAAGGGCTTAAGGTCATATCGTTATACACAACTCTGAACGGATCAGCCTGGGCTTGAAAAATCTGTTTACATTCAAGCACTTGCGAAGGCACTTGTAAACTGGGCTGGTTTCAGGTTTACTCTCGCCTTTTAGGTGATGCTTTGGCAACAGGATCGAGCCGCTGGACAGAGCAAGAATTCGCGGGTCTCGACTTGGGAGACGGTCGCCTCGACAAGAGAGCGAAGATACTTATGGAGCGACTTTCGGCCAACCCGACGGCCAGCATCCCGATGGCGTGCGAGAGCTGGAGTGAAACGTGCGCAGCTTACCGTTTCCTCGCCAATCCGGATGTCGAGTGGCAGGACATTATGGCGCCGCACTGGGAGCAGACTCAGAAACGAATGAGCGCGTACCCGATCGTGCTGTGTTTGCAGGACACGACCGAGCTCGATTTCAATGGCCAGGAGGCGGCCGGCCTCGGTCCGTTGAACTACGAGGCGCGCCGCGGCATGTATGTGCACCCGACCTACGCGGTCACGCCAGATCGCGAGCCGTTGGGCGTGCTCGACGCGTGGATGTGGGCGCGCGAAGAGCGCGACAAAGATGGCGTGCGGCACGGGCAGAAGGAAAGCACGCGCTGGATCGAAGGCTATGAACGCGTGGCGGAAATGGCGGCCGAGATGCCGGCGACGCGGCTGGTGTACATCGCCGACCGCGAAGCCGATCTCCTGGCCATGATGGCACGCGCGCAGGTACTGGGCACACCGGCCGATTGGTTGGTGCGCGCCAAGCACAATCGCTGTCTGCCCGATGGCGACGGCGAGAAACTGTGGGCATACACGACCGCAGGCACCGCGCTGGGCGAGATCACCTTCACCATGCCGGGCCGAGACGATCAGAAGTCACGCAAGGTGCGCCAGCAGCTCTGGGCACGCGAAGTGAGCATATCGAACGGCAAGGCCGGGACGGTATCGGCCACCTGTATCGTGGCGCGCGAAATCGGCGTGCCGAAGGGGGTCAAGCCAGTCGAATGGCGCCTGTTGACGAATCGGGTGGCGCCGACACTGGAAGACGCCATCGAATTGATCGACTGGTATCGCGCGCGCTGGGAAATCGAGATTTACTTCAACGTCCTCAAGAACGGTTGCAAGGTCGAAGCGCTCCAACTGTCGGCCATCGATCGCATCGAGCGGGCGCTAGCGCTGTTCATGATCGTAGCCTGGCGGGTGGCCTATCTGATGCGCATGGGCCGGACTTGTCCGGATCTGGATGCCGCTTTGTTCTTCGACCCCGACAAAATTCGGGGCGCATATCTGCTCTCGAAAAAGCCTCAGCCAACGGCGCCGCCCCGTCTTAATGAGGTGTTGCGATTGATCGCCCAACTTGGCGGCTTCCTTGCTCGCAAGAGCGATGGGGAGCCCGGCGTCAAGACGATCTGGCAGGGATTGCAGCGTGTGATGGACGTGGCCACTGCTCTACAGTCTATGCGCGAGGGGCATGGCTGAGTTGTGTATAACGATATGGCTTAAGGTACGATCAGATTGCGGATCGCCTCGGAATTCCGCTAGTCTCGCAGCAAGGGGTGAAGTTTGAGGTAGTGGAAATTACAGCGTTGCGCCCTGATATGACGTTTACTTCGATTATTGCTCCTACAACGGAGCTCGGCGCAAATGGCACAGTTTGGTCACAATCGGGGAAGGGTATACAGACTCTGCTAATAGACCGAAGTATCTTTACATCCCCCAAACTTACCGCGATGACGTTTCCTTAGGAATCGTAAAATGTATAAGAAACTTGTTAGGTACGACAAATGGAACTTCGCAGAGGTAGATCCTGTTGCCCTACGCCGTACGGCAGCTAAATTGCGTGACGAAATTGTTCGAAAGGTTAGCGAGACTGCGGATATTTATTCCTTCTATTCAGTTACATTACCAGTTTTGGACGCGGCCATCCGAGGCGACATAGTCAATTCCCTGGACTTAGATGAATTACATTTTGTGAGTGGAAATTATTACCATGATAAACAAGAGGGCACTTTGCCGCCTGAGTACGACGCCGAGTTTCAGTCGGCTGTATCGGAATTCACGGTCACGGCTGAAGCCTTGTCCCTAGAGGAAACCGAGGACGTCATCATCGATGGCGTAACGTATGGATGGTTGGAGTTTGAGGAGGAGGGTGACTGGCCAGATAACGTAAAATACTGCTGACGTCAAAAGCTATTCCCGGTATCCATGCCCGCCAAGCCCATCTCGCGCATGAAGCGCTGGACCCGCTTGCGGTTCACCACATGGCCGCAGGCTCGCAGGAACACCACCATGCGCCGGCTACCTTAGAACGGCCTGCTGGTGTATTCCTCATCGAACTTCGTGAGCAGATAGAGCAAAAGGTGCCACCCGCAAACGATCAATATGGCTTTCGCAAAGTAACGCTGCCAATCATTGATGCTGCCGTCCGAAGGGAAAAATTAGAATCATTGGACCTAGGGAAGCACTGATTTATTCTTCCGGAACCCGTTCCGGTCGCTGGCAAGACCTGCGACAATAATGGCATCGCGACCACCGTCCAGTTGATCATGCAGAAGAGTTTTTCCGACCTCGAATACGCCGCCAAAAAGAAGTTGACGCGGCGCGACCGCTTCCTCGCGAAGATCGACAGTGTGACGCCTTGGTCGAAATTGCATGAACTGATCGAGCCGCACTATCCGAAGGTAGAAGGCGCTGGCCGCCCGCCGATCGGTCTGGCGCGCATGCTGCGCATGTACGTGGCCCAGCAGTGCTTTGGCCTGTCTGATGAAGGCATCGAAGACGCGATCTACGTAAGCGGGATTTAAACCGCACCGGCAGCCATGCGGCCGCCGTCGCGCAGCGAATCGGCTATCGGTTGGCGTAGTTGAATGGCAGCAGGTCGGTCACGTCGTCACCGGCTTGGCGTTTCGGCAGTTCGGTCAGGACATGACGCAGCCAGGCGTAGGGTTCGACGTTGCAGGCCCGGCACGTGAGCATGAGGCTGTAGATGACGGCACTGGCGTCGGCACCGGGCACGGAGTCCGAGAAGAGCCATGCCTTTCGAGCTGTTGCGAAGGGGCGGATTTCCCGTTCGATCAAATTGTTGTCGATACAGTAGCGGCCGTCATCGATATAGCGATAGATGTACAGCCACTGCCCGATCGCATAGGCGATCGCCTTGCCGATCAACGATTGTGGCATGACCTCTTTCTGGTTTTTCACCAGCCAGGCATGGAGGGCGTCCAGGATCGGGCGACTCTTTTCCTGCCGCCATTGGTGGATGCGCTCGATCTCGGTCAAGTCGTCGGGCAACGCCTTTTTGCGCGCCATCGCCTCGATATGGTAAAGCTTGCCGATCATGTCGAGCGCTTCCTTGGCCCGGCCGGTCGGATGCTTCTGCGCCTTGAGCGCCTCGTCGAACTTACGCCTCAGGTGGGCCATGCACCCAAGGTGCTTGAGGCCGGTGAACATACGCCAGGCAGAGTAGCCATCGGTCATGATGGCGCCCGCATAGCCCTTGAGGAAGCGTTCCGGATATTCATGCCCGCGCCCGGGCTGATACTCGAACAGCACGACCGGCCGAGCGCTTCTTTCGCCGCTGCGGTAGACCCACATATAAGATTTGCTCTGGGCCTTGCGGCCATCCTCCTTGAGCACCTGGACCGTGGTCTCATCGCCATGGATGAGAGGCTCGGTCAGTAGTATCTGTTGCATTGCCTCGTAGAGCGGTGTCATCAGTACGCCGGCCTTGATGCACCAGCTCGCCAAGGTCCCGCGTGCGATGTCCACCTCGCCGCGCAGCAGCGCTGCATGCTGGCGGTACAGAGGCATACCGTCGGCATATTTGGCGGTCAAGACCGTGGCCAGGGTGCCGGGGCTGGCATTGCTGCCCGGGATCGGCTGGGTCGGCATCGGGCTGGTGACGATCGTGCTCGACTCGCCATGGCGGTCGCAGTGGCGGCAGGCGTATTTGAAGCGCACGTGCTGCAAGACCTGCACCGTGGCCGGAATGATGTCGAGTTGCTCGCTCGTTTCCTCGCCATGCGGTGAAGCGCGCCCTGGCAGCAGGCGCAGACCTTCTCCGACTCGGGCAGGTCGTGCTCGACGCGCTTGCGCGGCAGGTGCGCAGGCAGGCTCTTGCGGCCGCGTTTCTTGGCCGGCGTCGTTGGCTGCCTGTCTGGCATGTCGTCGAATTCGTCTTCCTCGGGAAACGCGGCTGCATCCTGTTCGGCTTCGTTGAAGAGGCTGCCCTGGCCGCTCGCCTTCTCGGACGATGGCGCGAAGCGCTTGAGCTGGGCCAGCCGGAACTGATCCTCCAGGAACGCGACCCGCTGCTCCAATTTGGCGACCTGGCCCTGGTAGTTGGACGACGCCGCAGCCCGCTCCTCAAGGTCGCGGATGTAGTCGCGAAGCTCGGGATGGATGGTGGCGATGAGGTCGGGTAAGTGCATGCCCGAGACTGTACCAAAACAAATTTCGTTTTGGGTTTACGTATTTTTGATGTTTACCAAAAATATTTTTCAGCACATGGCGCGCCGCTCGAACGTCTGGTGGGCAACCGCGTTTTGCCAGTTCAGACCATCGATCAGCCAGCGTAGCTGCCGCGCCGTCACGGCCAGCGACTGCGCATCGTCGCCAATCTTCGGCCAGTGGAACCGGCCCTGTTCGAGGCGCCGGCAATGCAGCCAGAATCCGTTGGTGTCCCAATGAAGGATTTTGAGCCGATCGCGTCCGCGGTTACAGAATACAAACCAGTGCGCGCCGACCGGGTCATGCCCGAGCGTTTCGGCGACCACCAGGGCAAGCCCGTTGATCGACTTGCGCATGTCGTGGTGACCCGTCGCCAGATATACCAGCCCTTGCGGCGTGCCCCACATCAGCGCAGCACCTCAAGCAGACCCTTAACCCAGCCAAGCTGTTCCAGGCTGGCGATCCGGATCACATAGCCATGCGGGGTCTCAAGTTGCAGAGCATGCTTCCCCGGCTGGCCGACAAAGGGCAAGGCGATCAGGCTGGTTGCCGGCTGCGCTGGCACCGACAAGCGTTTGCGCCAGTAATGAAATGTCGTCTCGGTAAGCCCTTCGCGGACGCACCACGCCTTTATGCCAAGGCCCGACACTGCCTGCTCGTGCATCCGTGCCGACCATACCTGCTGCTTCGATTCTGTTTGCATCATTGCGACTCCGTTCTGTTTTGGGAGCCGCCAGTTTGTTTACCTGTGATCAGGAATGGAAGGTGGGGTAAAAATCCCGCTCACGCTGAAGGGTGGCAAGCCGTTTGCACCGCCCCTGATTTTTGCAAGGTCGGCAAAGATGTAGTTGCGTTTAACAGCTTTGCGACACTTGATCAGAAGCGTTCAGCCTCACCCAATGTAAAGGCACGCGGCACAGCGATTTATCGCCAAGGCGACGTTCTGCAAAATGTGCAGGCGGACGCAGGCAAGCACGTTGTGTCCGGAACGTCCCTCGGTAGCGGCCACGTCAAGATCTTGGATGGCCATGCCAACGTCAAAGTCAACGGTGTTCCTGTCGCCCGTCACGATAGTCGGTGTTTGATCAATTGCGACGCGTCCGGAGTTGGCGGCGCGCAGGGAAAGCTAGTAACAGAACAGAAAGCAGCAGGCTCGGCTCCTCCGCGGGTGGAGTCCACGCTTCCGCCAGGGCAGCGCACCAGCGCAAAACTTGAGGCACTTAAAAAAGCGAGGGAGGAAGTCGCGGCAGGGATGCTCAACTTTGATGCGCTCGACGAGTACCTGAATTTTCAGCAGACAAACGAAGTACTCGACGGGCTGATCAAAAACATTAGAGCCGATCAAGGGACGGGTGCCGACTACGCCGCTCAAGTCGCGCGAGGTGTACTCGGTTTTGCCAAGGATTTCGTATTAGGTGCGGGTGAGCTGGCGTATGAAGGCATTAAAGCCGTGCCCAAGTTCGAGCGTCTCACTCAAACGGACAGCGGGAAACTGCACGCCCACTTTGATGCCCAGATCCTAGCCGAAAACATCCGGCTCGATAACGTCACTGCCGGCTCCGTGGGCAAGGGTGCGCTCAACATCGGCAAGGCTATCGTTGCGCCAGTTAAAGACCCTTGGGAAAAGGGGCAATATGCTGAATCGGTTACCCGCGCTGGCACAGAAGTATTCGCTGCGTCGTTAGGCTGGCTGAAGGGAGGCAAGGCGGCGCGTGCCGCTAAAGCGGCCAATGCAGAAAGGGCCGGAGCAAAATCGGCAAGCGCAGACGCAATTAAATCAGAAACTTCGATTGCGCGTGAAATGGTTGTTCGCCCGGACGATGGGGTTCACGTCGTGCGGGCCACTAAGCCAGCCTTTAGCGGTGATTGGGAAAACTACGTGACTCACGGACTCAACAAAAATCCCATGCTTTCACCGGAAGGGCGGCGAATGGTAGTGGAATTCGAAAAGCAAGGGTTGGGGCATGAGCGCGCTGTTGCGGAAGCTAGCCAACTTATTAAGAGTGGTTCGTCCCTGCCGGTTGCGAAAGCAGTTGATATCGGCGATAAATTTTACAAGGTAGTCACAGAGGGTGCTGCTGTTGGCGACAAGAGTGCCTTCTGGGCTACGAAAGAGGAAGTCCTCGCGTTAAAAGGGATGAGTTATGATCAAATTGCAAATAAATTTGGAATGCCGCTAATTTCCCAGCAGGGGAAGGCGTTCCAAGTGGTTGAGGTGACAGCCCTAAGAAACAGTACTAGTTTCACCTCGGTTATCGCACGAACCACAGAAGTAGGCGCTAACGGTACCCTGTGGTCTCAGAAGGCGGGTGGAGTACAATCGCTGTTGATAGATCGCAGCGCCTTTTCCTCTCCCATTACGACGGCCATAACATTACCTTAGGTGAATAAATGTTTAAGAAGCTTGTTAGACATGACGACTGGCATTTTTTGGAAGTAGATCCTGTTCGGTTAAAGCGTAAGGCTATTGAACTGCGTAAGCAGATAGAGCAAAAGGTGCCACCCGCAAATGATCAATATGGCTTTCGCAAAGTAACGCTGCCAATCATTGATGCTGCCGTCCGAGGGGAAATATTAGAATCATTGGACATGGAGAAATCCAAATTCATCAGCGGCAATTTCCAGCGGGCCAAGCAAGAGGGTGACTTGCCGCCTGAGTATGATGAGGAATTCCTCGATGCAGTGGCTGGTTTTTTGGTAACGGTTCAAGGGCTCATGCTTGATCCGTCGGATGAAGTTGTGGTGGATGGAGTTTCCTACCGTTGGGCGGATTTCGAAAGCGATGGTGATGGCCCCGACGATGTGCGTTATTGGTGAAGAATTAGTTCGCTTTGAGCTTAGAACACTCTCCGATGACGCCGTGAACAGACGAGCTTTGTCGAATCGAAGCGCGAGCTCTTGTATGGCAGATACCTTTGGTAATGTTTGCGGAAAATGCCTTCAGGCCAACGCGACTTCCAATCCCTCGTAAGCCAGCACCACCTTCAGCGACGCCGGCAGCCGATGCCGCGCCAGCAAATCCGCAAACACCGCCTCCAGATCATCGTCGGACCGCGTTGGCTCATGATGCGTAACGTACAGCACCTTCGCGCCAACCCGTACCGCCATCTCCAGCGCCGAATCGAGCGTGCCGTGTCCCCATCCCTGCTTGGCCGGATACTCCAGGTGCGTGTACGAACAGTCGACAATCAACGCATCTACGCCCCGCATCGCCTCATCGATTTCGCGTTGGCGCTGCTCCATGTGCGCCTGATAAGCTGCATGCCGATCGTCCTCCTGCGGATACCGGTTATAAAACGGCTCATGGTCCCCGGTGAAAAACATCGACTTGCCGTTGCAGGTGATGCGGTAGCCAAGATTGGTACACGGGTGATTCATCAGCACATTGTCGACAACGGCGTCGCCGACGGCGACCTGCTCGCCAAAGGTCAGCGTCTGGTATTCGATGGTAGCGTCCATCTGCGCTTCGCCGACCGGGAAGTAGCTGTTCTGCAGTTGCACGCCGAGCACGTGTTCGATGCCCTTGCCGGTGGCCGGATCGACGGCGCCGTGCAGCCGCACCATGCTGCCACGGTTGAACAGCGGCGTAAAAAACGGCAAACCGTGAATGTGGTCCCAGTGGCTATGGGTGATGAAGATGTGGGCGCGCACGGGCAGGCGCGCAACCAGCTGCTGCGCCAGCGCGAAGATGCCGGTGCCGGCGTCAAGGATGATCAGCGTGCCGTCATCGGTGCATACCTCGATGCACGTGGTGTTGCCGCCGTAACGCGCGGTGCGAGGCCCAGGCGACGGGATCGATCCGCGCACCCCCCAAAATCGGAATTTCATGATGTCATTTCCCGTCGACCAATTGGCTTTTTAGTAACAGCTGCGCGTATTTTCGCGTTGCAATTGACTGGATGATATCCGGTTTTACCCCCAATGGCTCGACAATAAAAAAACCCCGCGCACCGTGTGGCGCGCAGGGTTTCGTAGGGAGGAATGTTGCTTAAAGCACTTCGCTGGCGTGATCAGCCAGGCGCGAACGCTCGCCGCGGGCCAGTGTCACATGGCCGCTGTGCGACCAGCCCTTGAAGCGATCCACCACATAGGTCAGGCCGCTCGAACCTTCGGTCAGGTATGGCGTGTCGATCTGCGCGATGTTGCCCAGGCACAGGATCTTGGTGCCGGGACCGGCGCGCGTGACGAGCGTCTTGAGTTGCTTCGGCGTCAGGTTCTGCGCTTCGTCGATGATCAGGAACTTGTTGACGAAGGTTCGGCCGCGCATGAAGTTGAGCGACTTGATCTTGATGCGCGAACGAATCAGGTCCTGCGTCGCCGCGCGGCCCCATTCGCCGCCGTCCGAATCGGACTTGTTGAGCACCTCGAGGTTGTCGTCGAACGCGCCCATCCATGGCGACATCTTCTCTTCCTCGGTACCTGGCAGAAAGCCGATGTCTTCGCCCACCGGCACCGTCACGCGGGTGACGATGATCTCGTTGTACAGCTTCGTCTCGAGCACCTGCGCCAGGCCGGCGGCGAGCGCCAGCAAGGTCTTGCCGGTGCCGGCCTGGCCGAGCAGGGTGACGAAATCGCAGTCCGGGTTCATCAGCAGGTTCAGCGCGAAGTTCTGCTCGCGGTTGCGCGCGGTCACGCCCCACACGTTGTTCTTGGTGTGGCTAAAGTCGCGCAAGGTCTGCAGCACGGCGGTTTTGCCGTTGAGCTGCTTGACCTGGCCGTAGAAAGGCGCCTCGCCATTCTTCGGCTCAAGGAACACGAACTGGTTCATCAGCAAGGTCGGAATGGTCGGGCCGGTCACGCGGTAGAAGGTGGCGGAGGAACCGTTCTTGTTCTCCTGCCAGGACTCCATGTCCTTGCCGTTCTTGTTCCAGAAATCATCCGGCAGCTGGACGATGCCGGAATACAGCAGGTCGGTGTCTTCCAGCACGTGGTCGTTGAAGTAATCTTCAGCCGGCAGGCCCAGCGCGCGCGCCTTGATGCGCATGTTGATGTCTTTCGACACCAGCACGATGGCGCGGCCCGGCAGCTCGCTCTCCAGGTTGCGCACCACGCCAAGGATCTGGTTGTCGGCCTTGCCGACTGGCAGGCCTTCCGGCAGGGTCGGGCCGTTTTGCAGGCGCGTCTGGAAGAACAGGCGGCCCTTGGCGTCCTTGTTGCCCAGCTTGGCGAGCGGGATGCCCGCCTCGATGGCGTCGTCGTCGATGTTGGCGATCAGCGCGTCGAGCGTGCGCGAAACCTGGCGTGCATTGCGCGCCACTTCCGACATGCCCTTCTTGTGGTCGTCCAGCTCTTCGAGCGTCATCATCGGCAGGTAGACGTCGTGCTCCTCGAAGCGGAACAGCGATGACGGGTCATGCATCAGCACGTTCGTGTCGAGCACGAACATCTTGGTGGCGCCGGTCTTGTCGGCCTGGCGGCTGGTGGACGACTTGATGATCGCCTCGACCGGCTTGTGCTTGGCCGGATGCGGCACGTCGCGTTCGTCGTCGTTCTGCTCCTTGGCGCGCGCGGCAGGGCGCGCAGCAGCCACTGGCAACGGCGTCGGCGCGGCAGGCGCGTGAGCCGCGGCCTTGGCGGTCTTGACGGCGCGGATCGCTTTCGGCGCCGGCACGGCCTTGCCGCTGATCAGGTCTTCGACCGGATCGAGCGGCGCCGCGGCTGCCACCGCGCGTACCGCGCCCTTGGCGCCGCGTTCGGCTTTTGGATAGTCTTTTGCCAGCAGCAGCGCAGCCGGCTTGGTAGGAAGTTTTGGCAGTGGCATCAGGGTCTCAATCTAAAAAAGTTCCGAAGGGCCGCGAGGCGAGGCGCACGCAGCACCTGGCACATCGCGTTCAGGGCCTGGTCGTATAGCAAGGGGGAGGCGCTGGTCAGGCACGGCATAGTGGCCGCGCCGGCAGGCCGCCAGATTGGGATGATGCAGGAAGAGAAAACGGTGACTCAAAATGGGCGGATGCAATCGATGTTCTACAGCAGGTTGATCAACGGGAAGCCATCCTTGCTAGGGCTGGCTTTTCACGAACTCCAGCACTTCATCGGCGTGATCTGCAACCTTCACGCCACGCCATTCTTTCACCATTCGGCCCTCAGCGTCAATTACAAACGTGCTACGTTCGACCCCGCGGACTTGCTTGCCATACATATTCTTCATCTTCATGACGTTGAACTGCAGGCAGACGGCTTCTTCCGGATCGGAGATCAGTTCAAACGGCAGCCCCAGCTTCGACTTGAAGCCTTCGTGCGAGCGCAGCGAATCGCGGCTGATGCCGTAAATTTCGGTGCCGGCGGCAACGAACTGCTCGTGCAGTTCGCGAAACGCGATGCTCTCGGTCGTGCAGCCGGGCGTGTTGTCCTTCGGGTAGAAGTACAGCACGGTATAGCGTGCCGGACGGCCGCCAAGCTGGAATGTCTTGTCACCAGTCATGGGTGCGGAAAAATCGGTTACGGATGCTGGGGTTTGGCTATCAGCCACGAGGCTCTCCTGGACGCGCTCCGGTCGGGTCGGCCACGATCAGTTCACCTGAACGGCCGGGCAATTCGCCCCAGCTTACCGGATAGTCGGGCAAGGGCAAGTCTTTCACTTTCTGGTAATAGTCGGCCATCGACGCGAGTTGGTAGCCTTGGGCTTTCCAACCTGATAATAGCTGTTCGAATATGGGGCTGAGTTTTTGTCCTTCAAGCTCCGCGTGCAAGGTATATACATGATCGCGTTCGGCGCCGGCCGTCAGCTTCAGCAAGTGCCCGGCGATATTGCTTGTCGTGATGGTGACGCCGTCGATGGTACGGCCCAGCAGCTCATCGAGCGTCGGCAGCGTTGTCGGCAATTGCACGCAGTTGGTGCCGGCGATCCGGTGCGGGCCGCAACGCGCATCCAATAGCGAACCGTCGTCGCGCAACATGGCCCGTCCGTCCGACGCGTACGGGAAACCGGCGGCGTCGTGTTCCTTGAATGCATGCTCATTCATCTGCCAGCCGGCCGCGCCATGGGTCGACGCCGGCTGACCGAATACGAACCTGAAGCGGTCCTCGGCGCGGCGCATGATGTGCGACGTCCAGCTGGCGCCGTGCTTGCGCACACCGTCTTGCCAGCGCACGTGGTCCCAGGTGTGGATGCCACATTCGAAGCCGGCGTACTGCGCCTGCATCATCTGGTCGGCGCAGTGGCGTCCGATGTCCGGCGCCGGCAGCAGCACACCGTACATCAGCGTTTTCAGGCCGTAATGTTCGAGTACCGACGTGCGCGACACCTTGGTGAAAAATCCAGGGCGAAATGCGCGCTTCAATGCCCAGCCGGTGTGATCCGGTCCGAGCGAGAACAAGAAGGTGGCATGGGCGTCATGCGCCTTGAGCAGGCGTACCAGATTCGGCACGCCTTCACGCGTGCCGCGATAGGTGTCAACGTCGATCTTCAGCGTCAGCAGCGGGCCTTTGGTGCGAAATTGTTCAGTCAAATCATCAATCCATCAGGCTTTGGCTTCGCCTGCCTGGCCGCGGCAGGCGTCTAAAATGTCCCGGAGCTGGGCCGGCGAGACAGGTTCGCCGTCGGCCAGCAGGCTGGAAATGGCGAGCGCGCGGCCGTCGCCGCACACGCCAACGATGCAATTATCCACCACAGCTAGTCCGGCAGGCAACTCGCTGCGCAAGAGCGGCAACAACCTTGCCTTTTCGATAATGAAACGCTGGCCGCCGGCATCCGTGAACGCGCCGGGGTAGGGCGGCGCCACCGCGCGGTGCAAGTTGTAGACTTCGCTGGCGGGCTGCGACCAGTCGATGCGGCCGTCTTCCGGCTTGCGTCCGCCAAAATAGCCGCCCTGCGACAGGTCGTTGACGCGGCGCGGTGCGCTGCCGTCGAGCAGACCGGGCAGCACTTGCCACAGCGCCTGCTCGGCCGCAACGGTGACCTTGCCGAACACTTCGTAGGCGGTGTCGTCCGGCAAAATCGGCACCGCGCTCTGCGCGACGATGGCGCCGGCGTCCGGCTTGACGGTCATTTCGTGCAGCGTGGCGCCGGTCGCGCGCGCGCCGTGCAGCACCGCCCAGTTGACCGGCGCGCGGCCGCGAAACTGCGGCAGCAGCGAGCCGTGCATGTTGAACGCGGGCGCCACCGCCAGCAGCAACGCCGGCAGCATGTTGCGGTAGTAAAAGCTGAACATCAGATCCGGTTGCGCCGCCCGCACCTGCGCCAGCAGCTCGGGCGAGCCGGCGTCGGCCGGCGTGACGAACGCGATGCCTTCGGCCTGGCACAGCGAGATGACCGACTCGAACCAGATATTTTCGCCGGCGCTGTCCTCGTGCGTGACCACCAGCGCGACGTCGACGCCGCCGGCCAGCAACACTTTCAGGCAGCGTACCCCGACATTGTGATACGCGAAGACAACCGCGCGGCGCGCTGCCATCAGCGCGACACCTGGCGTTTTTCCACCGCCAGGTCGATCTGCTCGTCCTTGCCGGGCACGTGCTGCAAGATGGTCTGCACGACGTAGCGCGGCCGCGCGCGCACCTGCTGGAAGATGCGGCCGATGTATTCGCCCAGCAACCCGATGCCGAACAGGATCACGCCCATGAAGAAGAAGGCGATCGCGAACAGCGTGAACACGCCTTCGGCTTCGGCGCCGAGGATGAAGCGGCGGATCAGCAGCATCACCACCAGCAGCGCCGACAGCAGCGACATGATCATGCCCAGCATCGAGAAGATTTGCAGCGGCACCAGCGAGAACCCGGTCACCAGGTCGAAGTTCAGCCGGATCAGGCTGTAGAGCGAATACTTCGATTCGCCGGCCGAGCGTTCCTCGTGCTCGACGTTGATCTCGGTCGGCTTGCGCGAAAACTTGTACGCCAGCGCCGGCACGAACGTGTTGACCTCGCCGCACTGGTTGACCAGGTCGATGACGTTGCGCCCGTAGGCACGCAGCATGTTGCCCTGGTCGGTGATCTTGATGTTGGTAATGCGGTAGCGCAGCCGGTTCATCATCTTCGAGGCGATCGTGCGCCACGCCGAATCCTGGCGCTTGCGGCGGATCGAGCCGACGTAATCGTAGCCTTCGCGAATCTTCTCGACCAGCTTGTGGATTTCCTCCGGCGGGTTTTGCAGGTCGGCGTCGAGCGTGACGACGATTTCGCCGCGGATCGCTTCAAAGCCGGCCAGGATCGCCATGTGCTGGCCGTAGTTGCCGTTAAACAGCACCACGCGGGTGACGTCCGGGCGCGTGCGGAACTGCTCGGCCAGGATCGACACCGAGTTGTCGTGGCTGCCGTCGTTGACGAACACGATCTCGTACGGGATGCCGATCTTGTCGAGCGCCGGATACAGGCGCTCGAACAGCGCGGCCAGGCCCGCTTCCTCGTTATAGATAGGAATGACGACCGACAGTTCGGGCTTCATGGCGGTGATGCTGGCGCTCATTTGGCCAGCACCGATTTGACCGCGGCCACCGCGCGCTCGACGTCCGCTTCGGTCATCGCGTAGAACATCGGCAACGTCACCGTCAGCCGGCCGATCCGCTCCGACTCGGGGAACATGCCTTCCTTGAAGCCCATCTCGCGGTACAAGGTGAACAGGTGGATCGGCGCGTAGTGAAAGCCGGTGCCGACGTTGAAGTCGCTTTTCATGTGCGTCATGAAATCGGCGCGCGTGGTCGGGCCGCGGTCCGGCAGGATGATCTGGAACAGGTGCCAGTTCGACGTGTCGAACGCCTGCTGCGGCAGCTGGGCGCCGGTCTGCGCCTCGAAGTCAAGGCCGAAGCTCTTGAAATAATGCGCGGCCAGCGTGCGGCGGTGCGCGTTGACCACGTCGATCGTTTTCATCTGGCCGATGCCGATGGCCGCGGCGATGTCGGTCATGTTGTACTTGCCGCCCAGTACGTCGACATCGATGCCGTCGACGCCGCTGCGCGTCACGCCCTGCAGCCTGAACTTGTCGGCCAGCGCCGCTTCCTCGGCCGTGTTCATCACCAGGCAGCCGCCTTCGCCGGTGGTCAGGTTCTTGTTGACCTGGAAGCTGAACGAGGCGAAGTCGCCGAAGGCGCCGATGCGGCGGCCCTTCCAGGTCGAGCCGAAGGCCTGGGCGGCGTCTTCCACCACGCGCAGCTTGTGCTTGTCGGCGATCGCGTACAGGCGGTCCATGTCGACCGGCAGGCCGGCCAGGTAGACCGGGATGATGGCGCGGGTGCGCGGCGTGATCGCCTCTTCCAGCTTGTCCAGGTCGATGTTGCGGGTGACCGGGTCGATGTCGGCGAACACCGGCGTCGCGCCCACTTCGAGGATGACGTTGGCGGTGGCCACCCACGACACCGGCGTGGTGATCACTTCGTCGCCGGGACCCACGCCGGCGATGCGCAGCGCGATCTCCATCGTGCAGGTGCCGGAGTTGAAGGTGCGTACCGGGCGCCCGCCGAAGTAGGCCGACAGCTGCGCCTCGAACGCCGCCACCTGCGGGCCGCCGTTGGTGAGCCATCCGGAGCGCAGCACGTCGCCGACGGCGGCGATGGTGTCTTCGTCGATGGTCGGGCGGGAGAAGGGCAGGAAGGGCAACTGGGCAGTCATTGAATTCTCTTGTTTAAGTAGGCTTTTGGCGCGGCGCCGGGCGCCGCCAAATGGGGCATTCTAGCAGCGTTCGAGGCCGCGCCAGCCGTCACGTCCTGGCCAGCAGGGCCACGCCGACCATGATCACGCCGATCGCCATCAGGCGCTGCATCGACACCGTTTCGCCAAGGAAAAACCAGGCGGCTGCGGCGGCGACGACGTAGCCGAGCGAGAGCATCGGATAGGCGATCGTCACGTCGGCGCGCGACAGGCCGATGATCCACACCACCAGCGAGATCGCATAGCAGGCCAGGCCCGCCAGGATCGGCAGCTGGGTGACGACCTTGATGCCGGTGACGAACCAGTTCTGCGCCGTCAGGTGGATGGCGCCTCCCAGCGCGTTGGTGCCGGCCTTGAGGAAGATCTGGGCGGCGGCGTTAAGCAGCACGCCGGTGATAATGAAAGCGAAAGTGGACCAGGTCATTTGCGGATATCGTTGGCGATCACGGTGCGGCGCTCGTCGCGCGCCACTACGCGCATCGGCACGCCTTTCTGTTGGAGGTCTGTATAAATGTCGGCGCGGATGAAGGCGATGTCGCGCACGCCGGCGGCGGCGTCGCGGGTCCATTTTTCGACAAACGCGTCTACCGTCGGCATGCCAAGTTCCGGCTGCTGCTTGAGGCCAAACGCGAATTCATCGGTGTAGTTCACCAGCACCGTGGTGCGCTGCAGGTAGAACGTCATCGACTGCTCGTAGGTGCCGACCGAGAAGATGGTGCTGTCGGGCCGCAGCTCGGCGCGGATGGCCGGCAGCATCCCGGCGCCGGCGCGCGCGTGGCCGATCGGTTCGAACCCGGCCAGTATCAGGCCGGTGGTGGCAAAGCCGGTCACCGCCAGCACCACCACCATCAGGTCGCGCTGCATCTGGCGCGCGTACACGATCGCCAGCGCGGCGCCGGCCAGCGCGACGAAGCCGGCCGCCAGCACGTACGGCTGGAACGCCTGGTACAGATGCTCCTCGCCGTGCTTGGACATCTTCGCCATGAACGGCACCATCGCCATCAGCGCCACGCCGACCAGCGACATCGAGCCGGCCGTCAGGATGCGGCTGCGGCGCGTGCCCACTTCAAGGTAGTTCGCCACCAGCAGCGCCAGCGCCGGGAAGATCGGCAGGATGTAACCGGGCAGCTTGGAGTTCGACTTGGTGAAGAACAGCACGATGAAGACGGCCCAGATCAGCAGCATCAGGCGCGGTCGGAAGCGGCCCGCCTCCTTCTGCACGCCCAGGCGCAGGCTTTGCAGCAGCACGCCGACCCACGGCACCATGCCGGCCGCGGTCAGCATGAAGAAGATGTACCAGACCTGCTCGCGGTGGTGCTCCTTGAGGAAGAAGCGGTTCCAGTGTTCGTGCACGAAAAAGAAGTAGGGCTGCTCGGGGTTGCGCATCGCGACCAGCACGAACCACGGCGCTGCGACGGCGAAAAACACCAGCAGCCCCTTGCCCAGGTGCAGCCGGCCCCATAAGTTCCAGTCGCGCGTGAACAGCGTGTAGAGCACCAGCACGGCGCCCGGCAGCACCAGGCCGATCAGACCTTTCGACAGCACCGCCAGCGCCATGCCGGCCCAGCACACCAGCATCCAGTTGCGTTGTTCTGCGGCGCTGGCGTCGTCGCGCTGCGCCAGCAGCAGGGCGCACAGGGCGATCGTCATCATGCCGGACAATCCCATGTCGAGCGAATCGATCTGGCTGCAGGCGACCCAGTAGAAGCACGAGCCGAGCACCAGCGCGGCGTAAAAGCCGGTGCGCTGGCCGAATACCTTGCTGCCGGCGTAGCCGGTCATCACGACGCCGAGGATGCCGCAGGCGCCAGTCCACAGGCGCGCCTGCCAGTCGCCCAGGCCGAACACGGTGAACGACAGCGCGTTCATCCAGGTCTGCAGCGGCGGCTTTTCGAAGTACTTGATGCCGTTTAAGCGGGTGGTGACCCAGTCGCCGCTGACGAACATCTCGCGCGCCATTTCGGCGTAGCGCCCTTCGTCGGGCGGCACCAGGGTGCGCACGCCCAGCAGGTACAGCGTGGCGACGGCGAACACGGCAAACAGGGTCCAGATGACGGTGCGCGACTTGTGCAGTTCGTTCATCAGGCAGCCGGCGCTTGCAGAATCAGCGCCAGGGTGACCTTGCGGCCCTCGCCCATCAGGATGTTGTAGGTGCGGCAGGCGGCCTGGTTGTCCATGCATTCGACGCCGATGCGCCGGCCCGACAGGGTGGCGATCAGGCGCGGATGGATGAAGCGCTGGCGCTCGCCCGTGCCGAGGATGACGACGTCGGGCGAGGTGGCGGCGATGGCCTCGAAATGGGCCTCGGTGAGCTCTTCGAAGGCGGCCACCGGCCAAGGCTGCGGCGGCGTTTCCGGCATCACCGTCAAGCTGTGCTGGTAGGGCGTGGCGTTGATTTCGACACCGCCGTCGAAGTAGCCGGTGACCGTCTGGTATTGCTGGGTTGAGCTGGAATGGAGCTTCATGGCGTTGGCGTCTCGTGTGCAGGCGCGTGGATTTCGCGGCATTGTCGGGCGGCTGTTCGCCGCGTGCGGGCGTTAGCATGCCACAAACTACATAAAAGCGCGAATTTCCGCGATCCTGCCGTCAATTCGGCCCGTTCATAGTGTTTTTGCCATCAATTGACGGCCGTTGGCGGTTGATTAAATCGGGCGCTTTCGGCAGAATGGGTATTTTTCGCACTGCAACATAGTGCGCCACCTGGACAGGAAATTATTTTGCGACCGATTCTGAAATCGAACAAGCTCGATGACGTGTGCTACGAGATCCGCGGCCCGGCGATGGAAAAGGCCCGCCAGATGGAAGAGGACGGCCACAAGATCATCAAGCTCAATATCGGCAACCTGGCCGTATTCGGTTTCGATCCGCCCGACGAGATCGTGCGCGACATGATCATGAACATGCATGGCGCCGCCGGCTACACCGACTCGAAGGGCATGTTCGCGCCGCGCAAGGCGGTGATGCACTACACCCAGGGCAAAAAAATCAGCGGCGTGTCGATCGACGACATCTACCTCGGCAACGGCGCCTCCGAACTGATCGTGATGGCGATGAACGGCCTGCTCAACACCGGCGACGAAGTGCTGGTGCCGGCGCCGGACTACCCGCTGTGGACTGCGGCGGTCAGCCTGTCGGGTGGTAACCCGGTCCATTACGTCTGCGACGAGCAGGCCGGCTGGTTCCCCGACATCGACGACATGCGCCGCAAGATCACGCCCAACACCAAGGCGATCGTCGTCATCAACCCGAACAATCCGACCGGCGCGCTGTATCCGCGCGACGTCCTGCTCGAAATCGTCGAGCTGGCGCGCCAGCACCAGCTGATCATCTACGCCGACGAGATCTACGACAAGACGCTGTACGACGCCAACGAGCACGAGTCGATCGCCGCGCTGGCCGACGACGTCTTGTTCGTCACGCTCAACGGCCTGTCGAAGAACTACCGCTCGTGCGGCTACCGCGCCGGCTGGATGGTGGTGTCGGGCGAGAAGCGCCACGCCAAGGATTACATCGATGGCCTCAACATGCTCGCCTCGATGCGCCTGTGCGCCAATGCGCCGGGCCAGTTCGCGATCCAGACCGCGCTGGGCGGCTACCAGAGCATCGCCGACCTGGTCGGTCCCGGCGGGCGATTGCTCAAGCAGCGCGACCTGGCGCACCAATTACTGACCGATATACCGGGCGTTACCTGCGTCAAGCCAAAAGCGGCGCTGTACATGTTCCCCCGCCTCGACCCCGTGATGTACCCCATCGCGGACGACCAGCAGTTCGCCTATGACCTGCTGTCCGAGGAAAAAGTCCTGATCGTGCAAGGCACCGGATTCAACTGGATCGCGCCGGATCACTTCCGCCTGGTGTTTCTGCCCAATTCGGACGACCTCACCGACGCATGCGGCCGCATCGCCCGCTTCCTCGACGGCTACCGTCGACGCCACGGACGCGGCTGAAAACCCTCACAGTAAAAGAAATATGAAACCCATCAAAGTAGGCTTGTTAGGCATCGGCACTGTCGGTGAAGGGACGTTCAACGTCCTCAAACGCAACCAGGAAGAGATCCGCCGCCGCGCCGGCCGCGGCATCGAGATCACCATGGTCGCGGCCCGTAATACCGAGCGCGCCGCGCGCCTGGTGGGCGGCGAGTGCGAGATCGTCAGCGATCCGTTCGCCGTCGTCGACCATCCCGACATCGACATCGTCATCGAACTGATCGGCGGCTACGAGCTGCCGCGCGAGCTGGTGATGCGCGCCATCGCCAACGGCAAGCACGTCGTCACGGCCAACAAGGCGCTGCTGGCGCTGCATGGCAACGAGATTTTCGCCGCCGCCCAGGAGAAGGGCGTCATGGTCGCCTTCGAGGCGGCGGTCGCCGGCGGCATCCCGATCATCAAGGCGCTGCGCGAGGGCTTGACCGCGAACCGGATCGAGTCGGTGGCCGGCATCATCAACGGCACCACCAACTTCATCCTCTCGGAGATGCGCGACAAAGGGCTCGACTTCTCCACCGCGCTGGCGCAGGCGCAGGGACTAGGCTACGCCGAAGCCGATCCGACCTTCGACATCGAAGGCGTCGACGCCGCCCACAAGCTCACCATCATGTCGGCGATCGCGTTCGGCATCCCGGTGCAGTTCGACAAAGCCCACGTCGAGGGCATCAGCACCTTGCAGGCGGTCGACATCCGCTACGCCGAGCAGCTCGGCTACCGCATCAAGCTGCTCGGCATCACGCGCCGCACCGTGATCGACGGCGTCGAAGGGATCGAACTGCGCGTGCACCCGACGCTGATTCCGACCAAGCGCCTGATCGCCAACGTGGAAGGGGCGATGAACGCGGTGCTGGTGCAGGCCGACGCGGTCGGCGCCACGCTTTACTACGGCAAGGGCGCCGGCGCCGAGCCGACCGCGTCGTCGGTGATCGCCGACCTGGTCGACATCACACGCCTGGCCACGGCCGACCCGGAATACCGCGTGCCGCACCTGGCGTTCCAGCCGAACCAGATGACCGACGTGGCGATCTGGCCGATGTCCGAGATCAACACCAGCTATTACCTGCGGGTCTATGTGAAGAACCGGCTCGGCGTGATGGCGGACCTGACGCGCATCCTGGCCGACGCCCGCATCTCGATCGACGCGGTGCTGCAGAAGGAGCCGGCCGAAGGCGCCACGCGCCTCGACATCATCATGCTGACGCACCAGACGCGCGAGAAGAACATCGACGCGGCGATCGCCAAGATCGAGGCGCTCGACACGGTGGTGGGCAACGTGACGCGGATCCGCCTTGAGAGCCTGAGCTGACCGATAGACCGCCATCCCCGCTGCGCGTGGATGGCGGCATTTTTTTTCGGCCGGCGCTGCATGCGTTTTGGCGTTGCCGCGCCATCACCCCGCCGGCTTCGGCCCTTTCGGCGCCTGCATCAAAAACTCATCCGAAAATTCGTCCACTGTTCGCTGCCGCGGCGGCGCGTCTTCCTCGTCGAGATCAACGGTAATGAGTGCGCGAAGTTCATGGTCTTCGTCATCCGGCCCGAGCGTATCGAGCGCAATTGTCTTGGTATTTGGCGTTTTCATCCGTAGATTTTACGCGCGCCAGCGCGCCGCAAAACGCTTCGCCCGACGCCTCGTTTGCGAGCGCTCAATCGCGCTCCGATTTGCACACCTCGTTTATAGCGCCCTGGCATTTTGTTGCTGCGCAGTGGGAAACGTGATGCTCACCTTCAAGCCGCCGCCCGCGCTTTCCGACAGAGCAACGGTCGCCCGGTGCAGCACGGCGATGTCGTGCACGATCGCCAGCCCGAGTCCGGTGCCGCCCTGGTTCATCTCCATCGACGAGGTCGAGCGGTAAAATGGCTTGAACACCTTGTCGCGCTCGGCCGCGGCGATGCCGACCCCGCTGTCTTCGACCTCCAGCACGACGGCCGTCTCGAGCGCCAGCACGCGCAGCGTGACCTGACCGCCGGCCCGCGTGTAGCGGATCGCATTGTCGACCAGGTTCGTGACCAGCTCATGGAGCAGCGGCGCCTGGCCGTCGATGACGGCATCCTGCGCCGCCTCCAGCGACAGGTCGATGCGCTTTTGCACCGCCGGCAGCGCCAGCGCCAGGCCGACCTGGCGTACCACCTCCGGCAGCGCTACCGGCGCCAGGTTGGCCGCCTCGCCGCCATGCTCGATCCGCGCCAAGGTCAGCAGGCGGTTGGCCAGGTGGACGGTCGAGTCGGTGGTGACGGCGATCGACTCGACGATCGCGCGCATGGCGCCGGCGTCGTTTTCGCGCAGCGCCAGTTCGGCCTGCGTCTTGAGCACGGTCAGCGGGGTGCGCAGCTGGTGCGAGGCGTCGGCGATGAAACGGCGTTGGCTGGCGATCAGGTTCTGCATGCGCGCCATGCTGGTGTTCATCGCCACCACCAGCGGGCGCACTTCCTTGTGCACCAGCGCCTGGTCGACGTCCGACAGGTCGCCCAGCGCGCGGTTTTCGACTTCGTTTTTCAGCCGCATCAGCGGTCGCAGTACCAGCCGCACGGCGAACCACACCAGCGTGCCGACCGCCAGCAGCATCAGCGCCTGGCGCAGCCAGGTGTCGAACAGAATCTTGCGCGTCAGGCCGCGCCGCGCGTCGAGCGTCTCGCCGACCTGGATCAGGGCGATGCCGCGCATCGAGTCGTCGTACACCGGCTGCAGCAGTGCGGCGATGCGCACCTGGTCGCCGTTGTAGTCGGCGTGGTAGAAGCGCACCAGCGCCGGATACGCCTCCGAGCGCGCCACGTTGGCCGGCACCGGCGGCAGGTCGTCGAAGCCGGACACCGTCTCGCCGCGGATACCGGTGACCTTGTAGTAGATGCGGCCCAGCGTGTCGGTCTCGAAGCTGTCGAGCGCGACGTAGGGCACGTCGGCGACCACCTTGCCTTCGCGGATGGAGACGCGCTCGGCCAGCGCCCGCGTCGACGCCAGCAGCGAGCGGTCGTAAGCCAGGTCGGCCGCCTCGAGCGCGTTGCGGTACACCGACACCGAGTTGGCCGCCACCAGCAGCACCAGCGGGATCAGCAGCCAGCGCAGCAGCTGGTTGCGCAGGCTGCCCAGCGGCGCGGCGGCGCCGAAGCGCTGCTGCAAGCGCGTGAGCAGCGGCCCCATGTCAGGCGGCGTCGCGCGGCTGCAGCAGGTAGCCGATGCCGCGCAAGGTGGTGATGGCGGCGCCGTTGCTGCCGGCGCGCTCGAGTTTTTTGCGTACCCTGTGGATGTACAGTTCGATCGCGTCGAGGTTGGCGTCGTCGGCCAGCGCGAACACTTCATCGAACAGCTTTTCCTTCGAGACCGCGCGTCCCGGCTTGGTGATGAGCGCTTCGAGCACCGCGTGTTCGCGCGGGGTCAGCGCTAGCGGCGCGCCGTCGTAGGCAAACATCCGCGTGACGGTATCGAAGCTGAGCGAGCCACACTGGTGCACCAGTGCCTCGTTGCCCTGGCTGCGGCGCAGCAGCGCCTTGACGCGCGCTTCCAGTTCGGCCAGCTCGAACGGCTTTGCCAGGTAGTCGTCGGCGCCCAGGTTCAGGCCCTGCACCCGTTCTTCCAGGCCGCCGCGCGCGGTCAGGATCATCACCGGCGTCTTGGCGCGCAGCCCGCCGCGGGCGCGCAGGCGCTTGAGCACCTCGAGGCCATCCATCTTCGGCAAGGTCAGGTCGAGGATCACCAGTCCGTAATCCTGGGTGTGGAGCAGGGCGTCGGCGTCGGCGCCGTTGCGGGCGGTTTCGACCGTCAGGCTGGCGTCGCGCAGGGCCTTGGCGAGCCAGTGGGACAGTTCGAGATGGTCTTCAACTAAAAGTATGCGCATGGCGAGAGTGTAAGCCCAAGCGCGCTGTCCGGCCAACTGCGATCTTCAGGTTGAGCTGAAAGCGAATTGAAAGGATCGGTCTCATATAGTGCGTATCGAACCACCGTACGACAAACTATAAAATCATAAACCAGGAGACATGTATGAACAAATCAGTGCTTTCGCTCGCCCTCTGCGCGGCCTTCGCCCTTGGCGGCGCCGCCCACGCTCAGTCCAACGTCCAGGTGTATGGACTGATCGACGCCGGCGTCGAGACCCTGAACCACGCCAACGCCAACCAGAACAGCGTGACGAAGGTCGTCTCGGGCGCGAAGAACACGTCGCGCTGGGGCTTTCGCGGCACTGAAGACCTGGGCGGCGGCCTGAAAGCGGTCTTCGGCCTTGAAGGCGGCATCTTCCTCGACACCGGCGCCGCCGACGGCCCGCTGTTCAAGCGCCAGGCCTTTGTTGGCCTCGACGGCAGCTTCGGCCGCATCGTCGTCGGCCGCTCGTTCACCACCACGTACGATTTCGTCATCCTGTTCGACCCGCTCGGCTACGCGCCGAACTACTCGTGGGCGACGTCGGCCAACGCCAGCGGCCCGTCCAAGTACGGCATGACCACCGCGTTCGACAACCTGATCAAATACTCCGGCACCACCGGCGAATTCAAGTACGGCGCCACCGTTGGCCTGGGCGAGCAGGCCGGCAGCGCCGCCGACAGCCGCAAGTACTCGGTGGCCGGATCGTGGACCCACGCGGGCCTCGGCGTGATGGCGGCCTACGAGCAAATCAACGGCAACCCGGTGGCGGTCACCTTCAGGCGCGACGAAACGAGCGCCTTCCACGTCGCCGCCGACTACAACACCGGCGACTGGCGCCTGACTGCCGGCATGCGCGGCTACAAGCTCGAAGCCGGCCGCGCCAATACTGCCGACGTGCGCAGCGACACCTACTGGGGCGGCGTGAGCTACTTCATCAAGCCGGCCATTACGCTGACCGGCGCCGTCTACCACGTCAACGTCAAGAACGTCGCTTCCGGCCAGGATGCCGATCCGACCATGTATGTGCTGCGCAGCCTGTACGCGCTGTCGAAGCGCACCGACCTGTACGTTGCCGCGGCCTACGCCAAGTCGAAGAACGGCAAGCTGGTCAGCCTGTCGCGCGACGACCCTGGTTTCAGCACCTCGCAGACCGGCGTCACCGCCGGCATCCAGCACCGCTTCTGATAGCCGCAGCGGACATATCGGGACTATCATGGACAGGATGATGAAAAAACTCCTGCACCTGATCGCCGGCCTTGCGCTGTGCGCCGCTGCCACCGCGGCGCCTGGCCCGGAGGCCGAGTGCATCGTGCCTTCCAAACCGGGCGGCGCGATGGACCTCACCTGCAAGCTGGCGCAAAAGGCGCTGCAGGGGCAACCCGGCGGCGGCACCATGCGCCTGTCGTATCTGCCCGGCGGAATCGGCGCGGTGGCCTGGCATTCGCTGGTGTCGCAGCGCAGCGGCGAAGCCAATACGCTGGTGGCGTTTTCGGGCGGTTCGCTGCTCAATCTGGCGCAAGGTAAATTCGGCAAGGCCACCGCTGGCGACGTGCGCTGGGTGGCGGCGCTTGGCGCCGACTACGGCATGATCGCGGTGCGCTCTGACTCGCAATACAAGACGCTGGCCGACCTGCTTGACGCGCTCAAGCACCATCCACAGAAAGTGCTGATCGGCGTGTCCGGCACCATCGGAAGCCAGGACTGGCTGAAGATGGCGCTGCTGGCAAAGCTGGCAGGCATCGACCCTAAGGTGCTGCGCTTCGTCGCCCTCGAAGGCGGCGGTGAAGCCTTCACGGCGATGGACGCCAACTTTGTACAGGTGGTGCCGGGCGACGCGTCGGAAGCGACGCTGTACTCGGGCGCCGGCAAGGTCAGGGTGCTGGCGGTGCTGTCGGAAAAGCGCCTGCCTGGCGTGCTGGCGAATGCGCCGACCGCGCGCGAGCAGGGCATCGACCTGGTGTGGCCGATCATCCGCGGCGTGTGGATGGGACCGAAAGTGCCGGAGGCGGACTACCGGCGCTGGGTACACGCCTTCGAGCAGATGGAAGCGACGCCGGAATTTGCGCAGATGCGCGCCGCTTACGGCCTGTACCCGTTCAGCATGACCGGGACGGCCCTGACCGCATATGTAAAAAAAGCAGTCGACGACTACCACCGGCAAGCGACGCAATTCAAGCTGGTTCGCTGAGTATTTAGCTTAGTACCTACAACATATAACGATACCCCAGGAGACAACATGAACTTTACCAAGACACTGATGCACGCTGCCGTCGCAGCGACCATGGCCGGCGCCGCAGCGGGCGCGTTCGCCCAGCTCCCGGCCGGCTATCCGGCCGACTACCAGAAGCTCATCGACGGCGGCAAGAAGGAAGCCAAGCTGGTGATCTACGGCGCCACCGACAGCAAGGCGACGCAGCCGCTGATCAACGACTTCCGCGCGCTGTACCCTGGCATCACGGTCGAATACAACGACATGAATTCGACCGAAGTATACAACCGCTTCATTTCCGAAGTCGCTGCCGGCGGCAATACCGCCGACGTCATGTGGTCGTCGGCGATGGACCTGCAGATCAAGCTGGCCTCGGACGGCTACGCGATGGCCTACAAATCGGTCGAGGCGTCGAAGATTCCTGGCTGGGCGGTGTGGAACGACATGGCTTACGGCACCACGTTCGAGCCGGCGGCGATCGTCTACAACAAGCGCCTGGTGACTGCCGCTGAAGTGCCGCAGACGCACGCCGATTTCGCCAAGTTGATCACGTCAGAAAAATTCAAGGACAAGGTCACCACTTACGACATCGAAAAATCAGGCGTCGGCTTCATGTTCATGACCCAGGATGCGCGCGAGTACGCCCAGTTCCCGGCGCTCGAGCAGGCCTTCGGCACCGCCCGCGTGCGGGTACAGTCCTCGACCGGCACCATGCTCGAGCGGATCTCGTCGGGCGAGAACCTGATCGGCTACAACGTGCTCGGCTCGTACGCGCTGGTGCGCGCCAAGACCGATCCGTCGCTCGGCGTGGTGCTGCCGAAGGACTACACGCTGATCCTGTCGCGCGTCCTGTTCATCAACAAGACGGCCAAGAACGTCAACGCGGCCAAGCTGTGGGTCGACTACATGCTGTCGCACCGCGGGCAGACCATCATCTCGAACGAATCGAAGCTGTATGCGATCCGTGCCGACGTCAAGGGTGAAACCACGTCGGCCGACCTGATCAAGCTGATCGGCGAGAAGAACGTCAAGCCGGTGCCGGTGCACCCGATCGTGCTGCAGTACCTGGCGCCGGCCAAACGCATGGCCTTCCTCAAACAGTGGAAAGAAAGCGCCGGCAAGAAGTAAGCCGTCCGCAAAACCGGCGGGCCGCATGCCGGCCCGCCGCCTGACAGTCGCAGCACTCATCCTTGTTCGGATACTCTCATGTCTACCTTTTCCTTGCCCGTCGCGCGGCGCCTCAACTGGCCGCGCGGCCTGGTGGTGACGCTCACCTGCATCGCCGTTTTCCTGCCGCTGTTCCTCATCTTTTACCAGAGCTTCCTGTCCGCGCCGTTCTTCATGCCGGCCAAGACGCTCGGGTTCGAGGCCTACCAGTTCATCTTCGACGATTCCGACTTCTGGATGGCCGCCAAAAACGGGCTGGTTCTCGCCGCCGGCCTGGCCGCGATCGCCGTGCCGCTGGGCGGCATGCTGGCGTTCCTGATGATCCGCACCGACCTGCCAGGCCGCAGCTGGATCGCGCCGCTTCTGCTGGTGCCGATCTTCGTCTCGCCGATGGTGATGGGCTTCGGCTACGTCGTTTCGATGGGGCCGGTCGGCTTCTACTCGACCTGGGCAAAGGAGCTGCTCGGCTTCGTGCCGTGGAATATCTACTCGTTTACCAGCATCGTCATCATCGCCGGCCTGACCCACGTGCCGCACGTCTACCTGTATGCGTCGTCGGCGCTCAAGAGCCTCGGTTCTGATGTCGAGGAAGCGGCGCGCGTCGCCGGCGCTTCGCCGCTGCAGGTAATGATGAACGTATCGCTGCCGATGATCATGCCGGCGCTGGCGTATGCCGGCGTGCTGGTGTTCTTCCTCGGCTTCGAGGTGTTCGGCCTGGTGCTGGTGCTGGGCGACCCGGAAGGCCACCTGGTGCTGGCCACTTACCTGTACAAGCTGACCAACAAGCTCGGTACGCCGTCGTACCACCTGATGGCGGCGGTGGCCGTGTGCCTGGTGATGGTGACGATGCCGCTGGTGATGGCGCAGCGCTGGCTGCTCAAGTCGGCCAACAAGTACGTCTCGATCAAGGGCAAGGGCGCGCGCCAGAAGGTGATGCCGCTGGGGCGCTGGAAGTGGCTGGCGTTTGCCATGCTGGCCGGCTGGCTGGTCTTCACCATCGTCATGCCGATCAGCGGCATCGTGCTGCGCTCGTTCGTGCAGTACTGGGGCGAAGGCGTCAAGCTTGCTGATGTCCTCACCTTGCAGCACTTCCGCGACATCGTCGAACAACCATCGCTGATGCGCGGCATTTTCAATACGGTGCTGATCGGCGTGATCGGCGGCGCTCTGGCGGTGGTGTGCTACGGCGCCATCGCGCTGGCGATGCACCGCAAGCAGGACGGCATCACCCGCCTGCTCGACTACAGCGTGCTGGTGCCGCGCGCCGTTCCGGGCCTGTTGGCCGGCCTGGCGTTCCTGTGGGTGTTCCTGTTCGTGCCGAGCTGGCTCGACGGCTTCCTCAAGATGAGCGACAGCGGCATCGCCATCTGGCTCAGCGAAAACCTGATCCCGGCGCTGCGCGCGGTGCGTTCCACCATCTTCGCCTTGTGGCTGGCGTATTCGGTGGTGTGGCTGGCCTACGGCATGCGCCTGATTTCGACGGCGCTGCTGCAGGTCGGCCCGGAGCTCGAAGAAGCGGCGCGCGCGGTTGGCGCCAGCCGCGGCCAGGTCACGCGCGATGTCACGCTGCCGCTGATCAAATACGGCCTGCTTGGCGCCTGGCTGATGGTGTTCCTCATTTTCGAGCGCGAGTATTCGACCGGCGTGTACCTGCTATCGCCCGGCACCGAAGTGATCGGCGCCATGCTGGTGTCGCTGTGGGCCGGCGGCTCGACCGACCTGGTGGCGGCGCTCTCGTTCATCAACATCACGCTGGTGGCGATCGGCCTTGGCATCGCGCTGCGCTTCGGCGTCAAGCTGCACAACTAATATAAGATAGAGACCAATCATGAACGAATTATCCGTCAACGACCTGCACCTCGACTACGGTACCGGCGCGCACGCCAACCCGATCCTGAAGGGCGTCTCGATGCACCTCAAGCGCGGCGAAGTGGTCGCGCTTCTGGGCCCTTCCGGCAGCGGCAAGACCACGCTGCTGCGCGCGGTGGCAGGCCTCGAAACCCCAAAGGCCGGCGCCATCGACATCGGCGAGCGCCGCGTATTCGACGGCGCCAAGGGCTACGAAATGCCGGCCGAGGCGCGCAGCCTGGGCCTCGTGTTCCAGTCGTATGCGCTGTGGCCGCACAAGACCGTGTTCGACAACGTCGCCTATGGCCTCAAGCTGCGCAAGATGGGCAAGGCCGACATCGCCGCCAAGGTCAAGGAAGTGCTGACCCAGCTGGGCCTCGGGAACCTCGGTGAGCGCTATCCGCACCAGCTGTCCGGCGGCCAGCAGCAGCGCGTGGCGATTGCGCGCGCGCTGGTATACAACCCGCCGGTGATTTTGCTCGACGAGCCGCTGTCGAACCTTGACGCCAAGCTGCGCGAGGAAGCGCGCGCCTTCCTGCGCGAACTGATCGTGCGGCTCGGGCTTTCGGCGCTGATGGTCACCCACGACCAGGCCGAGGCGATGGCCATCTCCGACCGCATCCTGCTGCTCAATAACGGCAAGATCGAACAGCAGGGCACCCCGCAAAGCATGTACGAGACACCCGATACGCTGTTCACCGCCGATTTCATGGGCAGTAACAACCGCCTGCCGGGCAAGGTCGTCAGCCGCAACGGCGCCAGCGTGCAGTTGCACGTCGAGGGCGTGACGATGCACGGCAGCGCGCGCGGCGCCAACGCCGGCAGCGACGTGCAGCCGCTGATCCGGGTCGAAGAGGTGCGCATCAGCCCGATCCGTGTCGAGAACGCGATCGAGCTGCCGCTGCTGCACTGCATGTACCTGGGCGATCGCTGGGAGTGCCTGTTCGTGCGCGGCGAGCTCAGTTTGCGCGCCTATTCAAAATACCGCCTTGACGCCGGCAGCTACTGGCTGCAGATGCCGGCCGAGAAGCTCTGGGTGTTTTGAAGCCGCAGCCGCGCGTAGCTTTTGTCGGTGCGCTGCTGCTGGCGCTGTCCGGCGCCCAGCTGTGCGTGTGGCTCGACACGCCGTTGCCGTGGATGATCGGGCCGCTGTTCGCCACCGCGATCGCCTGCATGTTTGGCGCGCCGCTGCGCGCGCCGCTCGGCATACGCGCCGCCGGCCAGTGGGTCATCGGCACCACGCTCGGCCTGTATTTTACCGCCCCGGTGGTGGCCGCGCTGGTGTCGTACTCCGGCTGGATCGTATTGGGGATCGTATTTGCCCTCGTGCTGGGATATGGCGCCGGCGTGCTGCTGCACTGCCTGTCCGGCACCGACCGCTGCACCGCGTTCTTCGCGATGGCCGTTGGCGGCGCCGCCGAAATGGCGACCCAGGGCGAGCGTCACGGCGCCGCGGTCGACCGGGTCGCCGCCTCGCACAGCCTGCGCTTGATGATGGTGGTGGGGACGATTCCCTTTCTGGTGCGCTGGTGGACCGGGCACGGGCTCGGTCCGGGCCTCGACCTGTTCGTCCCTGGCGCGACGGCGGTAAGTTACGGCGCGCTGCTGGTGCTCATTTGCCTGACCGGCCTGGGTGGGCTGGCGTGCTTGCGCCTCGACGTCCCGAATGCCTGGGTGATCGGACCGCTGTTCGTCGCCATCGGGCTCACGGCCGGCGGCGTGCACCTGAGCCGCCTGCCGGAGTGGATGGTGGCCGGCGGCCAGCTATGCATCGGCATTTCGCTCGGCACCCGTTTCACGCCTGGCTTCGCGCACACGGCGCCGCGCTTCCTGGCCGCCTGCGCCGCCTGCACGCTGGTGATGATGGCGCTGGGCGCGGGCTTCGGCGCCACGCTGGCCGCGCTGGGCGGCATCAACCCGGGCACCGCGATCCTCGCCACGTCCCCTGGCGGCATCGCCGAGATGTCGCTGACGGCGCGCGTGCTGCACTTGGGCGTGCCGATCGTCACCGCGTTTCACGTCTCGCGCATGGTCGCGGTGGTTCTGCTGATTGGCCCGCTGTACCGGCTGTCGAACAAAAAACTAGCCCGAAAACACGTTTAACTCCACCGGGGTCAACTCCACCGGGGTCAGTGCCGACAATCGGACACGAGCTGAGCAACTCCACCGGGGTCAGTGCCGACAATCGGACACGAGCTGAGCATTCGTGGTGCATCCCTAAGTACTCCGGGGTCAGCTACACCGGGGTCAGCTACACGGGGCTCGCAGCTGCTCGACGTTCGATCTTCCGGCATGCGCTGGCTCATGTTTGTACGCGCGCGCCGGTGATAGAGTCTTTTGATGACCCGACCGCTCAGAATCGAAATCCCCGGCGCGCTCTACCATATTACGGCGCGCGGCAACCGACTCAATCCCATCTATCGTGACGATACCGATCGCCAAATTTGGCTCGAGGTTCTTGCTCTCGTTTGCGATAGATTTCATTTTGTGGTGCATGCATATTGCCAGATGACGAATCACTATCACGTGATGATCGAGACGGTAGAGGGCAACCTCGCACAGGGCATGCGCCAATTGAACGGCGCATATGCCCAGCGATTTAACCGCCGCCACGTGCAGGTCGGGCATGTCTTCCAGGGGCGCTACCACGCTGTGCTGGTCCAAAAGGAATCGCATCTGCTCGAACTGGCGCGCTATATCGCGCTGAATCCCGTGCGCGCAGGAATTGTCGGACGGCCCGACGAGTGGCGATGGAGCAGCTACCATTCGATGCTTGATAGCAGTTGTGCACCAATCTGGCTTGAGACCGCATGGCTGCTCGGACAGTTTGGTCAAGGCAAGGAGGCTGCGGATGCATTTGCGCAATTTGTCTTTGCAGGCGTGGGCATTGAGAGTCCTTTGCGGCGCACGCGGTTCCAGCTGTTGCTTGGTGACGATGATTTTTCTGCCCGCTATCGCGAGCCTCGCTCCCGTGCTGCACTCGTAGCAGTGTCGAAGCCGCAGCGCAGAATCACTGCGCTGACGCTGGCGCAATACGAGGCCAAGTTTCCGCCCCGCGAAGCGGCAATGGCCCGTGCATACCGATCTACAGCATTTACGATGGCCGAGATCAGTGTCCACTTCGGGGTTTCCGCAAAAACCGTCAGCCGCGCTGTTCGCCTATTTGAAGGCGCACTACGAGAGTAAGCACTCCCGTCGGGATCGATTCGTCGCATCTCAGTCGCGCATAGTGACACGTTATTGCGCGCGTTGCGTTCTAGCGAGCAGATCGTCCCCTCTCGCCGGCGCCAAGTCGGCGGCGGCTCTCGACCGTTCCGTATCGATGTCCGGTACTGTCCCCGCCTGTTCCGATGAACGGAAATTACCGTTCATGCAAGAGCCCGTGTCCGAATGTCGGCACTGACCCCGGTAGAGGAGTCTGCGCTTCCGTTTCAGTAGCGATTCGTCAACCAATCGCGCTGCAATATGGTCGAGGCCGGGTCCGAATGTCGGCACTGACCCCGGTTGAAGAAGCGTAGCGCGACGCAAACCTAGCGCGGTAGCATGACCACAATCTCCCAGGCATGCGGGTCGCGCTGGTGCACGAAGCGCAGCACCGAGTCGACCGTCACGGTATCGATCTTGCCGGCCATGCGCCGCTCGAACGGATGGTCATCGAACGAGACGCTGGCGCGAAACATGCGCGCGCCCAGGCGCGTCATGGCGGGGATGTCGAGCGTGATCGGCTCGTACGCCGCCAGCTTGAGCCAGGCCTGCGCCTGCGCGCGCCCGTCGATCGGCATGTCCGACACGCTCGCCGCGTAGGTCTCGAGCAGCCACTGGTTCGAGTTCTGGTAGTCGGTCGAATACGCGAAGGCGACCATGTTGTAGCGGCCATCGTGCAGCCGCAGCGGCGTGGTCGACGCCAGCATCGCGACGATGCGTGCCTGCGCGGCGGAACCAGGCACGACGATGCGCGTTTCGTAGGCGTGCATATCGTCGAGGAAGAAATTGCCGAGGCCTTCGTCGAACAGCGCCGAGCGCGCGCTGCCGCACTGGTTCAATTCATGCACCACCAGCCAGCGTCCTTGCGGATGGTCGCGCCACACATAGCCCATGTGCGAATAACGCAGGCCGTACTTCGACAGGTCCTGGCCGGCGCGTGCAATCAGCGCGACTTGGGCGCCCGATTTGTCGAGCGCCGTCATGGTGCGCTCGGCCAGCTTCATCGCCTTGATGAAGTTGGTGGCGTCGGCCTTCTTCGGTTCGCACGGCGTGCCGGCGTTCGCCTCGCCGGCGGCCAGCACGGCAGCCAGCAGCCACAATATCAGCAGGCGCGTCATGCTCAGAGCCTGGTCGCGACGCGCGAGTGGTGCAGCAGCGCCTTGCCCAGTTCATTCGGAATAAAGGCGATTACCTTGCCGGCGGCGACCAGCAAGTAGCCGGTCGACGTGGCCACCACGCTCACCGAGGCGCCCACCGCCAGCGCCGCGCCGCGCGCGACTTGCCCGCTCAGGCGCAGCGCCGCCTGCGAGGCGTCGGACGCGCCGACCAGCACCACGACGCTGGCGTCGCCGGCCGCTTCGACGCTTGCGACGACTGCCGTGCCGGAAGCGGCCACCGCCGACAGCGACCCGTAGACGATCAGCGCCGACCCCTCGGCCGCCAGTTCGGAGGCGTTCGACAGGTCGGTGCTGCCTTGCTGGCCGGCGGCGCCGGCGTGGCCGGAAAGGCACAGCAGCAGCATCAGGAGGATCTGTTTCATCGTCGCGCTTTCTTCAGTCATGCCGGGTTGGCAAAAGCATCATTCGCGCTTTCGCTTCCTTGTTCAAGCGCTAAGCGCCAAGTATCGAAGTGCGCTACCAGACGTATCGGCTTGCGCACCCGCATAACCTTGGGAAACTTTATTTGTCTATGCCGGCGATGTGAGTTACTTTACGGTCTTACCTTCCAAGAGCGCCCCAGCATGAGCCAGCCGAGCCAGTTTTCCCTGTTGTCGCAGCGCCGCTTCGCGCCGTTTTTCTGGACCCAGTTTTTTGGCGCCTTCAACGACAACCTGTTCAAGACGGCGCTGCTGGTGATGCTCACGTTCGAGGCGATCAGCTGGACCTCGGTCAGCCCGGCCACCCTCAACATCGTGCTGCCGGCGCTGTTCATCCTGCCGTTCGTGGTGTTTTCGGCCACCGCCGGCCAGATCGCCGACAAGGTCGAAAAGTCGCGCCTGGCGCGCGCCGTCAAATGGTTCGAAGTGGCGATCATGCTGGTGGCCGGCATCGGCTGGATGAGCCACTCGCTTTGGGTACTGGTCGTCGCGCTGGTCGGCATGGGCGTCCATTCGACACTGTTCGGCCCTGTCAAGTACGCCTACCTGCCGCAAAACCTGAAGCCTGAAGAACTCGTCGGCGGCAATGGCGTCATCGAGATGGGCACCTTTGTCGGCATCCTGCTTGGTGAAGTGGTCGGCGCGCTGCTCGTCTCGCAAAAGCCTTACGGCATCCAGCTTGTCGCCGCCAGCACGCTGCTGGTGGCGGTGATTGGCCTCGTCGCCAGCTACCGCATTCCGCTGTCGCCGGCGCCGGCGCCCTCGCTCGAGATCAGCCGCAACCCGTTTGCCGAATCGCTGCGCAACCTGTCTTTCTCGCGCCAGAACCGCACCGTGTTCCTGTCGATGCTGGGTAATTCGTGGTTCTGGTTTTACGGCGCGCTGATGCTGTCGCAGTTTCCGGTGTATGCCAAGGATTACCTGCACGGCGACCATGGCGTGTTCGTCCTGCTGCTGACGGTGTTCTCGCTGGGGATCGGCACCGGCTCGCTGCTGTGCGAGCGCCTGTCCGGCCGCAAGGTCGAAATCGGCCTGGTGCCGTTCGGCTCGATCGGCCTGTCGGTGTTCGGCATCGACCTTTACCTGGCCAGCCTCGGTTACACCAACACCGCCGCCGTCGACGTCGCCGGCCTGCTGGCGCAGCCTGGCGTCTGGCGCATCCTCGCCGACATCGTCATGATCGGCGTATTCGGCGGCTTTTTCATCGTGCCGCTGTTCGCGCTGATCCAGACGCGCTGCGACCCGGCCCACGTATCGCGCACCATCGCCGGCATGAACATCATGAACGCGCTGTTCATGGTCGCGTCGGCCCTGATGGCGATGGTGCTGCTGAAGATGGGCGCGACGATCCCGCAGATGTTCCTCGCCACCGCCATCCTCAACGCGCTGGTCGCGGTCTACATCTTCTCGCTGGTGCCGGAATTCTTGATGCGCTTCCTGGCCTGGCTGCTGATCCACACGATTCACCGCGTGAAGATCGTCGACGTCGACCGCATCCCGGACGAGGGCGCGGCCGTCCTGGTATGCAACCACGTCAGCTATGTCGATGCGATCGTCATCGGCGCGGCCAGTCCGCGGCCGATCCGCTTCGTGATGGACCATAAGATCTTCAAGATGCCCGTGCTCGGCTGGATATTCCGCACCGCGAAGGCGATCCCGATTGCGCCGGCCAAGGAAGACCCGTGGCTGATGGAGAAGGCGTACATCGATATCGCGCAGGCGCTGCACGAGGGCGACCTGGTGTGCATTTTTCCGGAGGGGAAGCTGACCCGCGACGGCGAGATGAACGAGTTTCGCGGCGGGATCGTCAAGATCATCGAGCGCAGCAAGGTGCCGGTAATCCCGATGGCGCTGCGCGGCTTGTGGGGCAGCCTGCTGACGCGTGATCCGGGCAACCCGTTCGAGCGTTCCTTCACGCGCGGCCCCCGTTCGAGGCTGGCGCTGGCCGTCGGCGCGCCGGTGGCGCCACAGCAAGCGACGCCGGAGTACTTGCACCAGCAGGTCAAGGATCTGCGCGGCGAGTGGAAGTGAATCCTACGAGGCGCTCCGCAACTGCTGGCGCTTGAGCAGCTGGGCGTTGGCGAGCTGCTTGATTTCGGTGAAGTCGACCGGCTTGATCAGGTGGTGATCGAAGCCCGCTTCCATCGTGCGCTGGCGCGCGTCGCTCTGGCCCCAGCCGGTCACGGCGATCATCAACACTTCCTTCGAACCGGGCTGGCAGCGGATGCGGCGCGCCGCCTCGTAGCCATCCATGTGCGGCATGCCCAGGTCCATGACGATCAAGTCCGGCATCGCCTGCTGTGCAGCGATCACCGCTTCCTGTCCATCGTAAGCGGTCGATACCTGGCAGTTCTCCATTTCGAACAACACCTGCAGCGATTCGCAGGCGTCGCGATTGTCGTCAACCACCAGCACTTTCTGGCGTGACGAATCGATGTGGATCTCGGCGCCGTTGGTGCGGGCGGCGGCGGCCCAATCCACCCAAGTTATCATTTAATGTGCAGTTAGATGGTTTATTTTCAACGTAGACACAAAAACACTTGACATCAATTTAGAAGCGCGGCCTGCAGTGTGAATTTTTGATTCTACT
>NZ_JAFCWM010000018.1:0-104178 GCF_049897565.1 Massilia sp. TWR1-2-2 | reverse complement strand
ATTATCACAATGACAGTGCCGCCGCAGGCCGATCTTTTGCTCGCCTGGCGGCAGCAAAGGGCAGCGTGCGACGGATGGGGCCGTGTCCGATTGTCGGCACTGACCCCCGGGGCAGTTAGGCACGATGGCAGAGCGGCGGCGCGCCCTGAAGGCACGCCGCCGCTCACATTATCACAATGACAGTGCCGCCGCAGGCCGATCTTTTGCTCGCCTGGCGGCAGCAAAGGGCAGCGTGCGACGGATGGGGCCGTGTCCGATTGTCGGCACTGACCCCCGGGGCAGTTAGTTCTTGTACTGCTCGAGCTGGACGGCGAGGGCGGTCTTGTGGTTCTTGACGAACTGGACTGCCTCGGCGCGCACTTCGGCGCGGGTGGCGCCGGCGTTCTTGGTGATGCTGACGACCGGCAGGTTCAGGTTGGCGGCCAGTACGGCCGAGGCGGCGCTGGCGGCCGCCGGGGCGGCGACGGTGGCGTCGGCGGCAAACGCGGAACCTGCGGCAACGAACACGGCGGCGGCGGCGAGGAATTTTTGAACGGTCATGGTGTTTCTCCTGTTGCGGTTATCGGTGAGCCAATGAATCCAGTGTACGCATTGCATGTTCCGCAAAAAAGGCGAATAATCGCAATAGATAATTGCGGAATTCGCAATAATGAACAAGGAGTGGCGGATGGACAGGCTGGTATCGATGCGCGTGTTCGCCAAAGTCGTCGAGCAGGGCAGCTTTGCGCGCGCCGCCGAAGCGCTGGAGATGTCGGCCACGGTGGTCACGCGCAATGTCGCCGACCTCGAGGCGCACCTGGGCACGCGCTTGCTCAACCGCACGACGCGGCGCCTGTCGCTGACCGAAACGGGCCAGCAGTACCTGGAACGGGTGCGCCAGATCCTGTCCGACATCGACGACGCCGACGCGCTGGCGTCATCGAGTTCGCGCAAGCCGAGCGGCACGCTGCGCATCTACTGCCACCCCGGCTTCGGCCAGTCGCAGCTGGCCATGCTGCTGCCGCTCTACGCGCAGTCGATGCCCGACGTCGTGCTCGACGTCACGCTGGCCGACCACGCGGTCGACCTCGTCGAGGAGGGCTTCGACGTCGGCATCTTCATCGGCCTGCAAAAATTCGACGCCAGCATGATCGCGCGCCGGCTGGCCACGTCGAGCGTGGTGCTGTGCGCCTCGCCCGACTACATCGCGCGCCGCGGCGCGCCGGCCACGGCGGCCGAAGTGTCGCAGCACGACTGCCTCAATTTCGCCTTCGAGCAGCTGCGCCATTCGTGGCCGGTGGAGTGGGACAACCAGCAGATCAATGTGCCGATCGTCAGCCGCATGGTGTCGAACAGCGGCGCCGTGCTGCGCCAGGCGGCGCTGGCCGGCATGGGCATCATGGTGCGCTCGTCGTTCACGCTTGAAGGCGACCTTGAAAGCGGGCGGCTGGTGCAGCTGCTGCGCGGCCACCACCTGGGCGACCTGTCGGTGCGCATGGTGTACCCGAGCCGGCGCCTGCTGTCGGCCAAGGTGCGCAGCTTCGTCGATTTCATGAACGCGCAGTTCCCCCATCCGGAGCGCGACCCGTGGCTGCCTGACGCTTAGCCCCGACGGCGCATGCGGTCGTCCACCGCGCGTGTATAGTTAAGGAAGTCGCAACAATATTCGTCACTTAACTTCCCTTCGAGGCAAGCCATGGCCACGCTCACGGTGCGCAAGCTCAACGTCGACCTGTCGAAAGGCTTCGGCCGCCACTGGCTGGGCGGCGATCCATACCGCACCCAGTTGTTCAATGCACTGTCGATGACTTTTCCGCTCGGCGAACAATCGTTCATCGACAGCGTGCGTGCGATCCCCGAGGCGATGCTGCCCGATCCCGCCATGCGCGCCGAGATTCGCGAATTCATCGGCCAGGAGGCCAGCCACCGTTTCGTCCACGCGCAGTACAACCGCGTGCTGGCGGCGCAGGGACTGGTGTTCGTGTGCGGGCCGAGCATCGGCCGGCGGCTGCAGCGGGTGTCGCGCGCCGGCCCGGAAATCCGGGTGGCGGCCACCTGCGCCATCGAGCACTACACGGCCATGCTGGCCGACGGCGTGCTGGCGCTGCCGAGCTGGATGGAAGGCGCCGAACCGGACATGCACCTGCTATGGAGCTGGCACGCGGCCGAGGAGAACGAGCACAAGGCCGTCGCCATCGACGTCTATCGCGCCATCGGCGGGCGCTACGTGCCGCGGGTGCTGGTGTATATGCAGGCCAGCTTCTTCCTTGCCTTCGACATCTTCTGGCAAACCGCCGACAACCTGCGGCGCGACGGCCAGCTGTGGAAGGCGCGCACCTGGATCAGCGCGTGCCGCACCTGGCTGGGACGCGACGGCATCTTCTGGCACCTGCTGCTGCCGTCGCTGCGCTACCTGGCGCCGTCGTTCCATCCGTGGCAGCACGATAACCGGCAGCTGTCCGAGCGCTGGCTCGACGAGCACCGCGGCGCCTTTCGCAGCAGCGGCGCGCGCGGCGCGCAGGGCTAGCGTTTGCGGTATTAATGGCGTCGGCTCGCCGTGCGGTGTCATAATGGAGGCGATACCCACCTACGCAAAAACCAGGAGCCTGCCATGACCAAAGCACAAGACAACAAAAAAGAGACCAAGAAGGAACCGGCCAAGACCATGAAGGAAAAGAAGGAAGCCAAGAAGGTCAAGAAAGAAGAGCGCTCGCGCCAGTAATCGCGCCGCATATCGATGCGCCAGCACGCCGGCCCGGGAACCACAGCAGCGCGCGCGGCCCTCGCCGCGGCGCTGCTGTGGCTCGCCGCGCCGCCGCCGGCCGGCGCCGGTCCGCTGCCGTCCACCTTCGGCCCGGTGATCGGCAACGCGGTGCTGTGCCGCAGTCACCTCGATAACGCCTATTTCTACTCCTACCTGTCGAGCGCTTTCGGCCCGTCCTACAAGCACGAAGGCGGCGCGTTCTGGTTCAAGACCGAGGGCACTTTGTGGGGCGCGACGGTCACCGACATCGTCGTCAGCGACGACACCAGCGAGCTCGTATTCATCGGCGCCGTCACACTGAGTCCGCCCGACAAGCTCGAGGAAGCGATCCGCGCCGCCGTCGGCACCCGTCACCGCGCGCTGGACGGCTCGGCATTCCCGGTGCGCGCCTCCGGCCCGGGCAGCCAGATCGTCTACTTCAACGACAAGTCGAAAATCTACTGCGCCAAGTACAAGCCGCTGCCCGTGGCGCGCTAGGGAATCCATGTACACGCAATACTTCAACCTGAAGCAGCCGCCGTTTTCGATCGCGCCCGATCCGCGCTACCTGTTCATGAGCGAACGCCATCGCGAGGCGCTGGCGCACCTGCTGTACGGGGTCGGCAGCGGCGGTGGCTTCGTCCTGCTGACGGGCGAAATCGGCGCCGGCAAGACCACCGTGTGCCGCTGCTTCATGGAGCAGATTCCGGCCAACTGCAAGCTTGCCTACATCTTCAATCCGAAGCTGTCGGTCGAGGAGCTGCTGCTGTCGATCTGCGACGAATTCGGCATCGTGCTGGCCGCGCCCGGCGCCGGCGCCGTCAGCGTCAAGAGTTATGTCGACGCCATCAACGGCTACCTGCTCGAGAGCCACGCGCAGGGCCAGAACAACGTGCTGGTGATCGACGAGGCGCAGAACCTGTCGGCCGACGTGCTCGAACAACTGCGCCTGCTGACCAACCTCGAAACGAGCGAGCGCAAGCTGCTGCAGATTATCCTGATCGGCCAGCCGGAACTGCGCGCGATGCTGGCGCGGCCCGAGCTCGAACAGCTGGCGCAGCGCGTCATCGCCCGCTATCACCTTGGCTCGCTGACCGAAAGCGAGACCGCCAGCTACGTCGCGCATCGCCTGGCGGTGGCCGGCGCTGGGGCGGCGTCGCCGTTCCCGCGCGCGCTGATGGGCACGATCTACCGCCTCACCAAAGGCGTGCCGCGCCGGATCAACCTGCTGTGCGACCGCGCGCTGCTTGGCGCCTATGTCGAAAACAGCAGCGTGGTCACGCGCGCCATCGTGCGCAAGGCGGCCGGCGAAGTGTTCGCCGTCGTCGCCGGCCCGCAAGCGCCGGCGCGCCGCTGGCCGCTGGTTGGCGCCGCGCTGCTGGCCGGCGCCGCCGTCAGTGGCGCCGCCGCGTGGCAGCTGATGCCGCAAAAAACCGCGGCGCCGCCGACCGTGGCGGCGAAGGCCGCGCCGGCGCCGGCGGTCAAAACACCGCCGCCTGCGCCTGCCGTGACGCCTGCCTACGCCAGCAGCAGCGACGCGCTGCGCGAACTGGGCGGCCTGTGGGGCAAGCCGCTGCCGGCGGGCGAGCCTTGCCAGGCCGCGCTGAAGCTGAACCTGCGCTGCTACCAGGGCAAGGGCAGCCTGTACGAACTGCGCCTGCTCGATCGGCCGGCCATCCTCACGCTGCACGACGGCCGGCAAGTCGGCTACGCGGTGCTTACCGCGCTCGACGACAATACGGCGACGCTGCGCGTGAACGGCAAGCCGCACACGCTTGGCGTGGCGGCGCTGGCGGCGCGCTTCGACGGCGAGTTCTCCACCTTCTGGACCGCGCCGCGCGGCTTTCGCGACCAGGTGGCGCTCGGCTTGAGCGGCCCGGACGTCGACTGGATCGGGGCGCGCCTGGCGCAGTTGAACGGCATCGCGGCGCCGCAAGCGGACCAGCCGCTGGACGCTCGCATGCGCAAGCTGCTGCGCGAATTCCAGGCCGCGCAGCATTTGAAGGCCGACGGCGTGACCGGACCACGCACGTGGATGCGGCTGTCGCAGCTGAGCGGCGTGGCCGAACCGCGCCTGCTGGCGGCTAACGGGCAGGGGAAATAAGATGTCGTATATTCTGGAAGCGCTGAAGAAGTCGCAGGCCGAACGGCAATTGGGCAGCGCGCCGACGATCAACGCGATCGCGGTCGGCGCGGCGCCGCGGGCCGATGGCCGGTCGAGCCGGCGGCCAGTCTGGATCGCGCTGTCGGCCGCCGCACTGGCGTTGGCGCTGGCGCTGCTGGCCTGGCGCCTGATGTCGGCCGTTCCGGCGCCGGCCGTGGCGGTGCTGGCGGCGACGCCGCCGCCGGTGGCAGCGGTCGCGGCGCCGCCGCCGGCGATGGCCGCCGTCGCGCCCCCGCTGGCAATGGTGCCGCCTTCTTCGCCGGAGCCGGCGCGTGCCGCTCCACGTTCGCCACCGCCGGCTTCGGTGAAGGCCGCCTTGCCGGTGACCGCGCCGGCGCCTGCAAAGGCCGCCGCGCCGGCGCCGTCCGCGGCCGACGACGAGCGCTTGCCGACGCTGCGCGAGCTGCCCGAGGCGATCCAGCGCACGGTGCCGCCGCTGACCTTCGGCGGCTACATGTACTCGAAGAACCCGGCCGACCGCCTGCTGTTGATCGACAAGGCGCTGCGCCGCGAAGGCGAGGAAGTCGCTCCCGGGCTGGTGCTCGAGAAGCTGTTGCCGAAGGAGGCCGTCATGAATTTCAATGGATACCGCTATCGAGTCCCGTACTGATCCCATCGTCGCCGTGGTCGGCTGGTCCGGCAGCGGCAAGACGACGCTGCTGGAATACCTGATCGCACAACTGGCCGCGCGCGGGCTGCGCGTCAACGTCATCAAGCATAGCCACCACGATGTGCTGCTCGAGCCGCCGCGCAAGGACAGCGCGCGCCTGCGCATGGCCGGCGCCGCCGAGGTGATGCTGGCGTCGCCGTTCCGCTTGTCGGTCGTGCGCGAACTGCGCGGGGCCGCCGAGCCGGCACTGTCCGACCTGGTGGCGCGCCTGGCGCCGGCCGACCTGACCCTGGTCGAAGGCTACAAGTGGGAAGCGGTCGACAAACTCGAAGTGTACCGGCCCGCGCTGGGCAAGCCGGCGCTGTTCATCGAGGATGCAAACGTTGTCGCCGTGGCATCGGATGCGCCGCGTCCGGACACGGCGCCGGCGCGGTTGTCCTGGCTGGACCTGAACCGGCCCGACCAAGTGCTCGAGTGGCTTGCTGGTGTTGTTGCCGCGCGATCCTAAAGTTTCCTCGAAGGCGTCCGTTAAGAATGGATAGCCCATCAAATGGAGACCGACATGGATATTGCAGGAATGGCCAAACTGGCAAGCAGCATTGCCGAGACCGGCACCAAGCAGGAGGTCGGCATTGCGGTCCTGAAGAAGGCGCAGCAGATCGAAAGCTCGACCGCCGCCCAACTGATCAACTCGATCACGGCCGTGCCAGCCCCACAAAACCTGCCGGCTCACCTGGGCAGCAAGATCAACACCACTGCCTGATAAAGACACGCCGCATCGAAGCCGGCATCTTCCTTTGGAAGCGCCGGCTTTTTTATTGGCAGTCGCGCTACTGGTGAAGAATTCGGTTATGTTGCGAATTGAAAACGGCGCCGTCAGGGCGCCGCGCGGACTTGCAAGCAGCCGCGTTTCAGTGAAATGCGCGGAACACGCGCGCTTCGCCGCTTTTATCGCCGTGCCGGGCGCTAGATGCCTCGGCGGCAAGGATCATGCGTTCGAGCTGGGCGTCCTCGAAACGGGCCAGCTCTTCGGTCGCCGCCGACAGGGCCAGCGCCAGCTTGGCGCGCGCGCTCTGGTACAGCTGGCTGGTGTACCGATCGGTACTTTTCAGCAGTTCTTCAGCGTTATCGATCACCAGGCGCAAGTCGCCGATGAGTCGTACCTGGGTTTGCGGGCTGTGTTCGGGCCTATTCATGGCGGTCACCTTAGGGGCCGGTTGATCACGTCTTATGATATAAGCAAGCAAGGCCAGGTCATTTTGTGTCCACGCAAATGACAGGAACCGCTCGCCTGCATTTTACCTTTGTACTGCCGCCGCGCATGTCAGGCGCCGTCGGCATTTCCGGCAATCACGCTAATGCGCACGTCGCCCACGCTGACGGTCTGGCCGGCGCGGATTTTCGCGGTCTTGCGTAATTCCTTTTTGCCGTCGACCGACACCGCGCCGCTGGCAACGAGGTTCTTGCCGGCGCCGCCGCTGTCGACCAGGCCGGATAACTTCAGCAGCTGGTTGACTTCGACAAATTCGGAATTCAGTTCGAAAGTAAGTTTTTGCATCTTATCCTTGTAAAAATTAAATGATCGTTCGATAACGCACAGTGCGCAACACGCGCGAGGATTTTATCCCGGCCCGGGCCGGGTCATCTCGAGCGGCACAATCCACTGGTCGAATTGCTGCTCGGTCACAAAGCCAAGCTGCAGCGCCGCTTCCTTCAGCGTGGTGCCGTCGTGCTGTGCCAGTTTCGCAATCTGCGCCGCGCGGTCGTAGCCGATGTGCGGCGCCAGCGCGGTGACGAGCATCAGCGAGCGCTCCATCAGCTCGGCAATGCGGGTGCGGTTCGGTTCGATGCCATGGGCACAGTGATCGTCGAACGAGCGCATGCCGTCGGCCAGCAGGCGGGCGCTTTGCAGAAAATTATGCGCGATCATCGGCTTGAAGACGTTCAGTTCGAAGTTGCCGGAAGCGCCGCCGATGGTGATGGCGACGTCGTTACCGAACACCTGGCAGCACAGCATCGTCAGCGCCTCGCACTGGGTCGGATTGACCTTGCCCGGCATGATGGAGCTGCCCGGCTCGTTTTCCGGGATGGTAATTTCGCCCAGCCCGGAGCGCGGTCCCGATGCCATCCAGCGCACGTCGTTGGCAATTTTCATCAGCGCGGTGGCCAAGGTTTTCATGGCGCCATGGACGGCCACCAGTGCGTCGTGGCCGGCCAGCGCGGCAAACTTGTTCGGCGCCGTCTTGAACTGCAGGCCGGTGCGCGACCCCAGTTCGGCCGCGATGCGGTTGGCAAAATCGGGATGGGCGTTCAGGCCGGTGCCGACCGCGGTGCCGCCGGCGGCCAGCAGCAGCAGGCCGGGCAGGGCGCCGCGGATCAGTTGCTCGGCATACTCGAGCTGGGCGACATAGCCGGAGAACTCCTGGCCCAGGGTCAGCGGCGTTGCGTCCTGCAGGTGGGTGCGGCCGATCTTGACGATGTCGGCGAACTGGCGCGCCTTGCCTTCGAACGTGGCGCGCAGCTTCGCCAGCGCCGGCAGCAGTGCCTGCGCGACGGCGCCCGCCGCCGCCACGTGCATTGCCGTCGGGAAGATGTCGTTCGACGACTGGCCCAGGTTGACCTGGTCGTTCGGATGCAGCAGGCGGCCTTCGCCGCGTGCGCCGTTCATCAGCTCGGAGCCGCGGTTGGCCAGCACTTCGTTCATGTTCATGTTGGTCTGAGTGCCGGAGCCGGTCTGCCAGACGGCCAGCGGAAACTCGTCCGGATGTTGCCCTGCCAGCACTTCGTCGGCGGCGCCGATGATGGCGGCGGCCGGTTCGTCCTTGAGCAGGCCGAGCGACCGGTTCACGGCGGCCGCGGCGCGCTTGACCTGGGCCAGCGCGGCGATCAGTTCGGGCGCCATCCGCTCCGACGAAATATGGAAGTGTTCGAGCGAGCGCTGCGTCTGCGCCCCCCATAAACGAGCGGAAGGCACCTCGATCGGCCCGAAACTGTCCTTTTCGATTCTGCTTTCCATGCTCGATTCCTGTTCTTGGTGAGGATAGTATTAAAGAGTTTACTCCAACGCTCCGTTAACGACGCTGGGAGTGCCGATTTTGACATCCAACAATTACCAGCCGATCGAGTCCAACTATATGCGTCAACGCCCTTACGCCGTCCTTGCCTTTCTTGCCTTGCTTGCCTCCGCCGGCGCGCATTCGGTCGAGTTGGGAGAGACGCGGGTGCGCTCGCACATCGGCCAGCCCTTGTCGGCCGACATCGAGCTGAACGGGATGGAGAATGACAAGGCGCCGCTGCAGGCGGCTTTGGCCGACATGGACGTCTACCGCGGCGCCAACATCGCCATGCATCCGGCGCTGACGGGAGCGAGCATTTCCGTCATCCAGCGCGAGGGCAAGCGCTACCTGCGCATTTCCTCGCCGCGCCGGGTCGAGTCGGAGCTGGTCAACGTGTTTTTCGAGCTGATCGAAAACGGCCAGCGCTCGGTACGCCAGGTGACCTTGTGGCTGAAGGCCGATCCAAGCCCGGCGCCGCCGCCTGCGGCGGAGGTGATCGCGGCGGCGGCGCCGCCGCCGCCGCCGGTGCGTGCGCCAATCGTCGCGCCGATCCTGCGCGCTGCTTCACCGGTCGCGCCGGCTGCCTGCGTCGCGCAATTTAGCGCCGCCCAGATCGCTAGCTGTACCGCGCTCGACGCCAAGAACGTCGCGCTGAAGACCCAGATTCTCGATCTCGAAGAGAAAGTCAAGCGCCTGACGGTGGCGATGCAGGCCGGCGCCCTGGTGCCGGCCGTGGCGGCGCCCGCCGTGGCGACGGCTGCGCCAAAGCCACTGCCGTCCAAGCTGACCCCAATGGGTGCGCCGGAGGCCAAGCCAGCCGGCTCGACGCCGTGGTTGTTCATCGGCGTGGCCGGCGCCGTCGTGTTCGTGCTGATCGGCTTGCTGTTACTGTTACTGACGCGCAAACGCAACGCGACCAAGGTGAAGCCGCAGGCGAAAGTCGGCCTGGGCTTCATCGCCAGCGTCAAGAACCGGCTGCTGCCAGCCAAGAACGAGTTCAGCCTGACCACTGCAGAAGAGCCCGCCGCAGGATAATTTTTAGGAAATGTTGCTAAAAAGAGAGGCGCGCACACGCTTGTCTACACAAGCTTGCTTTTTGCGCTATACTTATTTCCGTGCTCCTGAGGGAACACAAAAAACGCGGCAAGGATCTGGCGCAGCCACCAACGATAGTGTGGCGCGGCAAGCAGATGAACGTTGAAGAAACGCCTGTCCCGGAAGCGGTCTGTTGGGCCAACGATGTGCTCGCGGACGCCGGATGCAACCGGCACGAGGCGACACCAGGAGATACCTGGTGTTCGCTCTCCCCCATTCAGCGGGTTCCACCAGGAACCGGCATAAAAATAGCGCCCCGCGGGGCGCTTTTTTTATGTATCTGGTGCTCAGTGGGCGGCCATCGCCTTTTCCAGCTGGCCCATCCATGGCTCGGTCGCGTCGCGGATTGCGCGGTCGTTGGCCATGATCTGCTTGAGCAGGTCGATCTTGCGCATCCGTGGCGCGCCCGACAGGGCCGGCACGCCGCTGTCGATGGCCGCGGCGTGGCTGGCGCACTGCTGTTCCATGTTGGAAAGCGCGTTCCAATCACCTGCCTGTGCTGCCAGCGACATCTTTGCTGTCAGCCCTGCAAGGTTTTCGTACATCGAGAGAACGTCGTTGGATGTCATCATTACACCAGCTAAAAAATTAGAGCGGATCACCGCGTGTCCCTACATAACGGTGCGCCTGAGCACAACTTTAGGTTTTTTTTGAAATTAATCAAAAAATTATTTCAATTTGTTACGCGGGAAAGAAACCTTAGCCGATTCGCCACGCCGTTCAACGGCCATTCCGCGGTTTCGACGTTCTGCCCCATGTCTATGCAGTTCGTCGCATTTGTCGCCCGGCGCTGCCGCGCTTTCCCTACAGTGCATGCTCGGCGCGTACGCCACCGTCATCGACCAGAACAAGAAAAGGATCTTCATGAGACATTTTCAACCCAAGCACCTTGCCGGTGCTGCCGCGCTCGCCGTGGCGGCCCTCGCCGCCCATGCCGAGGCGCCGTACAAATTCGCCGCCACGCCCGGCAAACTGCCGAAAGACGTGGTGCCGGTGCAGTACGCCGCTCACCTGGTGCCTAATATTGCCGACAACACCTTCCTCGGCGCGCAGACGGTGGAAATCGACGTGCTCAGCGCGACCTCGAAGATCATGCTCAACGCCGTCAACCTCGAGATCGACAGCGCCAGCCTGTCCGGCCGCGACATCGGCGAGATCAAGCTCACGCCCCAGCTCGACAAGGCGCAGGAAACGCTCAGCTTCGACCTGACGCGGCCGCTGGCGCCGGGACGCTACAAGCTGGCGCTTAAATTCCACGGCCTGATCAACCGCGAGGCGCGCGGCATGTTCCACATGGATTACAAAGTGGGCGGCGCCGACAAGAAGATGATCGCCACCACGATGGAGCCGACCGACGCGCGGCGCCTGCTGCCGACCTGGGACGAGCCGTCGTTTCGCGCCACCTTCAAGCTGACGGTGGACGTGCCGGCCAGCTTCAAGGCCTATTCCAACACGCCGGTCGAAAAGCTCGAAAAGCTCGACGGCGGCCTGCAGCGCTTCTCGTTTGGCGTCACGCCAAAGATGCCAAGCTACCTGGTGGTGCTGGTCGCCGGCGAGCTCGAAAGGCTAGTCGGCAAGCAAGACGGCGTCGACCTCGGCATCGTCACCACCGCCGGCAAGCTCGGTTCGGCGGCCTACCCGATGGCGGTCACGCGCGACGTGCTGCGCTACTACAACAATTACTTCGGCGTGCCATACCCGCTCGCCAAGCTCGACCAGATCGCCATTCCGGGCGGCTTCAATGGCGCGATGGAAAATTGGGGCGGCATCGTCTATAACGACGCCGCGCTGCTGTTTGACCCGAAGACCAGCACCGAAAGCACGCGCCAGCTGACATTCAAGGTCAACGCGCATGAAGTGGCGCACCAGTGGTTCGGCAACCTGGTGACGATGGCGTGGTGGGACAACCTGTGGCTCAACGAAGGCTTCGCCTCCTGGATGGCAGGCAAGGCCACCGAGCACTTCCACCCCGAGTGGCGGCCTTTCCTCGACGACCAGGTCGACCGCGAGTCGGTGCTCAATCTCGACGCCCGCAAGACCACGCACCCGATCCAGACGCCGATCCTTAACGAGGCGCAAGCGGCCAACGCGTTCGACGCGATTACCTATGGCAAGGGCCAGGCTTTCCTGCGCATGCTCGAGGCCTACCTCGGCGAGGAGCCGTTCCGCAAGGGTATCCGCGCGTACATGGCCAGGCACCAGTATTCCAACACCACCAGTGCCGACCTGTGGATTGCGCTGGAAAAAGCATCTGGCAAGCCGGTTGAGAAACTGGCTTCCGACTGGACGACCCAGCCGGGCTTTCCGCTGGTGAAGGTGGAACAGGCGTGCGAGGGCGGCAAGCGCAAGGTGACCTTGTCGCAGGAACAGTTCCGCCTCGACGAGCCGGCCACACAAAAGCGCCTGTGGAACGTGCCGGTGCAGGTCGGCACCGTCAACGGCAAGGCGTATTACACCTTGCTGTCGGGCCCAAGCACGACGGTGATGCAGGGCAGTTGCGACGGCACCCTGGTGGTCGATCCGGCCAGCGTCGGCTTTTTCCGCGTGCAATACGACCAGGCGTCGTTCGACGCGCTGGCCAACCAGGCCGGCAAGCTGACCGACACCACGCGCCTCAAATTGCAAAGCGACGCCTGGGGCATGGTGATGGCCGGCCGCATGCAGCTCGACAGCTACGTCAAGCTGATCTCGCGCTACGGCGACGAGCCGCGCTTCGCGGTATGGAGCGGCATCCTCGACAACCTCGGCACGCTCGAGCGCCTGACCGCCGGCGAGCCGGAGCAGGCGCAGGTGTACCGCTTCATCATCGCGCTCGTCAGCCCGAAGTTCGCCAAGCTCGGCTGGGACGAGCGGGCCGGCGAGCCGGCGGAAGACCGCCAGCTGCGCTCGCGCCTGGCCGGCATGCTCGAGCGCGCCGGCGACCCCGCCGCCGTCGCCCAGGCGCGCAGCCGCTTTGCGCGCTACCTGGCCGATCCGGCCAGCGTCAGCCCGTCGATGATCGACTTCGTCGTGCGCGGCGCCGGCCGCAGCGCCGACCAGGCCACCTACGATGCGCTCACCGCGCGCGTGCTGCAAACGCAAAGCACCGAGGAACGCAACCGCCTGAGCGGGGCGCTGGCAAGCGCGCGCGATCCGGCGCTGAGCGCGCGCACGCTGCAGCTGTCGTTGTCGCGGCAATTGCCGCCGCAGGTAACCACGATGATGGCGCCGATGGTGGCCGGCAATGGCCACATCGACCAGGCCTGGGACTTCGCCGTCGCCAACCGCGAGGCGCTGGCCAAGGACACGGATGCGATGAGCCAGAACCGCGCGTTTTCGGGTATCGTAGCCAGCTCGACGAAGGAGGCCGATGCCGACAAGATGGAGTCGTTCGTCAAGCAACACTTCGGTCCGGACGCGCTGGTCGAAGCGCAGCGGATCGGCAACGGCATCCGCATCCGCGCCGCACTTAAAGCGCGGCTGTTGCCGCAAGTGCGCGCCGCACTCAAATAAAAGTCATCTCTTACGGAAAAGGACATCATGAAAACCAGCTGGACTCCCATCAAGACCGCCGTCAGCGTCGCCCTTTGCAGCGCCGCCCTTTGCAGCGCCGCCTTCTTCACGTCGCCTGCCTTTGCACAAAGCACGCCTGCCGCCGCGCCCCAGGCACAAGCGAACATGGCGCTGCTGCCGGGCGACGACTTCTTTACCTACGCCAACCGCGAGTGGCTCGACAAGACCGAGATACCTGCGGACCGCAGCAGCTGGGGCGCATTCGCCGCCATCGCCGAGGACACCAACGCGCGCATCGTCAAGATGTTCGACACGATTAACGCCGACAAGAAAGCCAGCGCCGAAGCGAAGAAGGTTGCCGCGTTCTACCAGACCTACATGGATGAGGCGGCGATCGAAGCGAAGGGCGCCGCGCCGCTCAAACCAATTCTGGCGAAGATCGACGCCATCCGCGACAAGGCCGAACTGACGCGCGCGCTCGGCGCGTCGGTGCGCGCCGACGTCGACCCGCTCAACAATACCAACTTCTTCACCGAGAATGTCTTCGGCGTGTGGGTGGCCCAGGGCCTGACCGATCCGTCGCGCAACACGCCGTACCTGCTGCAGGGCGGCCTCGGCATGCCTGACCGCGCCTACTACCTGACCGACAGCACGCGCATGGCGGAGCTGCGCGTCAAGTATCAGCAGCATATCGCCGCGATGCTGAAGCTGGCCGGCTACGCCGACAGCGATGCGCGCGCCGCGAAAGTGTTCGCACTGGAAATGGCGATCGCCAAGTCGCACGCCACGCGGGAAGATTCGGCCGATGTCCAAAAAGGCAACAACACGTGGACCTTGAAGGACTTTTCCGCCAACGCGCCCGGCATCGACTGGCCGGCTTTCTTCAAGAGCGCCGGCCTGGGCGGGCAGGGCAAGTTCATCGTCTGGCATCCGGGCGCCGTCAAGGGTGAAGCGGCGCTGGTCGCCAGCGCCGACCTGGCCAGCTGGAAGGACTACCTGGCGTTCCACCAGATCAACCACTTCGCGCCGCACCTGTCGAAGGCCTTTGTCGACCAGCGCTTCGCCTTCTACGGCACAGCACTGTCGGGCACGCCGGAGCAGTCGCCACGCTGGAAGCGCGCGCTCGGCGCCACCAATACCGCGCTCGACCAGTCGGTCGGCAAGGTCTATGTCGAGCGCTACTTCGCCGCCGAAGACAAGACGCGCGTGCGCCAGATGGTCACCAACATCATCGCAGCGTTCAGCAAGCGCGTCGACAAGCTTGACTGGATGGCGCCGGCCACCCGCGCCCAGGCGCAGCAAAAGCTGAAGACGCTGTATGTCGGCGTTGCCTACCCGGATCGCTGGGATTCGTACGCCGCCCTCAAAGTGCTGCCGGGCGATGCATTCGGCAACGTCGTGCGCGCCGAGGAATTTCACACCGCGCAGCAATTGGCCAAGCTGAACAAGAAAGTCGACAAGACCGAATGGTCGATGCCGCCGCAACTGGTCAACGCCGTCAACATGCCGCTGCAAAACGCCATCGTGTTCCCGGCGGCGATCCTGCAGCCGCCGTTCTACGATCCGAAGGCGTCCGACGCCACCAACTACGGCGCCATCGGCGCGGTGATCGGCCACGAAATCAGCCACAGCTTCGACGACCAGGGCGCCCAGTTCGACGCCCAGGGCCGCCTGCGCGACTGGTGGACCAAGCAAGACATGGAGTATTTCAAGAAAGCGTCGGCCAAGCTGGCGGCGCAATATTCCGCCTACAAGCCGTTCCCCGACCTGGCCGTCAACGGCAACCTGACCTTGTCGGAGAACCTGGCCGACTTGGCCGGCCTGTCGGCTGCCTACGACGCCTACCGCGCCACCTTGGCCGGCAAGCCGGCGCCGGCCGATGCCGACAAGGCGTTCTTCCTCGGCTTCGCCCACAGCGAGCGCAGCAAGATGCGCGAGGCGCAACTGCGCCGCATCGTCATGACGGATGGCCACGCGCCGTCGCAGTACCGCGCCGCGACCGTGCGCAATGTCGACGCCTGGTACGACACGTTCAACGTGCAGCCTGGCCAGAAGCTGTACCTGGCGCCGGCGGAACGCGTGCGCGTCTGGTAATGTGATGCTCGGGATCGCGCGGCATGTGCCGCGCGGTCCGCTCACTGCGCCCCGACATGACCGACAACATCGACAACATCACCCGCCGCACCCTCGACTATTACGACGGCCACGCGCGCGAATTTTTCAACGGCACCATCGACCACGACGTCACGCAGAACATCGATGCGCTGCTCGGCGCGATCGGGGCGACGCCGCCTTTCACCATTCTCGACCTCGGCTGCGGGCCGGGACGCGACCTGAAGACGTTCAGCGCGCTGGGCCACCGCGCCATCGGCGTCGATGGCTCCGCCGAGTTCGTCGCGATGGCGCGCGCCTACAGCGGCTGCGAGGTGTGGCAGCAGGATTTCGTCCACCTCGACTTGCCCGCCGAAATGTTCGACGGCATCTTCGCCAACGCGGTACTGTTTCACATACCGAGCCGCGCCTTGCCGAAGGTGCTGGCCGACCTGTACGCGGCGCTGAAACCCGGTGGCGTGCTGTTCAGTTCAAACCCGCGCGGCGACAACGAGGAGGGCTGGAACGGCCCGCGCTACGGCAGTTATTACGATTATGAAACTTGGGAGCGGTTCATGATTGCCGCTAAATTTTCCGCCGTGCATCACTACTACCGCCCGCCGAATCTGCCGCGCGACGAGCAGCCGTGGCTGGCGAGTGTGTGGCGCAAGTAATATGTGAAGTACCGAACAGAAATGATGCCTGGATCGTCTTATCGTGATTGCTCATCCACGAAGTGAGGTAGCGCCATGAACAAGGACCAGGTCAAAGGCAAGGCGAAAGACATCGGTGGCAAAATCCAGGAGGAAGCCGGCAAGGTAGTAGGCAGCAACAAGCAGCAGGCCGAGGGATTGGCGAATCAGGCCGAGGGCAAGCTGCAGGAGAAAGCGGGCGACGCCAAGGAAGTCATCCGGGACAGCACCCGCGGCAATCGCTGATCAGCTTGTCGTTACAAATTCAGCCGCGATCCTGTCGCGGCTGTTTTTTTGCTGGACGCCATCGCTAGTAATTGCGTCCGCCAAGACTTTGCCCATCCGCGCGGCTGATGGTGAACTTGGCCCGGTTGCCAAGGGTTCCTCCCGCGCTCGCTTCAATGCAGTCGACTTCGCCGCCGATGTTGGCGCCTTCGGCATTGGTCTGCTTCGACGTGATGCAGAACAGGGTCACGCCCGCGTCTTCTTCCACCGACCAGCTGAATGCCGTCGAGCCCAGGCGCTGCCCGGTGACCTTGCAGCCGGCGTAGCCGTCGAGTACGAACAGGTCGCCCTGCTGGCCGACACTGGCCGCCGCCGGCAGCGCCGCGATCGCCCCGCGCGCCGGCGCGCAGGAGCCGTCGGTGCTGGCCTCGCCGATGAAAGTGTCGTTGGTGAAGTACAGCGCGCCGTTGGTCACGTTGGTGGCGCCGTTGATGGTGAAGCGCACCGACTGGTCGACCGTCTGGCCGCTCGATCCGGTCATGGCGAAAGTGGCGGTGGGCCCGGGCTTCATGTCGACCGCCAGTTCGTAGGCGCGCCCGTCGCTGCCTTTGCCTGCCATTTTCCAGCTGTGCGCCACGGTCAGGTAATCGCGCCACGCGGCCGCGACGTTGACCGTAGCGACCACCGGTCCGGGCGAGACCACTGGTGGCGGTGACGCGCCGCCGCCGCCGCCTCCACCGCCACAGGCCGCGAGTAGTGCGGCGCAGGCAGCGATCGGCAATGTCCATCTGGCCAAGTGGGTCATGACAACCTCCTATCGATTATGGGTATTGATCGTTAGAGCCAGCCGTTCGCGCCGTGACCGATGAGAATGAAGGTTGTTTGATATTTCGTAAGGTCGAGCCAATTGATGAGCTATGGTTCGCTTCCGCACAGACCGCCAGGCGCGCGGCGGATATTCTGGCTTCACTGCATGGCGATCCTGCCACGCGCTTTCCCAAGGAGCTCATCATGAACAAAGACCAAGTCAACGGCAAACTGCAAGACATCGGCGGCAAGATTCAAGAAGAAGCTGGCAAGCTGGTCGGTAGCACCGAGCAGCAGGCCAAAGGCCTGGCAAACCAGGTCGAAGGCAAGACGCAGGAAAAGTTCGGCGATGCCAAAGAAGTCATCAAGGACGCGACCAACTGATCTGGTCCCGCACCGGATAAGTGGTAGCAAATAGAAACAGCCGCGATATCGCGGCTGTTTCTATTTGTACTGCAGTTTTTCATACTGCAGTTTTTTTGCTGCGGCGTTTATGGCTGCAGGTTTTTCTTGAAGAAAGCCTCGATGGTGCCGTACACGTGGCGCTGGCCGGCGCGCGACGAAATGCCGTGCTTGGCGCCCGGATACGTCATCAGGTCGAACTTGATGTTGCGGTTGACCAGGCCATCGATCAGGCGCGTGGTGTTGGTAAACAACACGTTGTCGTCGGCCATGCCGTGCACCAGCAGCAGCGGCGACTTCAGGCCATCGAGGTGGGCGAACACGCCGCTTTTCTTGTAGGCCTCGGCGTCGGACTTTGGCGTGGCGCCGACGAACTGCTCGGTGTAGTGGGTGTCGTACAGTGCCCAGTCCGTCACTGGCGCAACCGACACGCCCATCGCGATCTTGTCGGACGCGGCCGACAGCAGGCGCAGGCTCATGAAGCCGCCGTAGCTCCAGCCGAACACGCCGATGCGCCTGGCGTCGACGAAGCTTTGCTTGCCGAGCCAGTCGATGCCGGTGAGCTGGTCCTCGACTTCGTGCTTGCCCAGTTCCTTGTAGATGACGTCGGTAAAGGCGCGCTCGCGGCGCGACGAACCGCGGTTGTCCAGGCGGAATACGACGAAGCCCTGCTGCGCCATGTACTGGTCGAACAGGTTGCCCCACTTGCGCGCCACGTGCTGCGCGTGCGGGCCGCCGTAGGTCGACAGGTAGACCGGATAACGCCTGGCCGGATTGAAGTTGCTCGGCTTGATGAGCGAGTAGTACAGCGCCTGGCCGTCGTTCGCTTTCAGGGTGCCGTATTCGGTGGCCAGGTGGTCCGCCTTGTACTTGCCGTACGGGTGCGTGTCGTTCAGTTCGTTCTGCTCGAGCCAGCCGACCATCGAGCCGTCCGGGCGGCGGATCGAGATCTGCGGCGGCGTCGACGGATCGGAGAAGGTGTCGACGAACACTTCGCCGTTGCGGGCGAACGTGGCGTCGTGCCAGCCGTCGGTCTTGGTGATGCGCACCGGCTTGGCGGCGTTGCTGCCGTCGAGCGCGAGCGAATAGATCTGCTTGTCGACGACATTGTCGCGGTTCGACGAGACGAACACGCGGCCGTTTTTCTCGTCGACCGCGGCGATCGCGTCGATGCCCCATTCGCCGCTCGACAGGGTGCGCAGCAGTTTGCCGTCCATGCTGTAGTGGTACAGGTGATTGCGGCCGCTGCGTTCCGACGTCCACAGGAAACCTTGCTTGTTTTTCAGGAAGCGCAGGTCGTCATGGATGCTGACCCAGGTAGTCGACGTTTCCGTCAACACGGTACGCTGCGCCAAGGTGGCGGCGTCGACGGATATCAGCTCGAGGCGCTTCTGGTCGCGCGTCTGGCGCTGGTACAGCAACTGCTTGCTGTCGGCGCTCCAGTCCGCGCGGACCAGGTAGATATCCTTGTCGGCGCCGATGTCGACCTTGCGCTGCACGCCGGTGGCCGGCGAGACGATCATCAGTTCGGCGATCACGTTCGGGTCGCCCGCGGCAGGGTAGCGCTGCTCGACGACGTCGGTGCGGTCGGCAAAGATCTCGAAGCGGCGCACCACCGGCACCTGCGCCTCGTCGAAGCGCTTGTAGGCGATGGCGGAGTCGTCCGGCGCCCAGTAGTAGCCGGTGCGCTGGCCCATTTCTTCCTGCGCCACGAATTCGGCTTCGCCGTTGTGGACCGTGCCCTTGCCGTCGGTCGTCAGCTGCTTCTCGGCGCCGGTGGTCAAGTCGATCACCACCAGGTTCTGGTTGCGCACGAACGACACGTAGCGGCCTTTCGGCGAGATCTTCGGATCGGCCACGTTGCCGGAAGCGACCTTGCGCGGCGCGTCAGGGCGGGCCGCGTCGATCAGGTACAGGTCGCCGCCGATCGGCACCAGCAGCTGCTTGCCGTCCGGCGACCAGCTGTACGTCAGGATGCCGTTCAGGCTGGCCGTGCGCGCGCGTTCGCGGCGGGCCTGCTCTTCGGGCGAAATCGATTCGTTCGGCACCAGCACTTTCGAGTCGACCAGGCGGCGCGCGGTCTGGTCTTTCATGTTGAATTCCCACAGGTCCAGCTGGAACTGGTTGTCGGCACGGCCGCGCAGGAACGTGATGCGTTCGCCGTCAGGCGACACGCGCAGGTTGCGCATGCCCGGTCCCGCCAGCGCCGGGTCGGCGTGGATACGGTCCAGTGTCAGCCGCTCGGCAGATGCGGGAACGGCCGACAATGCGGCTAAAAAACAGAGGATAAAACGCATGGATTGTCTCGAAGTGGAGGTTGAACTGGAACAACTCGGAGAAGATACCAGAGTCCATCGCAAAACGCTGTAATTACGGGCATCAAAATGCCCGCCGCGCAAACCTGACACCGGAGTTCAAGGGCGGCGCGCAACGCCCAGCACGCGCCGGTTGGCCAGCTTTTTCAGCGCCAGCGTCAGCAGGACGGCGGCGACCGTCAGCCCCAGCACCAGGCCGATCCAGAAGCCGTACACTTCCATCGGCGCGCGCGGCGCCCACGGCAGCCACGCCGGCGCCAGCCCGAGCACGACGCCCAGCGGCAGCGAGAAGATCCAGAACGCTACCAGCTGGATCACCATCGGCTGGCGCGTCACCTTGTAGCCGCGGATCGCGCTCGACGTCGCCACCTGGGTCGCGTCCGACAACTGGAACAGGGCGCCGAACAGCAGCAGCTGCACGCACAGTTCCTGCACCGCCGGGTCGGACGTATAGGCGCGCGCGATTTCCCATCGGAACAACGCGATGAACGCGGCCGAGACGACGCCAAACGCGATCGACATCCACACGCCGACCCACGACACGAAGCGCGCCTTGTGCGGATCGCCTTCGCCGAGCGACTGGCCGACCCGCGTGATCAGGGCGATGCCGAAGCTGAGCGGCACCATGAAGACCAGCGAGGAAAAATTGAGCGCGATCTGGTGCGCCGACACCTGCACCACGCCAAAGCGCGCCACGAGCAGGCTGATCGCGCCAAACGCACTCACTTCGGCAAAGTAGGTAACGCCGATCGGTACGCCAAGCCTGAGCATGCCGGCAATCTCGGGCCAGTTCGGCCACTCCCAGTGGGTGAACGGATAGGTCTGCTCGTAGGCGGGCGCGACCCGCACCCAGCCCACCATGGCGCCGAGCATCAGCCACATGCCGACCGCGGTTGCCACCGCGCAGCCGACCCCGCCCAGCTTCGGCATGCCAAGGTTGCCAAACACCAGCAGCCAGTTGACCACGATGTTGAACAGCAGCCCGACGATGGCGATGACCATCACCGGCTTGGTCTGGTTGATGCTGGTGGTGTAGCCATACAGCGCGCGGTAGCAGGCGAACGCCGGCATGCCGAGGCTGATCACGTGCACGAACATCGAGGCGCTGTCGTTGACGTCCTGGTCAAGGCCGATATGGTCAAACAGCAGCGTGGCCAGGTTGGCCGCAGCGCACGCGAGCAGGCCTACGCCGAGACCCTTCCACAGCGCCTGGCGCACCGAATGCGGAATCAGGTGGTGGTTGCCGGCGCCGATCTCGTGGGCGACGACGGTGTTAATCGCCATCATGACGCCCATCACCGTGACCAGCACGATCGACCATACCGATGCGCCGAGCGACACGGCGGCCAGTTCGGCGGCGCTGACGTGGCCGGTCATGGCGACGTCGGCCACGCCCATGCCGACGGTGGCGAGCTGGCCGACCAGCATCGGCCAGGACAGGCGCCACAGCGCTTTGACTTCGGTGACGACGGCGCAGTAGGAGGAGGGGGCGATGACGGTGAGCATGAAAGAAGCAGCGGACCAAACCGCTGATTCTACTTTATTTGCAAGATTGGTAGCAGTCGCGACAACACCGGGCCGATCGGCGCGTGCGGGCCCGGATCGAACTTGCACACCGCAACGCTACGAGCCGTCTTTCCCGCGCTGGCGCCGGAGTTGTACGCCAGGCGTCAGCGGTTGCCGAACGCCACTGGCGGCAAGCTCTTCAGATACACATACAGCGCGCGCAGGTCCGTCTCGTTCATTTCCTTGAATGAATTGATTGGCATCACCGGGCTGATGGCGCTGCCGTCCGGGCGCCGGCCGCTTTGCAGCGTGGCGATGAACACTTCCGGCGTCGGGTAGCGCGGCATCACGCTGCCTTTGCCCGGCGTCAGGTTGGCCGTGGCCGGCCAGGTCGGCGGGCCGCCCGGAATCTTGCCGCCGCTCAGGCGCGCGCCGTGGCAGCTGATGCAGGTATTGGCCACGTAGGCGCCGTGCTCGACAGAGATGGCGGCCGCCACCGGTTGCGCCGGCGGCAGTGCATGGTCGATCTTTTCGGCCGCGTCCTTGACTACCCCGAACGCATACAGCACCTTGACTGCGGTCGGCAGCTGCACCACCGGGGTGCTGCCGGCGACCGGCGGCAACGACTTGGCGTAGGCGATCAATGCCGCCATGTCGTCGTCGGTGAGGCGGTTGTAGTCTTCGCTCGGCATGATCATGATCGGGTTGCCGCTCGGCTTGACGCCGTGGCGAACGGTGCGCACCCAGTCCTCGATGCGGTACTCGGCGGTGACGCTGTTGGCGCCGGCGGTGATGTTGGGCGAGATCACCAGCATCGGCCCTTCCTTGAGCACCGTCATGCCGCCGCCGTTGGCGCCATGGCAGTCGGCGCAGCCGCGGGTGGTAAACAGGTAGCGGCCATGGTCGATCGTGGCCGCGTCAGAGCGCATCGTCACCGGCGCGACCGTCAGCGCGATCTTGCGGGCCACCTTGCGCTCGCCTTCCGCCTTGCCGCCCACGACGGTGCCAACGCCGATCAGCGCGAGCGATACCAGCACGAAGCTGGTGCGTTTCACCCACTTGTTCATGTCAAGTTCCTTTTTTGAACGGACTGGCCGCCGCTGTAATTTATCATCCTGGCAAGGCCTCTGATACCAGAAAATCAAGAAGTCGGTGGGTTCTTATAACGAATTGATCAAGCTTTGACGCAAGCCGTGCGCCCGCGGACCGCACCGCGCAGTACGATGAAAGAAAAGCTGCGCGGGAGCCAATTCGTGGAATACAAGGACTATTACCGGGCCCTCGGGGTCGACAAGAGCGCCTCGGCCGACGACATCAAGAAGGCCTACCGCAAGCTCGTGCGCAAGTATCATCCCGACGTCAGCAAGTCCAAGGATGCCGACGCCAAGACCAAGGAAATCAACGAGGCCTACGGCGTGCTGGGCGACCCGGAAAAGCGCGCTGCCTACGACGAACTGGGCAGCGGTCGCGGCCCTGGCCAGGAATTCCGGCCGCCGCCCGACTGGGCCTCTTCCCATGGCGGGGCCGACATGGACAGCGATTTCTTCTCCGACCTGTTCGCCCATGTCGGCCGGCGCTCGCGCGCCGGCGCGCGCGGCGGCGGCTACCAGATGCGCGGCGTAGACATTCACGCCAGCATCGGCATCGACCTGGCCGACGCCTACCACGGCGCCACCCGCACCGTGACGATGCGTGCGCCGCCGCGCGATGCCGCCGGCCGACTCGTCAGCACCGACAAGCAGCTCAACGTTAACATTCCGAAAGGCGTGCTGCCGGGCCAGCAGCTGCGCCTGGCAGGGCAGGGCCATGCCGGCATCGGCGGCGGCCCGCCGGGCGACCTGTTCCTTGAAATCGGCCTGACCCCGGACGCGCGCTACCGGGTCGAAGGCAGCAGCGTGTACGAATCGGTGCCGGTGGCGCCATGGGAAGCGGCGCTCGGCGCCCACATCACCGTGCCGACGCCGTCCGGCGAGGTCGAGGTCAAGGTGCCGATCAATTCGCAGACCGGGCGCAAGCTGCGCCTGAAGGCGCGCGGAATTCCGGCCAACCCGCCCGGCGACCTGTACCTGGTGCTCGACGTCGTGCTGCCGCCGGCCGACAACGACAGGGCGCGCCAGCTATACGAAACCATGGCGCGCGAATTCGGATCGTTCAATCCGCGCGCAAGAACAGGAGGCTGATGAATGGCGCTTGACAATTCCGTCAGCGGCGTACTGATCGACCAGGTCGCGCTCGGCGTCGAGGAACTGGCGCGCGCCTGCGACGTCGAAGCTGAGTGGGTCGTGCGCCATGTGCGCGCCGGCGTGCTCGGCGGCGACATCGACGCGTCGGCGCCTGAACGGTTGCAATTCGGCAGCGCCGACCTGGTGCGCGCGCGCCGGCTGCTCAGCCTCGAAAGCGTGTTCGACGCCAACGAGGACATCGCCGCGCTGGTGCTCGACCTTGGCGACGAAATCCATCGCCTGCGCGCGCGCCTGCGGGTGCTGGGCGCCGAGTAGTAGCATACGCTACTACAAGTTAGAAATTCATCGGCACCCGTACCGACAGCGACACGTCCGGTGTGTCGCGTGTGACGCCGGCACCGATTGACACGTTCAGCGTGCGCTTGTCGCTGAGGCGGTACGAATAACCGATCAGCAAGGTGCCGAGCTGGGTGCGTACCGAGCCTGGCACCGGTGCGCCGCTCTGGCGCATGCGCGCGATCGTACTATGATCATAGCCGAGGCTGAGCGAGGTTTTCTCGTTGAGCGCCAGGCCCATGCCGAAATTGAAGCCGATCACACCGCCCGGTTCCAGCTCGCCGATCGGTTCGCGCACGCCCCCGAGAATGAGCCGGCTGACGTTGCTGCGCTTGATGGTATGGATGTAACTGACGCTGCCGAAGAAAATTGCCGGATCGGACGGAAACAGCCAGGTCAGGCTGGGCTGCAGTGAGTAGAAGCCTGAGCCGGTCGGCAGCTCCAGCGGCAGGCCGGTGCCGGTGACATTCTCGCCGATGCAGCGCTTGGTGCAGTCGGTAACGACGTCGAAAGGATCGCGCCCGGTGCGTGACTTCAGACGCAAGCCACCAAGGTAATACGGTTTGTTGGCGCCGCCGTCATTGAGCTGGTAGCGCGCCGCAAGCTCGACATCGCCGAGCGCCTTGCCAGACGTATCGAATGCTCGCTCTACCGCGGTGCCGGTGAATATTTCGCGGCTGACCGTCGCGTCCGAACGATACACATACGGCACCTTTACTTCCACTTCCAGCCGGTTCGACAGACCGGTGCGCCCGCTCAGCGACGCGGTGAACGTGTTGCGCTTGATTTCGCGAACGTCGATCAGGCCGATCAGCAGGGCGGGGATGATGGTGTAGCCAACCAGCGCGACCCGGTTGCTCGACGAGTAGCCAAATTGCAGCGCGGGCTCCAGCACGTATTTCCCCTTCTGGGTCAGCACGCCGGGCTGCTCGAACAGCGGTGCGATTTCGGGCGGGCGGCCATCCTTGGCTGGCGCCTTGCCGACCGCTTGCTGCGCGCTTTGCATCTGTACTTGCGCCTGACCTTGTGCCTCGCCCTGGGCCTGGGCGGCACTGCCCGGACCCGTGCCGCGCTGGCTGGCCAGCAGTTCGGCTGAACCGCGCTGCATCGCGCGCAGCTGCTCGCGCTGAACGCGCATTTCGCCGGACAACTGTTCGACCAGGCGACGCTGGTCGTCAAGGGCACTCTGTAATTTCTTCAGCGCTTCTTCAATCTGTTGCATGCTCTGACCGGCCTGTTGGGCAAACACCGGCGGCGCAAGCAGCAGCGCCGTCAGGCCGGCGCCGCCGAGTCGTGCTACGATTTTTCCATGCATCAGTCTCTCCTGTCTCGACACAAAACTATTCCGCACCGGCCTACCCTAGTGCGTCCCGATCGCCCTGACGGCGGCTTCTCGCATCCCGGCTTGGAAATGCATATCCTTCAGCAGCGACGCGCTGTTGACGGTCGAACTTATCGTCGTCTGGCTGTTGATCGACTGGCCATCGAGCGTGTTCTGCACGAAGGTGCCGCCGCCGGCAAGCGCATCGCCGACGGCGAAATTGTTGGCGCCGTTCTGCACCAGCCTGGCGGAGCTCAACGCGTCATGCGCCTGGCTTGCCTCGGCGCCCGTGATGCTGCGCACACTGGCAATCTGAAAATTGGTGTGGGCGACGACTGCGCCATTGATCGATACCAGCCGCTCGATGCCGAGCGAGACGGTAAGGCCGCCGGGCGCAAGGAAGCCGCCGCGCATCGAGTCGAGCGCAATGGCGTCGACCCTGCGCCAGCCGTCCGGCGCCGCGCAGATGACTTCCAGGTCCAGCGCGCGGGCTGTCAGTTGCGGCGTCGGCGCTTGCTCATTGGCCGTCGCCGTCATGCACGCCATGGCCAACAGCAGCACCGGCGTTGATCGATAACGCATGGCAAACTCCTTCTAAAAATCGCCTGGCCCAAATTTAGGCAGGCCGACGTGATCGAGGCTGGCGCGAGCGAGGCCTTCCGCCAGCGGCGCCATCGGCGCCAACCGCCAGTCGGAACTGCGGTTGAACCCCACCTCACCCTTGTAACCGTGAATGACGAACAACAGCTTGCTGGTCCACATCTGGCGGAACTGCTCGATCGGCACCGAACGCGCGCCGCTCGACGGGTCGCCCAGCAGGACCCGGCCATCGGCAAGGCCCTTGATGACCACGAAATGGTTGTATCCCTTGTCCGCCACCAGGACGATCGCGGGCAATTTCGATTCCGCCAGTTTCTCGAGCGGTAATTCAAAACCGTCGGCGGGCAAGCCACGGGTGGCGAGGAAACGCTGCATGTCGAGCAGAGAAAAGCCTTGCTGGCGAATCTTGGCCTGATCGCCGTTCTGGTACATCTGTTCGAACGCTTCCTGTTCGGATACGCGCATGCCGTAATGATGGGTAAGCAAAGTCGCCAGCGCGGCCGAGCCGCAACTGAAATCGTATTGCTGGCGTACCGTCGCGTCGAAGCGCACCTGCTTGAGCGTTTTTAACGGCACCACCATCCTGATCCCCGACGCTCCCGCCAGTTCGATCGCGTGCGCAGCCTGGGGTGGCAGGGCCAGCATCGACGTCAGGCACAGCGTCAGGCATTGCTTTTTGATTATCATCGTAGCTGCAAATTGATCACGGTGGCGTTCTGGATGAGGACGTTCGCACCGGTGTTTTGAATGACCATCGGCAGGCCGCTCATGTTGGCAAACGAACCGCTGTCGATCGTGTTGTTTCCGCTCGAGACATTGGTCGCTGTGTTGTTCGTCACGGTCGCGTTCAGCCGCGCGTCGCTGATCGCGGTAGCGGTGTCGGCGCCGCCGCGCGAACTGGCCAGTTGCGCCGATTTCAGCGGCGCACCCAGTCCCGGCACCGCACGGCTTGCTTCTTCCAACGGCGGCGCACTCACTGCGGGCGCTGCCGACGCCGGTGGGTCAGCGCTGGTCCGGGCCGGTGCCTGCGCCATCGCATGGGCGCTGGCGCAGGCCAGGCCGCCAACGAGGGTCATCCTCATCAAAAACTGGTTCATCTGCTCTCCCTGCTCGAAAAAGCACCGCCATGCCGGCTTCGGCATGGCGGTGAAAGGGCTTAGCGACTGCCCACCGCGAGGTTGGCCTGGACGTTGACGCTTTGCTGGACCAGGGACGAGATGCCGCTGTTCTGGCTCATGACCATGATGCCGGCGGCCGACTGGGCCGCGCCACTCATCGCGTTGGACATGTCGAACGCGCCGGTGGTGATCGAGTTGGTGCCGCCAGCACCGCCGCTGCCTGCGCCGCCTGCGCCGCCATTGCCAATTCCGGCAGTATTGGAGCCTGCTGCGCCGCCCATGCCGCCGGTGTTGGTGCCGCCTGCACCACCGGCGCCGCCGGCACCGCCGCTTGCCGCGCCGCTCGTGCTGGTGCCGCCGGTTGCGGTACCGCCAGTGGCCGCGCCACCCGTGGCGCCGGCGCCGCCGGTATTCGAGGCCATGCCGCTGGTGCCGCCTGCGCCGCCGTTGCCAGCCGTAGCGCCGGCGCCGCCTGTTGCAGTGCCGCCCGAGCCTGCGCCCGCCGTTGCCGTGCCGCCACCAGCCGCGCCACCGGTCGAGGTACCGCCGGTTGCGGCGCCCGCCGTTGCTGTGCCACCCGAACCGCCACCGGCAGTTGCCGTACCGCTGGCGCCGGAGCCGCCGCCGCCGCCTGCGCCACCGCTGCCGCTAGCGCCGGCGCCGCCGGTGCTGGTCAGGGTGCCGCCCGCGCCGCCTGCGCCGCTCGTTGCCGTGCCGCCTGCCGCGCCTGCCCCAGCCGTGTTGCTGACGCCGCCACCGGTGCCGCCAGCCCCGCCGCTGCCTGCGCTTGCGCCTGCGCCGCCCATCCCCGCGGTCGAGTTGCCTGCGGTGGCGCTATTGGCGCCGCTGGTGCCGGCACCGCCCGTGCTGGTGCCGCCCGCGCCGCTCGTCGCGGTGCCGGCGCCGGCGCCGCGCTCACGCGACATCGCTGTGCTGGCGCCAGCCATCGCGTCGCCGCCACCGGCGCCGTTCGATGCCGTCTGGCCCGAACCGGTCGAACCGCCACCAGCGCCGCCACCACCGCCAGCACCGCCCGCGCCGCCGGCTTGGCCGGTACCTGCCGTTGCTGCGCCGATGCGGCCGCCGTCACCGCCATCGGCACCGCGTGCATTGCCCGTGCGTGCGCCATTCGCCCCGTCGAGAGGTCCGGCGACGCCGCCTGCGCCGCCGGTGGCGTCGCCGCCGCGGGCGCCGCGCGCGCCGGCGCCGCCGGTGCCGGTGGCGTCGCCGCCATCGCCGCCGGTGCCGCGCGCCAGGCCGCCGTCGCCGCTGGTCGTCCCGCTGGCCCCACCGGCGCCGCCGTTGGCGTTGGCGTTGCCGCCGTCACCACCGGTGCCGCGCGCCAAGCCGCCTGCGCCGCCATCGCCGCCGGCGCCACCGGCGCCGACCCTGCCGCTGGTCGCATCGCGCGCCGCGCCGCCGTTACCGCCGTCGCCGCCATTCGCGGCGCCGACCCGCACGGTGCCGTTCGACGCCGCGCCCGACGTGGCGTCGCCGCCTTCAGATCCGGACGATGCGTTGGCGCCGCTGGCGCGGGCGCCGTCGCCGCCGCGTGCCCCTTCCGCGCTGCCGCCGGTACCGACACCGCCTCTGGCGCCGTTGCCGGCGCCGCCGTTGGCGTTGCCCGAATTGGTGGCGACGTTACCGATATTGGTGACGTTGTTGCCGCCGACCGAACCATTCAGCGTGCTGGTCGCTGTTGCCGTGTTGGCGTTGAATGAATCGGAAAAATTGGCCGTGGCGGTGCTGCCGTTGTTGGCCGCTGCAGATCCTGCTGCAGTGGCGCGGGCGTTCCCGGTACTGTTGTTCTGGCCGCTGGAATCATCCTGCGACGAGTTGTTGTCGGTCGATGAGACCGTCGTCGTGGCGGTTTGCGTGTTATTGCCACCAACCCGGCGCACCGTGTTCTCTGGGTCGCTCGACTGTGCTTGTGCCGTGATACTGAAGGCCATCAAAAGCGCCGCTGCAATGGTAGTCCGTTTCATGAATATCCCCTCCAGTTGAGAATTCTTTAAGAAAGATTGCGACCGGCATATTTATGCCGGACAAGAGAGGGATAGCAATAACGGTGCCAAGAACAGGTCCTGTTTGCAAGTGATTGATTTTCCAAGCGGAAGATATTCCGCTCGTGTTCGCTTCAACATTAGATTGCCGGATGTCAAACGAGGGCGTGAAGAAGTGTCACAGGGCTGTTACAGTGTGCGGAAAATAGCGGCAGGTTTGCCTATCCAGCGTGGGTAATCCGCGTTGCGGCGAGTGGCAGCGTGCTTGGCTTTGGGGAAAGTGTAACTGCGGCGTTACAACCGGTTACAACTGCGAGGCGCGCGCGTGTCGTCAGACGCTGATGTTGTATTTGGCGAGCAGGCGATACAGAGTCATGCGCGACACGCCCAAGTCTTTCGCTGCATGAGTGACGTTCTTGCCGGCGTTCGCCAGACTGACGCAAATGGCGTCACGCTCGGCGCGCAGGCGCGATTGCCCCAGCGCGTCGCCGTGGAAAGCGGACGTTTCGCCAGCAAGGTTGAGGTCGGCAGGGGTGATCAGCCGGCCATCGGCGAGCACCATCGCGCGCCGGATGCAATTGATCAGCTCACGCACGTTGCCCGGCCAGTCATGCTGCTCCATGGCGCGCATTGCCTTGCTGCTGAATCCCTTTACGTGCGCGCCTTTTTCGGCCGAATATGCACGGAAGAAGTGCTCGGCCAGCAACGGCAGATCTGACTTGCGCTCTCTCAGCGGGGGGACCTCGATCGGCAAGACGTTCAAGCGGTAGTACAAATCTTCGCGGAACTGGCCCTGCGCGACCGCGTTTTTCAAGTTAACGTGTGATGCCGCGATGACACGTGCGTCGACTGCGATTTCGCGCGTGGCGCCGATGCGCGTGATGGTGCGTTCCTGCAGGAATCGCAGCAGATTTGACTGAATATCTTTCGGCAGGTCCCCGATTTCATCGAGGAAGATGGTACCGCCGGCAGCCGATTCGATCAGGCCTGCCTTTTCCTTGGCGGCGCCGGTAAATGAGCCGCGCTCGTAGCCGAACAGCTCGGACTGAATCAGGCCCGGCGGCAGGGCGCCGCAATTGATGGGGACAAACGGACCGCGGGCGTGCGGCGAATTGGCGTGAATGGCGTGCGCGGCCAGTTCCTTGCCGCTGCCACTCTCACCCCAGATCAACACCGGCGCATTGACCGGAGCAACCTTGCGTATCTGCACGCGCAACGCGTTGATGGCCGCCGAGTCGCCCTGAATTGATTGAAAACCGCTGGCGCTGGCCTGATCAATTGGGCGCTCGCGCAGCATCGCCCATCCGTGCGCATGGCCAAGAGTGTGATGCAAACGAGCGTGGTCAAGCGGCAGCGTATGGAAATCGCACAAGTGGTCCACCATCAGCGCGCGCGATTCGGGGGCATCGAGCACGCTGCGCTCGATGACGCCGACCCATTGAACGTTACAGTGGCGGCGCAAGAATTGATCCGACTCTGCCGCCGTGGCAGTGTCGATACAATCCAAGAGCAACCCGACCAGGTAACGCTGCGTTTGCAGTACACGGTTAGCCTCATGCAAGCTTGAAATGACGCACACATCCCAGCCGCTAAGAGGTCCGCATGTGTCGCGCACCGCGTTTCCGCCTTTGGTCGAGATGCAGATTAAACGCTTTACCGCCATTGTCGGCTTTCGTTGGGTGGGGCGCTCGCAAAGGCGCGGACGCCGTCCGCACCTACCCTGCATATTATTCTAGGCTTTTTGCATAGCATTGTGTACACGGACGAGCTGCTTTTTTTCGCCAGCGGGATGTTTCGGCACAGTTACTACCGCGCATTTGCTCATCGATCTGCAGCGCGCGGGCGCCGCCCGCGCGCGCCGAAGACAATCCAAACACACTATGATTGAACCGTGAAAGACGAAACCGGGAGAGGCAATGGAGCACGATCGGATCAATGACCAGCCCCTGAAGGGCAAGCGCGTGGCCGTACTGATGACCGATGGCGTCGAGCAGATCGAGTACACGTCGCCGCGCGAGTTTCTGGAGAAAAATGGCGCCGAGGTGGTGTTGCTGTCGCCGAAAAACGACGGCGACGCGATCCAGGGCTTCAATCACGTGACGCCGGGCGACAAATTTACGGTCGAGAAAAACATCACCGACGCCAAGACAGGCGATTACGACGGCCTGGTGCTGCCTGGCGGCGTGGCCAATCCAGACATGCTCCGGCTCAGTCCGGAATCGATTACCTTCATTCGCGACTTCGCCGAGTCCGACAAGCCGATGGCGGCGATCTGCCACGGCCCGTGGACACTGATCGACGCCGGCGTGGCGATGTCGAAACACATGACCAGCTGGCCCAGCCTGCAGCAAGACCTGCGCAACGCCGGCGCCGAGTGGACCGACGACGAAGTGGTCGTCGACGGCCGGCTGATCACCAGCCGCAAGCCGGACGACTTGCCGGCGTTCAACGACGCTCTGCGGAAGGAACTGCTGGGCTGCGGCGAGGATGACACCGTGCCGTCGTCGTGACTACGCCAGCGCTTCGCCGATATCGATGCGGCCATCGACGATGTCGTAGTAGCGCATCTGCTGGCTGTGGCTGCTGCCGCGTACCTTGAGCACGGCAATGGCACGGCGGCGTTGGCCTGCCACTTCAACGTGACGCTGCGTGACGATGGCGTCGGCCAGGAAGCCGGCGGCGCCGTCCTCGGCTCCGCTTGGCATCATCACGGTGACGCCGACGGCCTTGAGCACCTTGACCATCCGGCGCAGCGCCTGGCCAATGTCATCGGTCGGCGCAAGCGCCAATGCGGACAGTGAGTCGATGACGACCCGGGTCGATTTTTTTTCGGCGATCAGCGTGACCAGGTCATGCAGGAATTCGTCGAACGACACGTCCTGCAAGCGCGGATGGCAAACGCCGATGTTGCCGTCCAAGACGAGCTGGTGCAGCCGCGGGTTGTAGTCGGTGTCGAAGGTGGCGAGGATGCCGTTGCCGCCGGCGCGCACGCCCTCGACCAGGAACTCTGACGCCAGCACCGACTTGCCCACGCCGGACGGCCCCGCCAGCAGCGGCGCATAACCCTTCGGCACGCCGCCGCCGAGCATCGCATCGAGCCCGGGCACGCCGCTCGCCAGGCGCACGGCAGTCGAGCCGGGCCGCGGCGCATCGGCGCCGGCCGGCGCCGTCATTGGAAGCACCCTGACGCCGGCGTTGTCGATGCGGAAGCTGCACGCGCCGAGGTCATGCGCTGCGTTGCGCATCTTCAGGATCTGGATCTGGCGCGCCATGGTGTTGCCGCGCGACTGCTGCGACAGCCAGATGATGCCGTCCGCGACTGTGAACAGCGCACCGGGTCCGTCCTCGGGCATTGCGAACTCGGCGATAAGGAACGTGGTGGCCAGCCAGCTGATCATTTGCATGCCCAGTTGCTGGATAAAGAACTGCAAGGCGGCGGCGCCTTCGCTATCGGGCTGTGCCGAGCGCATGATGGAGCGGAACGAATCGACGAATACCAGGCTCGGCGAAAAATCCTGGACTTCGTCGATAATGCGCGCGATGACGCGGTCGAAATTGCCGTCGACCAGGTCGGCGGCCAGGTTGACGAACTTGACCGACGTGTCGAGCTTGTCGAAATCGAAGAACTCTTACTGCTGCTGGTAGCGCAGCATCTTCAGGGGCGGTTCGCCCATCACGGTAAAGAACAGGGCGCTGCAGGCGGGATTGGCCATGCCGAACAGCATCTGGTGCGCCAGCGTCGTCTTGGCCGCTGCCGGCGTTGCCGGCGATTAGGTTCAACGACAGTTCGGGCACCCCGGAGCCCATCAGTTCGTCTAGGCCTGGAACGCCCGTGCTGAGCCGGCCGATTCCGACGCGATCCCCATCTTGGTGCTCCGGTTAATTGTTTTGCGCTTCGGCGCGGCGCAGTGCCGCGTGCAGGGTCGACATCGTCAGATGGTCGCCGATCAGCAGCGTCAGGCAGTCGATCAACGTGTTGTATTTCGCTCATACCAACGTCTCCGATGCACGCGCGGTTTTTGCAACTGTCGTCGACAACGTCCGTTTAGCGCGGGTACCGCACGGACGGCCCTTCCAACCCTGCTGGCATCAGGCAGCGCCGCCCAGCAAGGCTCGTTTGTATTTGCAAAAAGGTATCGACAAAACGTAACTACGGGTTAAACTTAAAACATATGCCGCTTGCATCGACGCCATGATTTCGGTCATTTGCGGCCTACTAAGGTTTGACCGATGAGTGACATCCTTTCCAAACTGGCTTGGTACGCGCCCGAGACTTTTGCGGCTGCGTTTTGCCTGAAAATGCAAGTCAGCAATATTTGTGGTGCGATGGAAGCGACGATTTCGACGTGCCAAGCCCCATTCATCCAACAACCGCCGCGGGTAAGCGCCCGACGTTATTGAAGTTCCAGAACCACCAAGCCGCATTGCCTGATAGACGAGACGAGAAGCGGCGGAGGCGAATGCCATGCAAAAGCAGGCGCAGATTGTAGTCACGTATGAGGCCTGCTCTCTTACATGCGACCGCGCGGGTTCGGACTCACCTTGAGGTGTGAAGTGTCCCAAGTCCGTCTTGCAAACTTTATCGAACAGAATCTCGAATCAATTCTGCAGTGCTGGGAGGGCTTCGCTTGCAGTATCGAGCCGCGGGCTTTAGCGATGGATGACAGAGAACTTCGCGATCACGCAAAGCTATTGCTTGAGGTGATCGCCAAGGATCTGACAGTGCCGCAGACTGACCAAGAGCGCGTGCACCAATCGAAAAAAGTGACAGACCATAGGTTCAATGTCGCAATCGCCGAGGCGCATGCAGAATCGAGGCTATTATCTGGCAGCACGTTCATTCAACTTGTTTCTGAATTCAGCGCATTGCGATCGAGCGTACTGACGTTATGGGCTGCATACCCTCAGCAGAATAGCGCCACGTCCATGGTCGATATCACGCGCTTTAACGAGGCGGTGGACCAGTCGCTGGCAGAATCGATCGCCAAGTATGAGGAGATGGTCTCAAAGAGCCAGAACATGTTTCTTGCGATCCTCGGGCATGACTTGCGCAACCCTTTGGGCACCATCACAACAGCGAGCAGTTTCTTGATGCAGGCCGGCGATCTACCGGCGAAGTACGTGCTGATTGCAACCAAAATGTTCAACGGCGCCCAGCGAATGAGTCGGCTTATTAATGACCTCATCGACTTCACTCGGACGCGTTTGGGGCCCGGCATCCCCGTCAATGTTCATACCGCGAATTTGTCGCGGGTGTGTGGCGACGTGGTTGACGAATTGCGGACATTTCATCCGGGACAGTTGATTGACTTACGGATGCCGCCCCGCCTCGAAGCCGTGTTCGACGAGCCCCGCATCGCGCAAGCATTGTCAAACTTGATCGGCAACGCCATTCAATACGGCGACCATGGGAAGCAGGTAATTGTCACCTTGAGCAGCCAAGGGCCCAACGCCGTCATCGCGGTAAATAATCGCGGCCAGACTATTGCGCGAAATGATATGACCGCGATCTTCGATCCGTTCGTTCGCGTCGCATGCACTCCTGGGCAGGGCGCAACAGAACGCAGCAGCCTCGGGATTGGGTTGTTTATCGCACGCCAAATTGCGCGCGCACACAATGGCGACTTGCAGGTCACGTCGACTGATTGCGAAGGAACGACTTTTACGTTGACGTTGCCCCATGGCTCGGCTTCATCCGATTCAAACTTTAGTAACACCGTTACGCCAACATGCGCCCCGCACCAACGGTAGCCATGATCGGGCTGAATTTTTAAAACATACGCCAGGCGTTGTAGGATTGTTTGCGCATGACAGCTTCTAGCCGATCCCACTCGCTCGCCATGACGGGCGATACCGGTGTCGACGCTGCCTGGCAGGGCGGTCTACGGGGTTGAGTTTGCCAGCAATTTCGCGCCCGTCAGTGGTGACATGTTTTTTCTTTCGCCTAAGCGAGTGTGGATGCGCCGTCGGTTATCGGTGTGTTATCTGGTGCCGAAGTTGGTGCAGGGGAGTTGCGCTCGGCCCGGCGTGGCCGATGCGGGCAATGATTGGCAGCTGTCGATGCGCACGCCGAAGCAGGTGGTGTATGTGTTGGTGGCGCCTTGGCAGGGCCAGGGTTGAAACGTTACGCCGTTGGAGGCACCCAGGTGCGCCTCCAGCGGCGTTGGACGTCGATTACTTCTGCTTGCGGCGGCGGTGCTGTTACCCTAAGAGTTACCGCACAGACGCGCTGTCTCTCATCGGTCGTGCTCATCTGGGGCGGCACCTGAGTAACTATTCTAGCGGCCAGAACCAGATTTCTGAAGCGCTGAAATAGCAACTCCGTGCGCATTCGTGAAATCCGTTAATGCCGGGCCAAATCAAGTCTATGTGACCACCGTCCGCTGGGCCTCCGCCGTGGATGCGGAAGAATGAAACAACTCCGCTGCGCTTTCCGATGCCGTCTCGTGCGGAGAGCTTTCCTTTGTAATCCTCCGGCTTTCCCCACGTGCGCTTGAGGATCAGCGACAGTTTGCCTTGACCGGGCTCGATGTACCTGACCTCGAGCATCCCTGCGGTTGCCTTCATTCTCGCCTTCGGCAGTGACATCCCGGAAGCCAGCAACGCCACGCTCATGCGAATTGCGCATGTGTCGCGATAGGCCGGCTTGCTGACCAGGTCGGTCCAGCCAATGTCGGCGAACAGGGCTTCTTGTAGCGTGTTTCGAGGGTAGTGTTGGCGCAGGGCTATGAAGGAAGGCTTCATTGCCTGCCTCCAGCTGGACGGCAGGGGTATTTTCGGTGAAGCAGGTCGAGCAGCAGTAGCGAGGCGTTTTTCTTGCGCTCGGCTGGAGCCATTTTGGCGATTTCATGCGCCAGGTCGTAAGCCATGTCCGCCGTTTTAAGTACGTTGACGTCGCACCATACTCGGCCCTCGCCTGAATCGCGGGCCCCGTCGAGATAGCTGTAAGCCTTTTCGCGGTCCATGTATTGCACCGAGTTCAGCTCCGCCGGGTGGGACATCATTCGAACGAACTGATCGCCGCTCAGCGAGTAGGCGTATGGCGCGGCGACCGCGGCAGCAGGCAATGCGGAGGACGCGATGGCCAGTGCGAGAATGGCCACCGAAGGATACTTTGCGGGGCAGAACCCAGCGGTCACTTTCTCAGGCCGGCTGCGCAGATGGGGCGGCCTGCCGAGATCCAGCGAACTTTCCAATCCCATGATGCCCTCCCGTGGTAGCGAAGCAGACATGGTGTCAGAGTAGAGTGCAGGCAACTTGGCTCATGTCAACAGTCCAGACGACTGACTCGAATGAGTTCGTACACATGTTGGCCGAGGAGTTAAAGGCGTTCTTGACCCATCATCCCCGACACGGGTTTCGCATATAGACTTCCGTAGCCCAGCTAACGGGTTCGCCTCAAAACTCGGCTTGAGCTCCATCGCGAAAAGGAGAATATGCTTAAACGTTTTAGGCTGGTGATAGGCGTCGCCTTGCTGGTCGCATGTCAGCCATTGCTAGCCCAAGCAGTCGTCGAGGCGCAGCAGGTGCAACTGCAGGCGCAGATTAGGCGCGACTCCAAAGGCTTTTCTAGCTGTGGCGTTCGCGTAGTGGCGCTTACCTCAGCGGCCGACACAATGGACGCGTACGATTTTTCGATCATGATCGGCACCGATGCATACGGCACGCTGAAAGCGGGGAAGTACCGGGCCAAGCTTACCCCAGTCGGCGGAAAGGCTGACTTCGCCAGGGACGCTGTAAGTCCAGGTCCACTGAGCTTCTGTATAGCCAAGGAGCTTGAGGGAAAGCCCCTGCTCCCCATTAAGGTCATGCCCGCTGAAACACCGGGGTTCATCCTGGCATTGGGCGATGGCCTCCAGACGCTCGAGAAAATCGTCGCGATCTCGCTCGGTGAGCGCCTGCAGTTCGCATTGCGATATAAAAATCAGCCTGGCGACAAAATTGTCGCGTTCAAAGGCTTTCTTACCAACGAGGAACGCGCTCCGATTTTTGCCTGCATAGAAGGACTGATGGTGCGTTGGCGACAGGACCTTGGCGGTAGTACGAACAAATGATCTGTTTCCGGCGCCCGGCAGGCCGGCGCCTCGGGACGGCGAAAAAATGCAACGGTCAGCTTGCTGATTTGACCGCCGCAAGGATGCTGGCACGATAGACGCCGTACAGCCGCGCCAGCGCGCTAACCCTTTCGTCCTGCTGATACCTGCTGACGATCTCGGCGCGCTCCTTGGGGGCCGTTTTAAGCGGTCTGCCGAGGATTTTTCCCTGCGCCTTCGCGCGGGCTAGTCCTGCCTGGGTACGCTCCACCAACAGATCCCGTTCCATCTCGGCCACCGCTGCGAGCATTGTCAACATCAGCTTACCAGGAGGCGAGGCCAGGTCGAGCTTGCCGAGCTGCAGGACGATAACTTGTACGTCCATTGCGGCCAGCGTTTTGATTGTCGAACCTACGTCGTGCGCATCGCGGCCTAACCGGTCGAGCTTGGTGACCACCAGCGTCTCGCCTGGTCGAATCTTGTCCAGCATCGCGTTGAACTGCGGGCGCTGCGTGGCATGCGTCGACCCGCTGATTCCGACGTCCTCATACCATGACATCAGCTTGTAGCCCGCCTGTTCGATTTCGAGCTTCTGGTTCTGGGTGTTTTGGTCAAGCGTGCTGACCCGTCCGTATCCGAAGAAATTCATGGCCGCTTCTCGCTGTTGGAATAGGGTGGAAAACTTTTCTACATGTAGGTAAAAGTTTACCCCTATTTTTTCGACAGCGATCAATCGGCTAATTTCGACTGTTGGAATTCCTTCGTTTTTCAACCCATACCCTAGTGGGAAATAGCGAAATCCCCGCACGTTTGGGACGGGTGCCCTACGCTGTCAAAGTTCTGCCATACCGGTCCAGATGGCCCATCAGCGAGAAAATGCGAATCTCGTCCGTAATAGAACACTTGGGCGTTGACTAGTACGCGCGAATTGACCTTGGCGACAGCCTGCTTCGAAAGGAAGACCAGCTGCGGTGCTGGATGATCATAGACACCGAAAAGTAGGGTTTTCGATGAAGTGGAAATAAGACCTCGGCGTCGGCATCGGCGAGGCCAGCAGGCGCCGCCGCCGCGTGACGCCCCCGCGACCGAATCGTGACGGGACGGTCTGTGGAAATAAAATCAAACTCGCCTGACACAAACAACGACCAGCTCATCTTGCCGAGTTTCTTCAGTGCCGCATCCTGCGCGTCAAACTCGAACACGTGCTGCCGGGTTGGATCGGCCTCCACCGTGAACTCGCCGCGGTCAATGAAGTCCTTGGCGTCTTCGTAGCACAGTTGTTCTGCGGGATCCATGTACCCGGCGTCCTGCGCTGCCTTCATCTCGTGCTCCCACCTTGCCGTGTTATTCGTGACCGTGCGCATGATATTCATAGCAAGATCGGTGTTTGCGGACTTTATTCTTTTCCTCACTTCCGGATGTCGGGCGTGAAGCAAGGACGCCAAATTGAGGATAAGGTTCAGATCGTCGGCAGCAGGGAAGGTGCGCGATTTCGCCACGGCTGCCAAGATAGGGGCAAGCTCGTTTTCGAACTTGCTCAGTGCGGTTTCGAGCGCGTCGAGGCGATGACCATCAATGTCGACTCGGTTGAAGTCTCGTTCCGCCCCTACACCCTGTGGTCTCGAAGGGAATGCGGCGACGCCGTCCAGCCTGCGCGCGTTCAACCAACCATCTTTCCGGCCATTGTCCGTGAAACCGGCTAGGTAGCATTGCGGCACGTAGTGATGTTTTCGGGCGAGCGGACGATTTGAAGTCATCGTTAAAGGATGCACCACGCACTGGACCACTGACCCGTCTGACGGCCGACCTGCCGGTCTGGATACCGGTTCCGACGTCAGTGCCGACATTTGGACACGGGCTCGACGGGGTGGCGATAAGAATAATGCCAACGAAAAAGTTTCCTAGAAAAAATCGCCTTCGGCGATTTTTTGAGACGGGCAGTGGAGACGGAAGGCAAGAAATCGTTTGCGCGATTTCCCTCTAATCAGACGAATCGGAGAGGCTTGCGCTTGCAAGCGCAAGCCGGATTTGCGGCGGGGAGCAGTGCTCCCCGAATTCCCGCAAATCCCCCGCGGACGCGGGTTCAATTCCCGCCGTCTTGTTGGCCGACGAAAAAAAACCGCCCACCGGGCGGTTTTTTAGGATGCTATGGTGGAGACGGCGGGAATCGAACCCGCGTCCGAAAGCACTCTACAGACAGTTCTACATACTTAGCACTGCCATTTAATTTAACCGGTACAACGCGGACGTGCACGCTGTGTACAAGCGAGTTACCTATTATTTAGTCCGATACTAAGTAGCCCAGTATCAGACGAGTCCCTGTAAATGACTCTAGAGCTTTTGACGGCCCACCCCAGGGACGAGGTGTTCTAGAGCTAGCAGCAATTAAGCTGCGAGTGCGTACGAGTTATCGTTTGCAGTTAAGTTTTTCAGGTTGTATTTACGAGGTAGCCCGCCCTCGGTATGCCCTGCGCTGCTTTGTAACCCCCGTCGAAGCCAGGTCGTCCCCACAGAACCTGCATTGTAACGCAATCCGCGCGCCAGTGCCGCCCGCTTCACGCCAGTAGAACAGACCCGCTCGGCACGCCGCTGAACGACCTCACCATGTCGAGCAGGTCGCCTGGCGTGTCGAGCAACAGGTCGGCGCCCCAGCCAGTGGGCTCGTGTGCGCCGCAGTAGCCCCACGCGCACGCCACCGTGACCATGCCGGCCGCGCGGCCCGCTTCGATGTCGCGCAAGTCGTCGCCGACATACCAGCAGTGTTCGGCGGCAATGCCGAGCCGGCGCGCGCCTTCCAGCAGCGGCGCCGGATGCGGCTTCGCGTGGCCGGTAGTGTCGCCCGACACGATGCAGCCGGCGTGCGTCAGCCCGATCTGCGGAATCAGCGGATCGGTAAAGCGCGCCGGCTTGTTGGTGACGATGCCCCACGCCAGGCCGGCCGCCGTGATCGCGGCCAGCAGTTCGGGGACGCCGCCAAACAGCGTGCTGTGCACCGCCATCGCCGACTGATAACGGTCGAACCATTGCACCCGCAACTCTTCGTAGCCGGCATCGGCCGGCGTCAGCCCGAAGGCGGCGCCGATCATGCCTCGCGCGCCGGCCGACGCCGTCGGGCGCAGCACGGAGTACGGCGTCGGCGCCAGCCCGCGCTCGGTGCGCAGGAAATTGACCGCCGCGGCAAGGTCGGGCGCGGTATCGGCCAGCGTACCGTCAAGGTCGAACAGGATGGCACGCGGTGCCGGCAAGGTAATAGCGGTCATGAAGTCTTGGAAAAAGTGCGCGTCAGAGCGGACGGCTGCACGCCACCATGTAGTTGACACTGGTGTCGTCGTTAAGTGAGTACATCTGGGTCAGCGGGTTGTAGCCGAGCCCCTTCATCGCGTCCAGCTGCAGCCCGGCCTGGCGAACGAACTGCGACAGCTCGGCCGGCGTGATGAACTTGCCGTAGTCATGGGTGCCCTTCGGCAGCATGCGCAGCAGGTACTCGGCGCCCACCACCGCGTACAGATACGATTTCGGATTGCGGTTCAGGGTCGAGAAAAACACGTGGCCGCCCGGTCTGACAAGGGCCGCCGCGGCGCGCACGATCGACGCCGGATCGGGCACGTGCTCGAGCATTTCCATGCAGGTGACGACGTCGTACTGGCCCGCCTCCTGCACCGCCATCTGTTCGGCGGCGATCAGCTGGTAGCGCACCTGCACGCCCGATTCGAGGCTGTGCAGGTCGGCCACTTTGAGCGCTTTTTCCGACAGGTCGATGCCGGTGACGTCGGCGCCCTTGCGCGCCATCGATTCGGCCAAAATGCCACCGCCACAGCCGATGTCGATGACCTTGCGGCCGGTCAGCAGCGCGCGCGCATGGATCCACTCGAGGCGCAGCGGATTGATGTCGTGCAGCGGACGGAACTCGGATGTGGGATCCCACCAGCGGTGGGCGAGGTCACTGAATTTCTGGATTTCGTGCGGGTCGGCGTTCATAGGCGGAATAATAGCGGGAAAAATGGCGGAAGGGCGGACGCGAGCGTAAATAATGCCGGCCATAAAAAAACCCCGCCGGAGCGGGGTTCTTTAGATGCGGCCGGCGAGCCTCGGGAGGCAAGCCGCGCGAATTTACTTGGTGCGGGTACCGACGACTTCGATTTCGACGCGACGGTTCTTGGCGCGGCCAGCGGTGCTCTTGTTGTCAGCAACAGGCTGCTTCTCGCCCTTGCCTTCGGTGTAGACGCGGTTCGCTTCGATGCCTTTCGACTGCAGGTAGGCCTTGACGGCTTCGGCGCGGCGGATCGACAGCTTCTGGTTGTAAGCATCGGTGCCGATCGAGTCGGTGTGGCCGACGGCGATGATGACTTCCAGGTTGATGCCTTGCAGCTTCGAGGTCAGGTCGTCCAGGCTGGCCTTGCCGGCTGGCTTCAGGACCGACTTGTCGAAGTCGAAGAACGCATCGGCCGAATAGCTGACTTTTTCCGACGTGACCACTGGCGCTGGTGCCGGCGCAGGTGCAGGCGCTGGCGCAGCAGGAGGCGGAGCCATCACGACTGGCGCTGGGGCGACGCACTTGCCGTCAACCAGGGTTTCCGGTGCTACGCACAGCGGCAGATCGCAACCTGGCACCGCATCGGCTGGGGTCCAGTACCCGGTGCGCCAGCACAGGCCGAACGGGTTGCGCACGATGATGCCGCGCGCATCCTGGACGTAGGCGCTGTATGGCGAATTGGCCTTGATGTCGGTCGTCAGCGGTGCGTATGGCGGCGCCGTTGGTGCCGAGCTCTGCGCAAATGCGCTGCCAGCGATCGCTGCGGAAGCTGCGAGGACGAAGGTTGCTAATTTATTCATATTGTGTCTTCCTTTCGGGGGTGATATCCGCAGCAAAAACTGCGCAACTTGGCGTGCATGGACAGAATAGTAACACTCCGACTCCTGCTTGTCCTGTTCCCAGATTGCGAAACAGGCAACGACTCCATATCATTCTGCCACACCAGACGAGATCGAGCGACGCTGCGCAAATCAAACGAGGATCAATCTGAAATTGACGTTGTTTTCGTGCAACATATTGGTGCGCGCATGCACCATCCTTGACATCGGGTAAACGTCACTGCTTTTTGCATGGAAGGCCGAACGGGGGAATTGCGCTGCTGCTATATCGGCCGTGGTAAAATCGCCCGCTTGTAACATAACCACAGCCTGAGACCAGCCCCCCGCCAATGGATCAATTCGCAAAAGAAACAATCCCAATTTCCCTCGAAGAAGAGATGCGCAAGAGCTATCTCGATTACGCCATGAGCGTGATCGTCGGCCGCGCATTGCCGGATGTGCGCGACGGCCTCAAGCCTGTGCACCGCCGCGTGTTGTTCGCCATGCATGAAATGAACAACGTGTACAACCGCCCGTACGTCAAGTGCGCGCGGGTGGTCGGCGAAACGATGGGTAAGTACCACCCGCACGGCGACGCGTCGATCTACGACACGCTGGTGCGCATGGCGCAGGACTTTTCGCTGCGGTATACATTAGTCGATGGCCAGGGTAACTTCGGCTCGGTCGACGGCGACAGCGCCGCGGCGATGCGTTACACCGAGTGCCGCCTCGACAAGATTGCCAGCGAGATCCTCGCCGACATCGACAAGGACACGGTCGACTTTCAGCCTAACTATGACGGCAAGGAAAAAGAGCCGACGGTGCTGCCGACCAGGATCCCGAACCTGCTGATCAACGGTTCGTCCGGCATCGCGGTCGGCATGGCGACGAACATTCCGCCGCACAACCTGACCGAAATCATCAACGGCGCACTGCACGTGCTGCGCAATCCCGACTGCACCATCGACGAACTGATCGAGATCATTCCGGCGCCGGACTTCCCGACCGCCGGCATCATCTACGGCGTCTCGGGCGTGCGCGATGGTTACCGCACCGGCCGCGGCCGCGTGGTGATGCGCGCCAAGACCCACTTCGAAGAGTACGGCAAGGACGGCGGGCGGATCGCCATCATCGTCGACGAGCTGCCGTACCAGGTCAACAAGAAGTCGCTGCTCGAGCGCATTGCCGAAAACGTGCGCGACAAGAAGTTAGAGGGCATTTCCGACATCCGCGACGAGTCCGACAAGTCCGGCATGCGCGTGGTCATTGAACTGAAGCGCGGCGAAGTGCCGGAAGTTGTGCTCAACAACCTGTACAAGCAGACCCAGCTGCAAGACACCTTCGGCATGAACATGGTGGCGCTCGTCAACGGCCAGCCAAAGCTGCTGAACCTGAAGCAGATGCTGTTCTACTTCCTGTCGCACCGCCGCGAAGTGGTCACGCGCCGCACCGTGTTCGAACTGCGCAAGGCGCGCGAACGCGGCCACATGCTCGAGGGCCTGGCCGTCGCACTGGCCAACATCGACGACTTCATCGCCATCATCAAGGCCGCGCCGACGCCGCCGGTCGCCAAAACCGAACTGATGCAGCGCGCCTGGGATTCGTCGCTGGTGCGTGAAATGCTCACCCGCACCGCCGAAGGCACGACTGTCGGCGGCATCGAAGCGTTCCGCCCGGAACACTTGCCGAAGCACTACGGCATGCAGGCCGATGGCCTCTACAAGCTGTCCGATGAGCAGGCGCAAGAGATCTTGCAGATGCGCCTGCAGCGCCTGACCGGCCTCGAGCAGGACAAGATCGTCAACGAGTACAAAGACATCATGAGCCACATCGCCGACTTGCTCGACATCTTGTCCAAGCCGGAACGCGTCACCGTCATCATCACCGATGAAATGACGGCCGTCATGAACGAATACGGCGCCGGCAACAAGGACGTGCGCCGCTCGCACATCGAACTGAATCCGACCGACCTCGAAACCGAAGACCTGATCACGCCGCAGGACATGGTGGTGACGCTGTCGCACACCGGCTACATGAAGTCGCAGCCGATCGCCGAGTACCGCGCGCAAAAGCGCGGCGGGCGCGGCAAGCAGGCGATGGCTACCAAGGAAGAGGACTGGATCGACCAGCTGTTCATCGCCAACACGCACGACTACATGCTGTGCTTCTCGAACCGCGGCCGCATGTACTGGCTGAAGGTGTGGGAAGTGCCGCAAGGCTCGCGCAGTTCGCGCGGCAAGCCGATCGTCAACATGTTCCCGCTGCAGGACAACGAGAAGATCACCGTGATCCTGCCGCTGTCGGGCGAGAACCGCACCTTCCCGGAAGACCATTACGTGTTCATGGCGACCAGCCTTGGCACCGTCAAGAAGACGCCATTGAAGGACTTCAGCAACCCGCGCAAGGCCGGCATCATCGCGGTCGACCTCGACGAGGGCGACTTCCTGATCGGCGCCGCGCTGACCGACGGCGAGCATGACGTGATGCTGTTCGCCGACTCCGGCAAGGCAGTGCGCTTCGACGAAAACGACGTGCGTCCGATGGGCCGTACCGCACGCGGCGTGCGCGGCATGAACCTCGAAGAAGGCCAGCACGTCATCGCCTTGCTGGTGGCCGAGAACGAGCAGCAGTCGGTCCTCACGGCCACCGAGAACGGCTTCGGCAAGCGTACTCCGATCACCGAGTACACCCGCCATGGCCGCGGCACCAAGGGCATGATCGCCATTCAGACCAGCGAGCGCAATGGCAAGGTCGTTGCCGCCACCCTGGTCGAAGTGAGCGACGAGATCATGCTGATCACCACCGGCGGCGTGCTCATTCGCACCCGCGTGTCGGAGATCCGCGAAATGGGCCGCGCCACGCAAGGGGTGACCCTGATTGCGGTCGAGAACGGCACCAAGCTGTCCGGCCTGCAGCGCATCGTCGAGACCGACCTGGAAGAACCGGACCTCGAGCAGGCGCCGCAGTAAGGTCGTAGTGGGGAGGGCGTTGCTCTCCCCATTTTTTTGTCCATTCACCGAGCATACTCATGAAAAAAATCGTTCTCGCCGCCTGCCTGGCCCTGTCGTTCGCCATTCCTTCGGCCCGGGCGCAAAGCGCCGCGCCGGTCAGCGCCGATACCACCGCCGCGGTCAAGGATCTGCTCGAGGCCATGCACTACCGCGACACCATGCGCCAGACGTTCGCCCAGATGCAGAAAAATATGCCGGCCGTGATGCTGCAAGGCGCCACCGCGTCGATCAGGAACAACAAGACCATGACCGACGAGCAGAAGAATGCAGCGCTGGCCAACGCGAGCCGCGAGATTCCTCAGGCTGCCGCGGCGATGGAAGCCGTTGTCAACGATCCGACCCTGATGGATGAGATGGTGGCCGAATTCATCCCGCTGTATGCGCGCCACTTCAGCGCCGCCGAAGTGCGCCAGATGGCTGCCTACTACCGCACCCCGGTGGGCGCCAAAACGATCTAGCTGATGCCGCAGATCGCCGCCGAGTCGATGCAGATCAGCCAGAAGATCATCGGGCCGTGCTTGAACGCGGCAATCGAAAAAGTGGTAAAACCGAAGTAAGCCAAATATTTCAGGAAGCGCCGTGACCCACATCTACAATTTTTCCGCCGGTCCCGCAGTGCTGCCCAAGGAAGTGCTGCAGCAGGCCGCCGCCGAGATGCTCGACTGGCACGGCAGCGGCATGTCGGTCATGGAGATGAGCCACCGCGGTCCGGAATTCATCTCGATCTACCGCCAGGCGGTGGCCGACCTGCGCGAACTGCTGGCCATCCCGGCCAACTACCAGGTGCTGTTCCTGCAGGGCGGCGGCCTTGGCGAAAACGCCATCGTGCCGATGAACATGCTGGGCCGCGCCGGCCAGCCGGCCACCATCGACTTCGTCCTCAGCGGCTCGTGGTCCGGCAAGTCGATCAAGGAAGCGGCGCGCTACGCCAACGTCAACGTCGCCGCCAGGCCGGCCGGCGACGCCTTCACCAGCGTGCCCCCGCAAGAGTCGTGGCAGCTCACGCAGGGCGCCGCCTACCTGCACATCTGCACCAACGAAACCATCGACGGCGTCGAATACAACTTCGTGCCAACCGTGCAGGGCGACACGCCGCTGGTGGCCGACATGTCGTCGCACATCCTGTCGCGCAAGATCGACGTCTCGAAGTACGGCGTCATCTTCGCCGGCGCGCAAAAGAACATCGGCCCGGCCGGCCTGACCCTGGTGATCGTGCGCGACGACCTGCTCGGCCACGCGCTGCCGATCTGCCCGTCCGCGTTCGACTGGAAGATCGTCGCCGACAACGAATCGATGTACAACACGCCGCCGACCTACGCCATCTACATTGCCGGCCTGGTGTTCGCGCATCTGAAACGCCAGGGCGGCGTCGCCGCCATGGAGCAGCGCAATATCGAAAAAGCACGCCTGCTGTACGCCGCCCTCGACGTCGACGATTTTTACGCCAACCGGGTGGCGCGGGAAAACCGTTCGCGCATGAACGTGCCGTTCTTCCTGCGCGACGAAACGCGCAACGACAAATTTTTGGCCGGCGCAAAAGCGCGCGGCCTGCTGCAACTGAAGGGCCACAAGTCCGTAGGCGGTATGCGCGCATCGATCTACAACGCGATGCCGATCGAGGGCGTGCAAGCCCTGGTCGATTATTTGAACGAGTTTGCCAACCGCTAGTAAATTGCTGGCCTGGCTCCAATCGAACCAAATGTAAGCAGACGATGACAGACAAACTCACTCCCTTGCGCGTGCAGATCGATGCAATCGACGCGCAACTTCTCGACCTGCTGAACCAGCGCGCCCGCCTGGCGCAGGAAGTCGGCCATGTCAAGGCCGAAACCCTGGCGCCGGTGTTTCGCCCAGAACGCGAGGCGCAGGTGCTGCGCGGCGTGGCCGAGCGCAATCCCGGTCCGCTCAAAAACGCCGACGTGCAAACCGTCTTCCGCGAGATCATGTCGGCCTGCCGCTCGCTCGAGAAGCGCGTTACCGTCGCCTACCTCGGGCCGGCCGGCACCTTCAGCGAGCAGGCCGTGTACCAGCAGTTCGGCGGCGCCGTCGACGGCCTGCCGTGCGTGTCGATCGACGAGGTGTTTCGCGCCACCGAAGCCGGCACGGCGGACTTCGGCGTCGTCCCGGTCGAAAATTCGTCGGAAGGCGCCATCAACCGCACGCTCGACCTGATGCTCGCCACCACCACCATCATCAGCGGCGAAGTGTCGATTCCCGTTCATCACAGCCTGATGACGAAGACCGGCTCGATGGACGGCGTGCTCGTGGTCTGCGCCCACTCGCAGGCGCTGGCACAGTGCCAGGTCTGGCTCAACCAGCACTATCCGAACGTCGAGCGGCGCGCGGTGGCGTCGAACGCCGAAGCGGCCGTGATGGCCAGCGCCGATGCGTCGATCGCGGCGATCGCCAGCGAGATGGCGGGCGAGCAGTACAAGCTCGGTGTGGTGCAGGCGCACATCCAGGACGACCCGCACAACCGCACCCGCTTTGCCATCATCGGCCACCTGCAGACCAATCCGTCCGGCGAAGACCAGACCTCGCTGGTGCTGGCGGTGCCGAACAAGGCCGGCGCCGTCTACAATCTGCTCGCGCCGCTGGCCAAGCACGGCGTGTCGATGACCCGCTTCGAATCGCGCCCGGCGCGCATCGGCACCTGGGAATACTACTTTTACGTCGACATCGAAGGCCACGTGTTCGATCCGGCCGTCGCCGCCGCGCTCGAGGAACTGAAAGACAACGCCGCCTTCTTCAAGGTGCTCGGTTCCTACCCGCTCAGTCTCTAACTTTTTTCGAGAACATCATGCCAAATCAATTCGGTCCAGAATACGTCCGCGCCATCGCCCCTTACCAGGCCGGCAAACCGATCGCCGAGGTGGCGCGCGAGTTTGGCCTGGACGAGGCCAGCATCGTCAAGCTGGCGTCCAACGAAAACCCGTTCGGCGTGCCCGAGTCGAGCAAGCAGGCGATGGCCGCCGCGGTGGCCGACCTGGGCCGCTATCCGGACGCCAACGGCTTCGAGCTGAAGGCGGCGCTGTCGAAACGCTACGACGTGCCGGCCGACTGGATCACGCTTGGCAACGGCAGCAACGACATCCTCGAAATCGCCGCCCACGCATTCGTGCAGGGCGGCCAGTCGGTGGTGTACTCGCAGTATTCGTTCGCCGTGTACGCGCTGGCCACCCAGGGCGTCGGCGCGCGCGCGATCGTGGTGCCGGCCAAGGCATACGGCCACGACCTCGACGCGATGGCCGCCGCGATTTCCGACGACACGCGCCTGGTCTTCATCGCCAATCCGAACAACCCGACCGGCACGTTCATCCCGGCCGCCGACATCGAAGCGTTTTTGCAGCGCGTGCCAGCCCACGTCATCGTCGTGCTCGACGAGGCCTACAACGAATTTCTCGCGCCAGGGCAGCAGTTCGAGTCGGCCGACTGGGTGCGCAAGTACCCGAACCTGATGGTGTCGCGCACCTTCTCGAAAGCCTATGGCCTGGCCGGCCTGCGCGTCGGTTTCGCCATCGCCCAGCCGGCTCTCACCGACCTGATGAACCGCATCCGCCAGCCGTTCAACGTCAATTCGCTGGCGCAGGCGGCGGCCATCGCGGCACTGAACGACAAGCACTTTCTGGAGCAGGGCGCGAAGAACAACGCGGCCGGCTACCAGCAGTTCGTCGAGGCGTTCGACGAGCTCGGACTCGAATACGTGCCGTCGTACGGTAACTTCGTGCTGGTGCGGGTCGGCGACGACGACCAGGCCGGCGCGCGCGTGAACCTGGCGCTGCTCAAGCAGGGCGTGATCGTGCGCCCGGTCGGCAATTACGGCCTGCCGCAGTGGCTGCGCATCTCGATCGGGCTGCCGCGGGAGAACGCCATCTTCCTCGCCGCGCTGAAAAAGGCGCTGGCCTGATGCTGGACCGGGCCACGATAGGCAAGGTCGTCATCTTCGGCGTCGGCCTGATCGGCGGCTCGTTCGCGCTGGCGCTCAGGCGCGCCGGCGCCGCGCGCAGCATCGTCGGCGTCGGCCGCTCGCCCGAGGCGCTGGCGCGCGCGCTGGAGCTGGGCATCGTCGACAGCGTCGCCGCCTCACCGGCCGAGGCGATGCGCGGCGCCGACCTGGTGCTGATCGCCGCGCCCGTCGCGCAGACCGAAGCGATCCTGGTGTCGCTGCTGCCGTACCTGGAAGAGCGCACCGTCGTCACCGACGCCGGCAGCACCAAGGCCGACGTCGTCGCCGCCGCGCGCCGCGCGCTGGGCGAGCGCTGCGCGCAGTTCGTGCCAGGCCATCCGATTGCCGGCGCCGAATCGAACGGGCCGGACGCTGCAGTCGCCAGCCTGTACGTCGGCAAGAAGACCGTGCTCACCCCGCTGGCCGAGAACCCGACTGCCTACGTGGCGCGCGTGGCCGCCGCGTGGGAAGCGTGCGGCGCCGTCGTCCACCGCCTCACGCCGTCCGAGCACGACAAGGTATTCGCCGCGGTCAGCCATTTGCCGCACCTGCTGGCGTTCGCGCTGGTCGACGACATCGCCAGCAAGCCCCATGCCGACGTGCTGTTCCAGTACGCCGCCAGCGGCTTTCGCGACTTCACCCGCATCGCCGCCTCGTCGCCCGAGATGTGGCGCGACATCAGCCTGGCCAACCAGGGCGCGCTGCTCGGTGAGCTGGACGCATATCTGGCACAATTGACCGCGATGCGCGCGATGCTCGCCGCCGGCGACGGCGCCGCGCTCGAAGGTGTTTACACCAACGCGCGCCGCGCGCGCCGCCAGTGGACCGGCGAGATCGAGGCGGCCGAAGCGCCGCCGCCGCGCAACGACGCAGAATAGATTCGAAAGGCTCCACGCATGACGCAGCAAAAATACTATCCCCAGCATCTCGACCTTCACCCGGTAACCCAGGTGGAGGGCACGGTGCGCCTGCCGGGCTCGAAAAGCATCTCGAACCGCACCTTGCTGCTCGCCGCGCTGGCCGGCGGCAGCACCACCATCGTCGACCTGCTGGCCTCCGACGACACCATGGTCATGCTCGGCGCGCTGCATTCGCTCGGCATCGAGTGGGAGCAGATCGACGACAACACCCACATCGTGCACGGCGCCGATGGCGTGCTGCCAGTGCACGAAGCGGACCTCTTCATGGGCAACGCCGGCACCGCGATCCGCCCGCTGACCGCGGCGCTGGCGGTGATCGGCGGCGACTACACGCTGCACGGCGTCTCGCGCATGCACGAGCGGCCCATCGGCGACCTGGTCGACGCGCTCAACGCCGTCGGCGCCCAGATCGAATACACCGGCGAAGAAGGCTTTCCGCCGCTGCGTATCCGCCGCGGCCATATCCACGCGCAGCGCATGTCGGTGCGCGGCAACGTGTCGAGCCAGTTCCTCACCGCGCTCTTGATGGCTGCGCCGCTGATGGCGCGCGAGCACCCGGTCAGCATCGACGTCGAGGGCGAGCTGATCTCCAAGCCCTACATCGAGATCACGCTGAACCTGATGCGCCGCTTCGGCGTGACGGTCGAGCAGGACGGCTGGAACTCGTTTACCGTCGCCGCCGGCCAGCGCTACACCAGCCCGGGCACCATCCACGTCGAAGGCGACGCCTCGACCGCCTCGTACTTCCTGGCGGCCGGTGCGATTGCCGGCGGCGCGGTGCGCGTGCTCGGCGTCGGGCGCAACAGCATCCAGGGCGACGTCCGCTTCGCCGACGCGCTCGAGCAGATGGGCGTGACGGTCACCCGCGGCGACAACTGGATCGAAGCGACGTCGAACGGCGTGCTGAAGGCGATCGACGCCGACTTCAACCACATCCCGGACGCGGCGATGACGATCGCGGTGGCGGCGCTGTACGCCGACGGCACCAGCACCTTGCGCAACATCGCCAGCTGGCGCGTCAAGGAGACCGACCGCCTGGCGGCGATGGCGATCGAGCTGCGCAAGCTCGGCGCCACGGTGGAAGAGGGCGCCGACTACATCGCCATCACGCCGCCGGCCGAAGAGATCCACGCCGCCACCATCGACACCTACGACGACCACCGGATGGCGATGTGCTTCTCGCTCGCCTCGCTCGATGGCAAGGGGCGGCGCGGCAATGCGATGCGCATCAACGACCCGAAATGCGTGGCGAAAACCTTCCCCGACTATTTCGAAGCGTTCGCCTCCATCGCCCGCGAAAAAGAATTATTCTAAATCCGCGGTCATACCTCAGGGGTGAAGAAATTAATTAACGAAACAATAACAATGCCAAACAATCCCGTCCCAGTCATTACCATCGACGGCCCGACCGCTTCCGGCAAGGGCACCGTCGCCCACAAGGTGGCCGACCGCCTCGGCTTTCACTACCTCGATTCGGGCGCGCTGTACCGGCTCGCGGCCTTGTCGGCGCTGCGCCGCGGCGCCGACCTGAACGACGAGCACGCCCTCGCCAAGCTGGCCGAACACCTGCCGGTGCACTTCGACGGCCCGGTCATCATGCTGGCCAACGAAAACGTCACCGAGGCGATCCGCGCCGAGGAAGTGGGCAACCTGGCCTCGAAAATCGCCGCGCTGCCAGCCGTGCGCCAGGCGCTGTTCGCGCTGCAACTGGGCTTTCGCAAGGCGCCCGGCCTGGTCGCCGACGGGCGCGACATGGGCACCGTGATTTTTCCTCACGCCAAGCTGAAAGTGTTCCTCACTGCAAGCACTGAGGCGCGGGCGCAACGGCGATATAAGCAATTGATTGACAAGGGAATTTCTGCTAACATGGAAGACCTGCTGTCAGATTTGAAAGCGCGCGACGACCGTGATACTCATCGGTCAATCGCACCGCTGGTTCCGGCAGAAGGGGCGCATCACCTCGACACTTCCAACATGACGGCCGTCCAGGCCATTGCGGAAGTCCTGTCGTGGTATGCGCACAGGGACCCGAAGTAAGGGGCCCGGCGCGGCGCACCTCATCGAACCTGTCCAATATGACGGCCAGGATTAGTTGGCCTTTGAGGAAGCGTAGTTGGCGGGCGCGCCGCGGTAGCAAGCAGCAAGCGTGGTGCCTGGCACGGCAATGGTGTCGTTTTCAGGCGTGGTTCAACCTAACCCAGTTTAAGTCGCATCGTGCGAACTCTGCTGGATAACAAGTGTAAATCCTATGTCTACAGCAACAACTGAAGCAACCGGTATGGAAAGTTTTGCAGCGCTCTTCGAGGAATCGTTGTCGCGTCAAGATATGCGCTCCGGCGAAGTTATTTCCGCTGAAGTCGTGCGCCTCGACCACAATTTCGTGATCGTCAACGCCGGCCTCAAGTCCGAAGCTTTCATTCCTATCGAAGAATTCAAGAACGACCAGGGCGAACTGGAAGTTCAAGTCGGCGATTTCGTTTCCGTAGCGATTGAGTCGCTGGAAAACGGCTTCGGCGACACCATCCTGTCGCGCGACAAGGCCAAGCGCCTGGCGTCGTGGCTGGCGCTGGAAAAAGCCATGGAATCGGGCGAGATCGTCGTCGGTACCGTCAATGGCAAAGTCAAGGGCGGCCTGACCGTTCTGACCAACGGCATCCGCGCGTTCCTGCCGGGTTCGCTGGTCGACACCCGTCCTGTCAAGGACACCACCCCGTTCGAAGGCAAGACCCTGGAATTCAAGGTCATCAAGCTCGACCGCAAGCGTAACAACGTCGTTCTGTCGCGCCGCGCCGTCATCGAAGCTTCGATGGGCGAAGAGCGCCAGAAGCTGATGGAAACGCTGAAGGAAGGCACCGTCGTTACCGGTATCGTCAAGAACATCACCGACTACGGCGCCTTCGTCGACCTCGGCGGCATCGATGGCCTGCTGCACATCACCGACCTGGCATGGCGCCGCGTGCGTCACCCGTCGGAAGTGCTGACGGTTGGCCAGGAAATCACTGCCAAGGTCCTCAAGTACGATCAGGAAAAGAACCGCGTCTCGCTGGGTGTCAAGCAGCTCGGCGACGATCCTTGGACCGGTCTGTCCCGTCGTTACCCGCAAGGCACCCGCCTGTTCGGTAAAGTCACGAACCTCACCGACTACGGCGCCTTTGTCGAAGTCGAGCAGGGCATCGAAGGCCTGGTCCACGTTTCCGAAATGGACTGGACCAACAAGAACGTCGCTCCTAACAAGGTTGTCCAGCTGGGCGACGAAGTAGAAGTGATGGTCCTGGAAATCGATGAAGAGCGTCGCCGTATTTCGCTGGGCATGAAGCAGTGCAAAGCGAATCCATGGGATGACTTCGGCGTGACCCACAAGAAGGGTGACAAAGTCCGCGGCGCCATCAAGTCGATTACCGACTTCGGCGTGTTCATCGGCCTGGCCGGCAACATCGACGGCCTGGTGCACCTGTCCGACCTGTCGTGGACCGAGACTGGCGAAGAAGCCGTCCGCCGCTTCAAGAAGGGTGACGAACTCGAAGCCATCGTGCTGGCAATCGACGTTGAGCGCGAGCGTGTTTCGCTGGGCGTCAAGCAGCTCGAAGGCGACCCGTTCAACAACTTCGCGGCAATGAACGACAAAGGCTCCCTGGTAACCGGTACGGTCAAGTCGGTCGAGCCTAAGGGCGCTGTCATCGGCCTGTCCGAAGAAGTCGAAGGCTACCTGCGTGCTTCCGAAATCTCGCGCGACCGCGTCGAAGATGCCGGTACCCACCTGAAGGTTGGCGATTCGGTTGAGGCGCTGGTGATCAACATTGACCGCAAGGCTCGCAGCATTCAGCTGTCGATCAAGGCGAAAGACAATGTCGAGACCCAGGAAGCGATGCAGAAGATGGCGACATCCTCAGACAACAACGCAGCATCGGGCACCACCAGCCTGGGCGCGCTGTTGAAAGCCAAATTCGATAACAAGAACTAAGTTCTCGTCAATCGCAGATGACAAAGTCCGAACTGATCAACCGCCTCGCTGAGCGCTACTCTCAGCTGGTGGCCAAGGATGCAGAGTACGCTGTCAAGACCATTCTTGATGCCATGACCAATGCTTTATCGACTGGTCAGCGCATCGAGATCCGTGGTTTCGGCAGTTTCGCCCTCAATAGCAGGCCACCGCGCATTGGGCGCAACCCGAAGTCGGGCGACAAGGTGATGGTGCCCGAAAAACGGGTGCCGCACTTCAAGCCTGGCAAACAGTTGCGCGAGCGGGTAGATGCGACGGTCGGGCAGCCGATCATCGAAGACTAAGTCGTCTGGCGGCAAAGCATGCAAAGAACGGCGTCCCTGGATGCCGTTTTTTTCGTTCTGGCCGCCGACCTGAATTCCGTCATCCGCATTGGCGAGGACGACGTTCTACTGCCAGCCCCAAGCGATAAGCGGTTTCTTTGAATAATCCCCATGTTGTGCGACACTTCGCACTTCGACTCAACAGAAGGACCTGGCTGATGAAATTTGTATCCACCATCGTTGGATTGGTTCTGTTTATCCTGTTTTTCGGCTTCGCGCTGAAGAACACGCAGGAAGTCGACCTGCACTTTTTCCTCAATTACGAATTGCGCGGCCCGCTGGTGCTGATGCTGCTGGCGTTCTTTGTCGCCGGCGCCGCCCTCGGCATCCTCGCCGTCACGCCGACCGTGTTTCGCCAGCGGCGCGAGCGCACCCGCGCCGAAGACAAGATCCAGGCGCTGCAAAGCGTCGCCAGCGGCGGCGCGGTGCAGCCGGCGCCGGACGGCGTGACCCCAGGCGCCCAGCGCTAAGCGCGGCCTCCATCCCACAACAAAAAGAACCGCATGGAATTTGAACTCTGGTGGCTGCTCGGCATCCCCGTTTTTTTCGCCCTCGGCTGGATTGCCGCGCGGGTCGACATCAAGCAGTTGCTCGACGAGTCGCGCAGCCTGCCGCGCGGCTACTTCAAGGGCCTGAACTTCCTCCTCAACGAGCAGCCCGACAAGGCGATCGACGCCTTCATCGAGATCGTCAAGCTCGACCCGGAAACGGCCGACATGCACTTTGCGCTGGGCAACCTGTTCCGCCGCCGCGGCGAGATCGAGCGCGCCATCCGCGTCCACCAGAACCTGCTGGCGCGGCCCGACCTGCCGCTCGAGCAGCAGGAGCACGCCCAGTACGAGCTCGGCATGGATTACCTGAAGGCGGGCCTGCTGGACCGCTCCGAAGAAACATTCAACCTGCTGCTCGAGAGCAGCTACGGCGTGCAGGCGCGCCGGGCGCTGCTGGAAATTTTTCAGCGTGAAAAGGAATGGCGCCGCGCCATCGAGGCCGCGCGCGGCCTGCAGGATTCCGGCGCCGGCGCGCGCCAGAAGGAAATCGCCCAGTTCTATTGCGAGCTGGCGCAGGATGCGCTGGTGCACATGCAGGTGACCGAAGCGGTGGCGCTGCTCGACAAGGCGCTGCATGCCGACCGCAAGAACGTGCGCGCCACCATGCTGCTGGGCGATGCCCAGCTGGCCGAAGGCGATGTCGAAGGCGCACTGATGACGTGGCGCCGGGTCGAGCAGCAAAGCGTGCCGCACGTGGCGCTGGTTGCCGCGCGGCTGATGGATGGCTACAAGAAGGTCGGCCGCGCCCAGGAAGGCGTCAACCTGTTGCGCTCCTACCTCGCTGAAGCGTCTTCCATTGATCTGATCGAGGTAGTGTTCAAGGCCGTCATCGAACGCGACGGCGTGGAAGCGGCCAAACAACTGGTGGTCGAAGAGTTGCGCCGCAACCCGACTCTGCTGGGCCTGGACAAGCTGCTCGAAGCGCGCATGATGGACGCGCCGGCGGCAATCTGGGAAGAGCTGTCGATGGTGAAGAACCTGGTGCACGGCTACACCCAGAAGCTGGCGCGCTACCAGTGCAGCCAGTGCGGCTTCAAGGCGCGCCAGTTCTACTGGCAGTGCCCGGGTTGCAGCCGCTGGGAGACTTACCCGCCGCGCCGCACCGAAGAACTCAATGTCATGAACTGACTATTTGCGAACTGACCAATGAAAATTACTATTATCGGCACCGGCTACGTCGGACTGGTGACCGGCGCCTGCCTGGCTGAACTGGGCAACGACGTGTTCTGCCTCGACCTCGACGAAAACAAGATCGCCTTGCTCAACAGCGGCGGCATCCCGATCCATGAGCCGGGCCTGGAAGAAGTGGTGGCGCGCAACGTCGCCGCCGGTCGTCTGCACTTTTCCACCGACGTCGCCGCCAGCGTCGCCCACGGCGTGCTGCAGTTCATCGCCGTCGGCACCCCGCCCGACGAAGACGGCTCGGCCGACCTGCAGTACGTGCTGGCGGCGGCGCGCAACATCGGCCGCCACATGACCGGCTTCAAGGTCATCGTCGACAAGTCGACCGTGCCGGTCGGTACCGCCGACCGCGTTGCCGCGGCGGTGCGCGAACAAATCGCCGCCAGCGGCGCTACCGCCTCGTTCTCGGTGGTGTCGAACCCGGAGTTCCTCAAGGAAGGCGCGGCCGTCGAAGACTTCATGCGGCCGGACCGGATCGTGCTCGGCCACGACAGCTCGGCCGAAGGCTTGCGCGCGCGCGACCTGATGCAGAACCTGTACAAGCCGTTCAACCGCAACCACGAGCGCACCTTCTGGATGGACGTGCGCTCGGCCGAATTTACCAAGTACGCCGCCAACGCGATGCTCGCCACGCGCATCTCGTTCATGAACGAACTGGCCAACCTGGCCGACAAGGTCGGCGTCGACATCGAGGCGGTGCGCCATGGCATCGGCTCCGATCCGCGCATCGGCCACAGCTTCCTGTACGCCGGCGCCGGCTATGGCGGCTCGTGCTTCCCGAAGGACGTCCAGGCGCTCGAGCGCACGGCGTGCCAGTTCGACCAGGAACTGCTGATCCTGCGCGCCGTGGAGGCGGTCAACGACCGCCAGAAGCTGGTGCTCGGGCGCAAGGTGGTGGCCAGCTTCGGCGAGGATCTCGCCGGCCGCCACTTTGCCGTCTGGGGCCTGGCGTTCAAGCCGAACACCGACGACATGCGCGAAGCGCCGGCGCGCGTGCTGCTGCGCGAACTGATCGACCGCGGCGCCACCGTCGCCGTGTACGACCCGGTGGCGATGCCGGAAGCGAAACGCGTGCTGGCGCTCGACTTCAACGCCGCCGAACTGGCGCGCATCGAATTCGCCGCCAGCTCGATGGCCGCGCTCGAGCAGGCCGACGCGCTGATCATCGTGACCGAATGGAAGGCGTTCCGCAGCCCCGATTTCGACCAGATCAAGGCGCGCCTGAAGCAGGCCATCGTGTTCGACGGGCGCAACCTGTTCGAGCCGGAGCAGATGGCCGCCAACGGCATCGAATACCACGGCATTGGCCGTTCCGTACTGACCCGCAGGTAAGCCGATGAACGATACCGTCCCCAGCCGCCTCCTGACTGCCGACAGCAATCCGGGCATAGTGCCGCCGAGCCTGGCCGACGTGCGCATCCTGGTGGTCGGCGACGTCATGCTGGACCGCTACTGGTTCGGCGACGTCAGCCGCATCTCGCCGGAAGCGCCGGTGCCGGTGGTGCGCATCGAGCGCCGCGAAGAGCGTCTCGGCGGCGCTGCCAACGTCGCGCGCAACGTCGCTTCGCTCGGCGCCCACTGCGGCCTGCTCGGCGTGGTCGGCGCCGACGAGGCCGGCGCCCAGGTCGAGCAGTTGCTGGGCGAGTCGAGCATCCACAGCTACCTCAAGCGCGACGAGGCGATCTCGACCATCATCAAGCTGCGCGTGATCGGCCGCCAGCAGCAGTTGCTGCGCATCGACTTCGAGGACGCGCCGTCCGACACCGTGCTGCGCGACAAGCTGACCCAGTTCAACGGCGTGCTGGCCGGCTACGACGTCATCGTGCTGTCGGACTACAACAAGGGCAGCCTGGTCAACGTGGCCGAGATGATCCGCGCCGCGCGCGCCGCCGGCAAGGTCGTGATGGTTGATCCGAAGGGCGACGATTTTTCGCCTTACGCCGGCGCCACCATGCTCACCCCCAACAAGTCCGAACTCAAGCGCATCGTCGGCAGCTGGAGCAGCGAACAGCAGCTGACCGACAAGGCGCAGTCGCTGCGCGTGTCGCTCGGCCTGGACGCCTTGCTGCTGACCCGCTCGGAAGAGGGCATGAGCCTCTACAGCGCCACCGAAGTGCTGCACATGCACGCAGCCGCGCGCGAAGTGTTCGACGTCTCCGGCGCCGGCGATACGGTGATCGCCACGATGGCCGCGATGCTGGGCGCCGGCATGCCGATGGCCGATGCGCTGATCACCGCCAACCGCGCCGGCGGCATCGTCGTCGGCAAGCTCGGCACGGCGACGCTGACGCGCGAGGAATTGTTCGGCAAAGACGCCTGAGCAGCTTGCGCTAAATCAATAGTCGGGCGTCAACCGTAGCCCACCTGGTGCGCGTTAAGCATTGCAGGGTGGCGACCGCTGCCCGCGATTCCTAACAATAACGGAGAGTACGACATGATCAAGAAACTGATGCTCGCAGTCGCTGCGATGGTTGCCACGATGGGTCTTGCCTTTGCCCAGGTCGACGTCAACAAGGCGGATGCTGCCGCGCTGGACAGCATCAAGGGCGTGGGGCCGAAGATGTCGAAAGTCATCCTCGAAGAGCGCACGAAGGGTGGCGATTTCAAGGACTGGGCTGACTTCGAGAAGCGCGTCAAGGGAGTGGGTCCTAAGAACGCGGTGAAGATGTCGAGCGCCGGCCTGATGGTTTCCGGCAAATCGATGGATGGCGCCGCGATGGCGCCGGCCAAAGGCAAGATGCCCGAGGCCAAGCCTGCCGATGTCAAGGGCAAGGCTGACGTCAAGTCGGCCAAGCCTGCCGCCGCAGCCGCGAAGTCCTGATCCTCCGAGCATGGCCAAAGCCTCGCCGCAAAGCGGGGTTTTTTTTGCCCGTCACTCACCAAAAAAAAGCTGGGGTCAGGTCTGACATTTGGACATTCCTAGGCCAAGCCAGCGAGCGCATGCGTCGAAGTGCTTGGATATGCAGAACGTTTAGGCGGAGTCAGCCGAAAGCGAACGTGGAATTTGTCCGAATTGTCAGACCTGACCGCAGGAGAATGTCCGAATGCCCGACCTGACCCCAGCGTTTAATTTCTGCAGAGCCAGCTAGCCTGACCGCTCTCATACGCGTTCATGCATCCCGGCATACAATGGCGTTTGTCCGAACTGCCAGAGAGTCATCATGCAATACAAGACCATTCAAGACACGATCGGCAACACGCCGCTGGTGCAGCTCGTGCGCCTGCCGGGCGCGGACGCGGCCGCGCGTAACAACGTTATTCTTGGCAAAATGGAAGGCGATAATCCGGCCGGCTCGGTCAAGGACCGGGCCGCCATGTCGATGCTGCTGCGCGCCGAAGAGCGCGGCACCATCCAGCGCGGCGACACGCTGATCGAAGCGACCAGCGGCAACACCGGCATCGCGCTGGCAATGGCCGCCGCCATTCGCGGCTACAAGATGGTGCTGCTGATGCCCGACAACCTGTCGGTCGAACGGCGCCAGAGCATGGCCGCCTACGGCGCCGAAATCATCCTGACGCCGAAGACTGGCGGCATGGAATATGCGCGCGACATGGCCGAGCAAATGCAGAAGGACGGCAAGGGCTTCATCCTCGACCAGTTTGGCAACCCCGACAATCCGCGCGCCCACTACGAAGGCACCGGCCCGGAAATCTGGCGCGATACCGACGGGCGCATCACCCATTTCGTCAGCGCGATGGGCACCACCGGCACTATCATGGGCGTGTCGCAATACCTGAAGGAACAGAACGACCAGGTCCGCATCATCGGCGCGCAGCCGGAAGAGGGCTCGTCGATACCTGGCATCCGCAAATGGCCGCAAGCATACCTGCCGAAAATTTTCGACAAGGCGCGCGTCGACCAGGTCGAAAGCGTCAGCCAGGCGCAAGCCGAACACATGGCCCGAAGGCTGGCGGCGGAAGAGGGGATTTTCTGCGGCATCTCGGCGGCGGGTGCCTGTGAGATCGCATTGCGGATATCGCAGACGGTGGAGAACGCAACCATCGTGTTCATCGTCTGCGACCGCGGTGATCGCTACTTGTCGACGGGCGTGTTTCCCGCCTGAAATTGCTGCGGAATCAAGCCAGGTCCCTTCGTGCGAACGGACCCGGCTTGCATTACGACCGAGGCAATTTATGCCTGTGGCTCGCCTTCTTTTGGCTTGAACTGCTTGTCGCTGATGCGGAACTTGTTGCGGCGGTCACCCATCAGGTAACGCAGGTCGCGGATCGACAGGTCGCTCACCTCGTGCATGCGGATCAGCAGCGATGCGCCAACCGGCAGGCGGTGGTGGCGGATCTTCGAAATTACCGGCGGCGCCACTTCCAGAGCGCGCGACAGCGCCGCATCATTTTTCAGACGCAGGTTTTCGATGAGCGTATCGAGCAACCGGTTAGGGTTGTACTGCAACAGATCATCTGAATCCGAATCGCTGTTCATATCAATGCCGACTTGGTTTGTCATGATTTCTATCATTCCTATTTGAGTTTGTCCTGCTGGTTCTTACACCCGGCTTCGTGCTGTGCTACGACCGCAATAATCTTTTCTGCAACCGATTTCCAGAACACTTTGGAAAATATATACACAATTGTACAACGTTTTCCAATGTAATACCTGAAAGCAATAAAGATTAGAACGTTAGCAGCGATCTGCTGTTGTCGTTATGCAACATAGCCCCAATGCAATTCTCTCACATATTCACAATATTAAAATTGTTTTCTGGGTAAAGTTAAGTGTAGGGTAATTGACCCGGAGCGGCCGCACAATTCCGGTACGCACGCACGATATCGCAAGTTATCGGGGGGTATCTAATTTATCGGTGGAAATTTACCTGCGACAATAACCCGGCATCCCGACATACTCCCCCCGGGTATGCAAGCCGGCTGGCCGCCGGTTGTTGCAATGTGCTCATGATCTCGTTACAGTTGATTACAAAGTTTCCCGTACGTCAAGGGTCAGACGCCGCGCGCGGCGCGCACCGCGCGGCCCAGTTCGACGACCGACATGGCGTAGAAGTAACTACGGTTGTAATGAGTGATAGCAAAAAAATTATCGGTCGCTAACCAATATTCTGTTGCTTCAGCACCATTTTGCAAGTCAATCAGGCCAAACAGCATGCCGGTGGGCAGCGCCAAGGCGCTGACGGCGCCCGCCGCGGCCAGTTCTTCGACGCTCGAGGTCGCCGCCAGTCCGCCTTTGCCGATGTAGCTTTCCCACGCGCGCGCCGGCGACACGTCGGCCGGATAGGCGATCGGTCCGGCCTGGCCCGGCTGCCAGCCGTGCCGCACCAGGAAATTGGCGACACTGCCGATGGCGTCCGAAGCCGAGTTGCGCAGGTCGATCTGGCCGTTGCCGTCGAAGTCGACGCCGTATGCGAGTATGCTGCCGGGCATGAACTGCGGCAGGCCGACCGCGCCGGCAAATGAGCCCAGCAGCGTCAGCGGATCCATGTTGGACTGGCGCGCCAGCAGCAGCGTATTTTCCAGTTCGCCGCGGAAAAAACGCATGCGCGCTTCGCGGTTCGGCGTTTCCGGGTAGGCGAACGCCAGCGTCGTCAGCACATCCATCACGCGAAAGCGCCCGGTGTTGCGGCCGTACACCGTCTCGACGCCGATGATGCCGACGATGATTTCCGCCGGCACGCCATACTGCGCCTCGGCGCGCGCCAATGCCTCGGCATTGTTGGCCCAGAACTCGACGCCGGCGTTGATGCGGATCGGCTCGATGAAGCGGTCGCGGTAGGCCTGCCAGTTTTTCGGCTTGCCCGGCGGCGCCGGTTTGACCAGCTGGACCGCCGAGTCGATGTAGTTGACCTGCGCGATCAGGGCCTTCAGCGCGTCGCGCTCGAAGCCGTGCTTCGTCGCCATCTCTTCTTCGAAATCGGCGACCGCTTTCCATTCGCGGAAGTTGACCTGCTCGCCTTCGTAATCGACCTTGCGGGCGAGCGCTTTCGGCGCCGGCTTGGCCGGTTTGGCTACCGTGCTCGCCTTGGGATGGGCGCGCGGCTTGTCTTTCGTCGCAGCGGCGTGGGCGGCGCCGGCGGCGGCTACCAGGGCCAGCAACAGCACGGGGAAACGGCGCGGCATCGAACGTAAAAAGGAAGTCATCGAAATTTTGTCAGCAGAGTTTTCAGGGTGGCGGCCAGCCCCGGATCGGATGGCTGGGCGCCGTATTTATAGGCGCTGTAGAGGCGCAGGAATCGAGCCGCCGCGTCTTTCTGGCGCGGCTCGAGGCGGGCAGAGTCGATCCGCGCGCGATAGTCGTTGGGGCCTTCGTCTGCGGCACGCGCCAGCCCTAGCCGGCCCAGCTGCAGACACAGCGCCGAGTATAGCGCATCGATCGGATCGAGCCGGGGCCGGTTGCGGCGCTTGTGCGCGGCCACCAGCAGCACCAGCAGCAGCGCCAGCGCCGCCAGCGTCTTGACGTTGACCAGGCCGGCGGCGAACGAATCGAGCACGCCGCGCTGGCGCTCCGGCGTGTAGTTCAGCACCCACTGGTTCCAGCCGTTGTTCAACGCGCTCCATTCGTAGCGCAGCTGGGTCAGCAAGGGGATGCTGTCGGCGTCGAAGTTCATCAGGTCGTCGAGCGCGCCGATGCCGAAGCGGTTCATGCGCGACGGCGCGCGCGCCAGCGGCCGGCGCACCCGCTCCGGCGCCACCGCGGCGGTCGGATCGACCCGCAGCCAGCCGCGCCCGGCGACCCACACCTCGGCCCACGCATGCGCGTCCGACTGGCGCACCGTGAGAAAGCCGTCCACCGGATTGACTTCGCCGCCCTGGTAGCCGGTCACCACCCGCGCCGGCACGCCGGCGGCGCGCATCAGGAACACGAACGCGCTGGCGTAGTGCTCGCAAAAGCCGGCCTTCGTCTTGAACAAGAATTCGTCGACCGTGTGGCGTCCCAGCAGCGGCGGCTCCATCGTGTAGACGAAGGTATCTTCGCGAAAGCCGCGCAGCACCGCGCGCACGCGGTCGAACGGGTCGGCGTGGCCGCGCAGCGCGTCGCCGGCCGCCAGCGCGCGCGGATTGGCGCCGAACGGCAGCGCCAGCCAGCGCGCGGCGCCGGCCAGTTCGGCGTCGGCCTGCAAGCTGTAGCCGGGGTGCGAGACGGCGTCGTAACGCACCCGCGTGTCGATCGGGTAGGCCGCCGACATCTCCTGCTCGGCCGACACCGAACTGGCGTGGCCGGCCACCTGCGGCGGCGCGGCCGGCAGGTCGAGCGCGAACAGCCAGCGCTGCCCGCTCGGCTCCAGGGTGACCTGGTGGCGGATCGCGCGCCCGCGCATCAGCGCGCCGGCGCCGCCCGCGCTGCCGCGCTGGTGCGCCACCTGGGTCCAGACGCGCCCGTCGAAGTCGCCCAGCACCAGGCCGCGCCAGTACAGCAGCGCGTGCGACGGCGGCGGGTCGATGAAGCGCACCCGGAAGGCCGTCTCGTCGGACTGTGCCAGGCTCGCCATGCTGCCAGGAGCCATGCTGTTCGACATGCCGGTGCGGCCCGACATGGCGTCGCCCGGCATGCCCCACAGTGGCCCCTGCATGCGCGGGAAGACGAAAAACAGCAGCGCCGCCAGCGGCAGCGCGAACAGCACCGTGCGCGCGCCGAGCCACAGGCGCCGTCCCAGCGGCGGCAGCGCGCCGGTGAACTGAAACGACAGCTGGGCGGCCAGCAGCACCGCCACCGAGGCGCCCATCATCAAGGCGGTGCCGATGCCCTGGGCGTAGAAGAACGTCGTCAGCAACAGGAAAAAGCACAGGAACACCACGACGAACAGGTCGCGCCGCGCGCGCATCTCGAGCATCTTGAAGGCCACCAGCAGCACCAGCATCGCCACCCCGGCGTCGCGCCCCAGCACCGTGTGGTAGGTCAGCCAGACGCCGGCCATCGATGCCGCCGCCAGCGGCAGCAGCACCAGCGACGGCGGCAGGCGCTGGCCGCGCACCGTGATCACCACGCGCCACATCAGCGTCACCGCGCACAGCGTCGACACCCACAGCGGCAGGTGCAGCGCGTGCGGCGCCAGCACCAGCAGCGCCGCCGTCAGCAGCAGCAAGGTGTCGGTCTTGTCGCGCGGCAGGCGCGCGGCGAAGCCGGCCAGCCGGCTGTTGATTGCCGCCAGTGGCCGCGCCTTCATGGCGCCTCCGCGGCCAGGCCGTGCAGCGCCAGCGCCTGCAGGCACGCGGCCCGGTGCGCCGCGCCGATGCCGGCCTTGAAGTCGTGCGCGCCGATGCGCATCGCGTACGGCAGCGCGCGCTGCTCGGCCTGCAGCACCCAGCGCGTCATGCGCGACAGGCGCAGCTCGACGTCCATGTGCGCCGGCAGCGCGTTAAAGTCGAGCACCAGTTCGTCGATCGCGCCGCCTTCGAAATGCTTGGTCACCAGCTGGCCGCCGTAGGCCGGGTCGAGCCGGGCGATCTGGCGCCACGCCAGGCTGCGCATCGAGTCGCCCGGCTGATAGCTGCGCACGCCGGCGAAGTCGTCGTCGCCGGCGCTGCCGCGCCCGTCCGCGCGCGCGCTGCCGCCCATCGGCAGCGGCGGCGCTTCCGGCTCCGGGAACGGATACACCAGCACCCGCAGGTCCGGCTGCCAGTAACTCCAGGCGCGAAACAGGCCGAGCGGAAAGCGCGTCACCAGGCGTACCCGCGGCGCGCGCAGCCAGCCGCGCTGTTCGGTGGCGGTGGTCAGCTGCAGCGCCGCGCCGGCGCCGGCCGGCGCGTCGGCTAGGTAGCGCGGGCCGTCGTGGCCGGTAAAATCGACGCCGATCGCATAGCGGTCGAGCCGCGTGCGGTTCACCAGGTGCAGCTCGAAGCGCGCTTCCTCGCCGGCGAACACGCTGGCCGCGCGCCCGGGCCGCAGGTGTAGCTGGCCGAGGTTGCGGTAGGTCAGGTACATGTCGACCAGTGCGCAGCTGCCGAGCAGGAATGTCAGGCCGAAGCCGAGGCCCAGGCTATAGTTGGTGGCGCCCACCAGCAGCACCAGCAGCATGCCGGCAAAGCCCAGGCCGGCCTTGGTCGGCAGGATGAAGACGCGGCGCCGGTGCAGGAACACTTCGCCGGCCTCGCGCTCGCGCTGCTTGAACAGCCAGCGGTTGCCGGCGCGTTCAGCCCATTGTGTCAAGCGCGCCGCCATCCGGGCTCGTCAGACCGGCACCGATTTTTGCAGTTGCAGCACCAGGTCGCGGCTGGCCAGCGCCACGCCGTGCGCCGACTTTAGCGGGCGCAGCCGGTGCGCGCAGACCGGCACCAGCACCGCCTGCACGTCTTCGGGCACCACGTGGTTGCGCCCTTCGAGCGCGGCCCACGCGCGCGCCGCCTGCAACAGCGCGATCGCCGCGCGCGGCGACAGCCCCTCGGCAAACAGCCCGTCGCGGCGCGACGCCTGCGCCAGCGCCTGCACGTAGTCGATCAGCGACGGCGAGGCGTGCACCTGGCGCAGCGCCTGCTGCGCCGCGGCCAGTTCTTCCGGCTGCATCGCCGCCGGCAGCGCCTTGAGCATGCTGCGCCGGTCCTCGCCCATCAACAGCGCGCGCTCGGCGGCCGCGTCCGGGTAGCCCAGCGACAGGCACATCAAGAAGCGGTCGAGCTGCGACTCGGGCAGCGGGAACGTGCCGACCTGGTGCGCCGGGTTCTGGGTGGCGATGACGAAAAACGGCTCAGGCAGCGCGCGCGTGACGCCGTCGGCGCTGACCTGGCGTTCTTCCATCGCCTCGAGCAAGCCCGACTGCGTCTTCGGCGTGGCGCGGTTGATCTCGTCGGCCAGCAACACCTGCGTAAAGATCGGACCCGGATGGAACACAAAGCCGTTCTTTTCGCGCTCGTAGACGGAAATGCCGGCCACGTCGGCCGGCAGCAGGTCGCTGGTGAACTGCACCCGGTTGAATTTCAAGCCGAGCGAGATCGCCAGCGCGTGCGCCAGCGTGGTCTTGCCCACCCCCGGCACGTCTTCGACCAGCAGGTGGCCGCCGGCCAGCAGGCACGTCAGCGCCTGGCGCACCTGCAAATCCTTGCCGACCACGATCTGGCTGACCTGGCGTGCCACTTCATGCATTTTATTGAACATGTGCTTGTCTTCGGTGAACTGGGTGGTGTCGCGCCTGCGGCCGAGCGAAACATTGCGATGGATGGTAGATTAGCGCCATTCGGACAATTTTTCACTCTTCATCGCATCGCTGTAAATGATTCTATGCGAGAACAGCAACGCGGTGCGATTTTGATGAGAACCGGCAACTTCAAAGCGGGAATATGACCACAGCCATTTATAGCCATGCGGATTGCCTGCGCCACGAGATGGGCGAGTGGCACCCGGAGTCGCCGGAGCGCCTGCGTGCGATCGACGATCAACTGATCCGCTCCGGCATCGGCAGCCTGCTCGAACGGCGCGACGCCCCGCTGGCCGAATTGCCGGCCGTGATGCGCAACCACAGCGCCGCGGCGATTGCCCTGGTGCGCGACAATTTGCCGGGCCCGGGCGAATACTATCCGCTCGACGCCGACACCCTGATCAACGAACACAGCTACCAGGCGGCGCTGCGCGCGGCCGGCGCGGCCATGGCCGCCACCGACGCCGTGATTGCCGGCGACATTACCAACGCCTTCTGCGCGGTGCGCCCGCCGGGCCACCATGCCCGGCCAGGCGGCCCGATGGGCTTCTGCCTGTTCAACAACGTCGCCCTGGCCGCGCTGCACGCGCTCGACTCGCACGGCCTGAAGCGGGTGGCGATCATCGACTTCGACGTCCACCACGGCAACGGCACGGCCGAATCGTTCCGCGACGATCCGCGCGTGCTGATGGCCAGTTTCTACCAGCACCCGTTCTATCCGTACAGCGAGCCGCAGCCGGAAACGGCCAACCAGGTCAACATCCCGGTGCCGGCGCGCAGCAATGGCGACGTCGTGCGCAAGCTGGTGCAGGAGCACTGGCTGCCGGCGCTGCATGCGTTCAAGCCGGAGATGCTGTTCATTTCGGCCGGTTTCGACGCCCACCGCGAAGACGACCTCGGCGAGATGGGCCTGGTCGAGGCGGACTATGCCTGGATCACGCGCGAGCTGATGACCATTGCGCGCCTGTACGCGCACGGGCGCATCGTCAGTTGCCTCGAAGGCGGCTACAACCTGTCGGCTCTGGGACGCAGCGTGGTGGCGCACGTCAAGGCGCTTGCCGAGCTGGACTAGAACAAAAACCACACCGGGCCAACGCCGCAATCGCGCGCGTTGACTTCACCGATATCGCCGCGTAGATTTGATCTCAGCGGCCGGCCAGTTCGTTCGTTCATTTCGCTTCCCGGATTGCCGCGTCCGGGCCTTTGCAGCGCTGCCTGAAGGAGGAATGTATGAACCGTTTCCTGCGCCTGCTGGCGTGCCTCGCGCTGTTGTCGCTGGGCGCTGTCTCCAGCCTTGCCAGCGCCACCAATTATTCGCTGTGGATCAACGGCCGCGGCGCCGGCGGGGTGGTGGGCAACTACGACAATTTCGCTTACTGGGGCCCGGCCGCCGTCGAGGCCGGCGTCAACAAGAAGGCGGTCAACTGGGACGGCTACAACAGCATCGCCACGCAAAACGGCAAGATCCGGGACGCGCTCGACTGCTTCTGCACCGGCGCCAACTGGTGCTACATCGCCAGCCAGAGCGCCGGCGACCTGATGATCGGCTACACGCTGGCCAACTACGGTGGTTCCACCCGCATGAAGAAAAACGCGGCGCCGAATGCGGCTGGCGTCTGCGGCAACGCCGACGGCACCGCGCAGACCGGCTGGAACATCAAGTGGGTGCTGGCCGCGGCGGGCGCTGCCGGCGGCACCGAACTGGCCGACGCCGGCGCCTGGACCACCGGCGAGCCGCTGGTGCGCGACCTGCGAACCAGCACCGCGCGCGCCATGTACAACCACAACGACACGCGCTTCGTCTGGTTCTACATGTTTGCCGGCGCCTACGGCACCGTGTATTCCGGCCTGCTGCCCGGCCAGGACGACGAAGTAGTGCCGTATCACAGCGCCGGCGCCGTCTCCGGTACGGCCGGCAGCGCCTATTGCAATCCGCGCGACTGGTGGTGCAACGACCTGACGATTGGCAGCGCCGTCAACGAGGGCGGCTGGCCGAAGTGGAGCTATCACTACGTGTTGTTCCGCGACGACGAGGAAGCGTACAGCCATTCGAACCGCGGCAACTGGGCCGGCATCGTCTCGGTCATGCGCTCGACGATGGTGGTCAGTGCGCGCTGATAAAGCACTGCTGGCGGCGCTGGCCATCGCCGCCCTGGCCGCCGTCGGCTGGCTGGCGGCCGGCGACGATCGCGCCGCGCCGGCGCAACCCGCAGTGGCGCTGGCGGCGGCGCCGTCGCCGGCGCCCGCGCCGGGCGGGCGCATCGGGCCGGCAAATGCACCGCCGGCGCCGATGCGCCGGCAACAGCTGGCGCAAAATCTGCAGCTGGCCGAACGCACCTATTGCAGCTACCTCGCCAGCAGCCGGTATCCGCACGGCTCGCGCCCGATCGCCGAGCAGCCCGACCAGGTGTATCCAAACGCGCCGGTCACTGCGTCGAACCCGTTGCGGCTGGACGGCGGCGGCAGCGACCCCAAGGTGCGGATCCAGACATCGCAGTCGCGCGTCTACCTGGCCGCCGGCGAAGCGGTGGCGTTTTCGCTGCGCGCCGTCGACCCCGACGGCCAGGTGCTGCCGCTGGTCATCGCGCGCGCGCTGGCGCAAGGCATGACGTTCAACGGCGCGCGCGCGGGAGCCCAGGCGCAGCTGGCGTTTGCCGACGATGGCCGGCTGGCCGATCCGGTCGCCGGCGACGGCGCCTTTGCCGCGGTGCTGGCCCCGGCCCAGGGCGCGCTCGCCAGCTTCAACGGCACCATCCGCACCGACGTGCGTTTCAGCGTCGCCGGGCGCGCCGGCGTGGTGACGTTCGACGTCGTCCATACGCCCGAACTGCCGGCGACCTGGACCGGGAAAGTGCGCGAGGCGCTCGAAGACGGCTCGCTCCATTTCTACCTGGCCGCCGACGTGCGCCAGGCCGGCCGCTACATCGTAAGCGGCCGCGTCGACGACGCCAACGGCCGCCCGTTCGCGCTGGCTACCTTCAACGACCTGCTGCGCGCCGGGCCGCAGGAAGTGCGCCTGACCACGTTCGGCAAGCTGCTGCGCGACCAGCAGCCGGCGCTGCCGCTGACCTTGCGCGACGTCGACGGCTACCTGCTCAAGGAAAATTCCGATCCGGATCGGGCGCTGATGCCGCGCCTGGAAGGGCGCGCCTTCGTCGGCAAGCCGCATCCGCTGACGGCGTTTTCCGGCGCCGAATGGCAAAGCGAGGAGCGCAGCCGCTACCTGGCCGAATTCGGCAAGGACCTGCGCCAGGCGCGCCGGGCGCTCGCCGCCGCCGATCCCGCCGCGCCGCTGCCGCCAGGCGCCTGCACCGAACCGGCGGCGAATTAGGCGCCAGTGCGGCGCCAGGGAAGGGCGTAATGGGGGCCGGCCGGGGTGGTCAGCTGCCGTTCGTTTCCGGCCGCGGCTCGGCGCTCAGCGCAGCGCGCTTTTCGACATCCGTCATGCGCTTGCCCTTGACGACGACGACCTGCACCGGCTGCGGCGCGGTGGCGCGCGCGGCCGTCTGCGCGGGTGCGACCGGGCGCTGCGGCATGGCCGCGATGCCCACCGCCGCCAGCAGCACAACGCCGAAAATGAGTTCCATGTGTCTCAGTGCGTTCATTGGTTGACCCTCCATTGGTGGGTCTATTGTTCTTCTTTCCGTAGGCCAATTTGTTGCGGTGGATCAATCTCCTGATGGCGCTGCGCGAAAATCGATTCGCGCCTGGAACCGTGTGAACCCGTAAAATAGCGCCATTATTTGAGAATTTGAAAGCACCGCATGTCGATACAATGGTACCCGGGCCACATGAACGCCGCCCGCAAGAAGGCGGCCGAGCAGATGGAGAACACCGACCTGGTCATCGAGGTGCTCGATGCGCGCCTGCCCGAGGCGAGCTGCAATCCGATGGTCGAAGAGCTGCGCCTGTTCCGCCAGCGTCCCTGCCTGAAGATCCTCAACAAGGTCGACCTGGCCGATCCGGTGGCCACCGCTGCCTGGAGCGCCTGGTACGACGCCCAGGAAGGCGTCACCGCCTATCCGATGACGACCAAGAAGCCGGCCGACGTCGCCCGCATTCCGGACCTGTGCCTGTCGCTGGCGCCGCATCGCGGCGTGCCCACCAAGCCGCTGCGCATCATGATCATGGGCATTCCCAACGTCGGCAAATCGACCTTGATGAATGCGCTGCTGAAGAAAAAAGTGGCGAAAGTGGGCGACGAGCCAGCCGTGACCAAGATGCAGCAGAAGCTCTACCTTGGCAAGAACATCATCCTGGTCGACACGCCCGGCATGCTGTGGCCGAAGATCGCGCTCGCCAGCGACGGCCTGATGCTCGCCGCCAGCCACGCGATCGGTTCGAACGCGCTGATCGAAGACGAGGTGGCGGTCTACCTGGCCGACGTGCTGCTGGCGCGCTATCCGCACCTGCTGACGGCGCGCTACGGCTTTGCGACCGAAGGCATCGACGGCATCTCGGTGGTCGAAGGCGTGGCGGCGCGGCGCGGCTACCGGCAGAAGGGCGGCGACCTCGATTTCGAGAAGGCGGCGCACACCTTCCTGCAGGATTACCGCACCGGCGTGCTGGGCCGGATCAGCCTTGAAACGCCGGAGTCGCGCACCAGGGCGCTGGCCGAGCATGCCGCCATGATGGCCGAGAAGGCCGCCAAGGCTGCGGCAATCGCCGCCGAAAAAGCCGCCAATTCGGCGCGCGGAAAACGCGGCACTTAGCTGATTCGCCGTTTCCTTCTCGGCGTTGTCACGCCGCCGCGGCGCCGAACCGGAAACTCGACACGGCCAGGTTGCCAAAGAAATTGTCCTCGTGATAGACGCAACTGGCCGCCTCGCCCTCGGCCGCGCCGAGCGCCACCCACAGCGGCGCCAGGTGGTCTTCGCGCGGATGGGCCATGCGCGCATACGGCGCCTCGCTCCAGTGCAGCATGGCGACGCTGCGCTCGGCCGGCGTCAGCTTCAATAAAACGTGCTGCAGCCAATCGTCGAAGGCATGCGACGCCTGCTTGCCGCCCGGCCCGAACTGGCGCAAGTTGTGAAAACTGAGCCCGCTGCCGATGATCAGGATGCCCTCGTCGCGCAGCGGCGCCAGCGCGCGGCCGATGTCGATGTGGGTCTGCGGATCGTAGCCGTGCCGGATCGACAGCTGCACGACCGGCATGTCGGCCGCCGGGTACACCGGGTACAGCATCGAGAACGTGCCGTGATCGAACCCGCGCAGCGGATCCTGCGTCACCGCATGGCCGCCCGCCGCCGCCAGCTCGGCCACCCGCTGCGCCAACTGCGGCGAACCCGGCGCCGGATACTGTACCTGGTAAGTGTGCGGCGGGAAGCCGCCATAATCGTAGATCATCCCGGGCGCCGCGCTAGAGGACACCATGAACTCGTCCTCCTCCCAGTGGCTGCTGACCACCAGCACCGCCTTCGGCCGCGCGCCGACCTGGCGCGCGATGTCCACCAGCGACTGCTCCAGCTTGTTGTAGGTAGCGCCGTACTGGTCCTTCATGAACGGCCACGGACCACCGCCGTGCGAGACGAAATAGGTGGGCAGGCGATTTGTCATGACAGCTCCTTGGAATAGGGTAAGCCTAGATTGTACTAGTTAGGACTAATATCTGCGCGGCGGCGAACGGCAATCCCACAACGGCACTCGCTGGTGACCCTTGTTACGTTTATAATGGCCCCGTTTTGGTGCCCGCAGGCGTGATCTCGCCTGCAGTTAAACGGGAAACACCACGCTGCCGCGCCGGCCCCCGGCAAAGCGCGCAAGGTGTGCTGCCCCCGCAACGGTAAACAAGCGTCGCCACCTGGCGACTGGCTGTCTCGAACACCACGGTGCGAATGGCATCGGAAGGTGAGACGGTCCGACTTGCGAGCCCGGATACCGGCCAGGACAGGTGGGAGCGCCGGCGCAGCCGCGGGCGTCTTCCGTTGAATCCGGCTTGCGGGGACGCACGGCCGGAGACTTTTTTCGAAGACCGACACCATGACTTTCTCCGCACCTCGCAGCGTAACCGCTTTGCATCCGCTCGCCCTCGTTTCCGCTCTCTCCCTGGCATTCTCCGTCGCCCCATCCGTCCACGCCCAGGATGCCGGCATGCCGCAGGTGCTCGTTACCGGCGCGCGCTTTGCCAGCGCGCCGGAACTGGCGCCGATCGGCGCCACCGTCATCAGCGCCGACGACATCCGCCGCGCCGGCGTGGCCGACGTCAACCAGGCGATCCGCAAGATCGGCGGCGTCTACGGCCGCCAAAGCCTCGACTCGAGCCCCGACTTTTCGCTCGACCTGCGCGGCTTCGGCTCGAACGGCAGCCAGAACATGGTCGTCTTGCTCGACGGCGTGCGCATGAGCGACAACGAATTGAGCGGCCCGGTGCTGTCGACCATTCCGATCGAGACCATCGAGCGCATCGAGATCATCCGCGGCGGCAGCAGTGTGCTGTACGGCGAAGGCGCCACCGGCGGCGTCATCAACATCATCACCCGCCGCGCCAGCGCGCCAGGCACGCGCGGCTCGGTGCGCGCCGAAGCGGGCCAGTTCAGCCAGCACGATGTGCGCGCCTCGGTCGCGCGCAACTGGGACGGCGGCGCCTTCGATGCCGCCATCGGCACCCAGGGCACCGACAACTACCGCGCCAACAACGACTTCCGCCAGAGCGCCATCTCGGCCGGCGCGCAGTGGAACCTCGGCACCGGCAAAGCCGGCGTCCGGCTCGACAGCGCGCGCGCCAGATCGCGCCTGCCAGGTTCGCTGACCCTGGCGCAGTTCGAAGCCAATCCGCGCCAGAGCGCCACGCCGGGCGACTACGGCTCGCTCGACACCGACCGCGTCAGCGCCTATATCGACCAGCGCATCGGCGGCGTCGAACTGGCGGCCGAACTGTCGCATCGCCAGAAAACCGTCAAGGCCTACTACGCAGCGTTCGATTCGAAGCTCGCCTACGACAGCGAGCAGACCCAGTTTTCGCCGCGCGTGCGCCACCTGTCGCAGTACAGCGGCATGCTCAATGAGCTGATCGGCGGGGTCGACCTGATTCGCTGGAACCGCGTCACCGACGCGGATTTCTCGAAGGCCGACGCCAGCCAGTCGTCCAAGGCGATCTACCTGCGCGACGAAATCCGCTGGAGCGCGGCGCACAACGGCCGCTTTTCGCTCGGCGCGCGCCACGAAGTGTTCGACAAGGACTACGCCGACCCGCTCGGTTTCCCGCCGGTGTCCGAGAGCAGCTCGCAGTCGCAGAATGCCTGGGAGGCGCAAGGCAGCTACGACGTGCAGCCGGGCGTCAAGCTGCACGCCAAGGCCGGCCAGAGCTACCGCATGGCCAACGCCGACGAGAACAGCTACCGCGCCTCGTCGACCGTGCTCAAGGCGCAAACCTCGCATGACCTCGAGCTGGGCGTGACGTTCGGCGGCGCCCGCAGCCAGATGAGCGCGCGCGCCTTCCGCCACCGCCTGCAAAACGAGATCTTCTACGACCCGACGATCGGCTTTGGCGCCAACGCCAACCTCGATCCGACCGAGCGCCGCGGATTCGAGATCGACGGCGACGCGCGCCTGGCCGCCGGCTGGCGCCTCAGCGGCCACCTGCAGCACGTCAAGGCCACCTTCACCGCCGGCCCGAACGCCGGCCGCGAGATGGTGCTGGTGCCGAAAAACACGGTGTCGACGCGCCTGGCGTGGGCGCCGGCGGGCGGCCACAGCGCCGACGTCGGCGTCCAGTGGGTCGACAGCCAGCGTTACGGCAGCGACTTCACCAATGCCTGCGGCGCGCGCATCCCTTCATACACCACCATCGATGCACGCTATGCGCGTACTATTGGCCCATGGGAATTTGCCGTGTCGGGCCAGAACCTGGCCGACAAGCAGTACTACAGCAACGCGTTCGGCTGCCGCTCCGGGATCTATCCGGGCGACGGCCGCCAGATCAAGCTATCGGCACGCTATGATTTTTAATCGCTTCATTGTCGCGCTCTGCCTGGCGCTGCCCGCCGGCGCCAGCCTCGCCGACATCAGCGTCGTCGACGATGCCGGCGTGCGGGTGACGCTGGCGGCGCCGGCGCAGCGCGTCATTTCGATGGCGCCGCACATCACCGAACTGCTGTTTGCCGCCGGTGGCGGCGAACGCATCGTTGGCGCCATCAACTTCAGCGACTATCCGGAAGCGGCGAAAAAGATCCCGCTGGTGGGCAGCAATGCCCAGATCGACATGGAGCGGGTGATTGCCCTCAAGCCTGACTTGCTGATCGTCTGGCAAAGCGGCAACACCGGGCGCCAGCTCGAGCAACTCGGCAAGCTTGGCATTCCGGTGTTCCACAGCGAGCCGACCCGCATCGACCAGGTGGCCGACAGCCTGACGCGCCTCGGCCGCCTGCTTGGCACCGAAAAGGTGGCGGCGGTCGCGGCGGCGCGCTTTCGCGCCGAGGTCGCCGCGCTCGGCGCGCGCTACGGCAAGCGCGCGCCGGTGCGGGTGTTCTACCAGATCTGGGACAAGCCGGTGTACACCCTCAGCGGCAAGCACATCGTCTCCGACGCGATTCGCCTGTGCGGCGGGGAAAACGTGTTTGCCGGCCTGAAGGTGGTGGCGCCGTCGGTCAGCGTCGAGGCGGTGCTGCAGGAAAATCCCGAGGCCATCTTCGGCAGCGAGCAGTACGATCCGGGCGAGGCCGGCATCGGCATCTGGAAGCCGTACCGCAGCATGCTCGCCGTCGAGCGCGGCAACCTGTTTCGCATCGAAGGTGAGTTGCTGACCCGGCCCGGCCCGCGCGTAGCCCAGGGCGTGGCGCAGTTATGCGAAAAGATCGACCTGGCGCGTCAACGGCGCAAGTAAGCCGGCGTTACACACGTAAGCATTTGCAATAATCGCTCCGCCAGCGCGAGCGTTCGCCGAAAAAGTGGTAATCTCGCGGCGTTCGCCTAACAAACTTAATAAGGATCACCATGCGTTCCCTTCGCCTTGCCGTTGCTGCACTCGGCCTCGTTGCCGCCACCGCCTTCGCCTCGCCTGCCGATCCGAAACTGGGCGCCGAATACGTCCAGTTGGCCTCTCCACAGCCGACCCAGGTTGTCGGCAAAAAAGTCGAAGTGATCGAATTCTTCATGTATCACTGCCCGCATTGCAATGTGCTGGAACCATACATCGCCGAATGGGTCAAAAAGCAGGGTGACAAGATCAATTTCAAGCGCGTGCACATGCCGTATTCGGGCGTCAACGATCCTGAAGCGCACCTGTACCTGACCTTGGAAGCGATGGGCAAGCTCGAGGAAATGCATCCGAAGGTATTCAAGGCGATCCACGTCGACCGCGTCCGCATGAACAAGGATGACGTCGTCATCGGCTGGGCCGTCAAGAACGGCATCGACAAGGCCAAGTTTGTCGATGCGTGGAATTCGTTCGGTGTCATGACCAAGCTCAAACGCCTGCCGCAGATTCTTGACGCCTACAAGGTGCAGTCGGTGCCGACCCTGGTCGTTGACGGCCGTTACATGACGTCGCCCTCGCTGGTCGACGCGACGAACCGCGGCCTGAACGAAGGCACGCTGTCGAAGGCGACGGTGCAGGTGCTCGACGCGGTGGTGGCGAAGGTAGCCAAGACAAAATGAGCGATGCCGAACAAAAACTTCTGAAGATCTACGACGGCTCCAAGCCCGTGGACGAGGAGTTGTTTGAGACCAGCCACATCAACCAGGTGGCGTGGACGCTGGCGGTCGTGTTTGCCGGCCTCGTCATCTGGTTGTGCATCGCGCTCATCAACGCCGAGAACCAGCGCTACGCGCTGATGACGAACAAGTGCGCCGACCCGCTGTTCAAGGGCGAGCTGGACCGGAAATGCCTGGTCACGGTGCGTTCGCGCGACCACTGGTGGGAGCACCTGGGCTACGCGATGACGCATCTGACGCAGTCGACGTCGGCCACGAAATAAAAAACTCCGCTGCGGCGGAGTTTTGTTATGTGTGGTGCGGATGCGCTGCCATTCTGTCCTTTTCGCCGTTCACCGGCAGGCGCAGCACGAAGCGCGCGCCGCCCAGCATCGAGCCTTCCGCCCGTATCGTGCCGCCATGCTGCTCGAGCGCCTTGCGCGCGATCGACAGGCCCAGGCCGAAGCCGCCGGTGCTGCGGTCGCGGCTGCGGTCGAGCCGGTAGAACGGCTCGAAGATGCGTTCGCGCTCCACTTCGGGGATGCCGGCGCCGTCATCCTCGATTGCCACTTCCAGCGCCGCCGTCCCGACCCGCCGCGCCGACAGCACGATGCGCGCCCTGGCGTATTTTTGCGCGTTGCGCAGCACGTTGCCAACCGCGCGCAGCAGCAGCCGGCGGTCGCCATTGACGCTGCCGACCGCATCGTCGATTTCGAGCTCGACCGGACAATCGAGCAGCAGCGCGCACTCGCGCAGCGCCGGCGCCAGCGCGAACGGCGCCGCCGGCACCGCGCGTCCGCTGCCGATCCGCGCCATGCCGAGCAGCTCGGCGACCAGCGCGTTCAGTTCGGCCAGGTCGGCCTCCATCGCGTCGATGCGCGGCGTCAGCGTGCCATCGGGCGCCTTCGCGCGCAACAGCTCGAGGGCGAACTCGAGCCGCGCGATCGGCGTGCGCAGTTCGTGCGACACCGAATGAAGCAGGTTCTCCTGCGACGCCAGCAGCGACTCGATCCGCTCGCCCATGTGATTGATACGCTCGGCCAGCGGGTAGATGCTGGTGCGCGGACCGAAGCTGGCCCGCGCCGACAGCTTGCCGGCGCCGAGCTCGTCGGCCACGCTCGACAGCGCCTGCAGGCCTTGCCAGTGCTTGCGCGACCACAGCGCGATCGGAATCAGCAGCGCCAGTGCGACGATGACGTAGCGCAGCGCCTCCATCTGCAGCGCCAGGCCTATGTCGATCGGCAAGTCGCGCGCGTGGATGACCTCGTCGGCGCTGCCGATGTAGCGGTCGCCCTTGAGGTCGACGCGCCGGAAGAATGCCTTGTTGGCCGGGTCGAGCACCACGTCGCCGCGCTCGAGCGCCGCCAGGCGTCGCGCCGGCAGCTGCGCGCGGGCGCCGGCCAGTGGCATCAGTTCGATGTTTACGCGCGACACTTCGCGCACCTTGTTCAGCCGCGCCAGCCATTCGTCGGCCGGCGCCTGGTCGACGTATTGTTCGAGCAGGAAGATCTGCGCGGCCGCCTGGCGCCGCGCGATGTCGTCGAGCGGGTCGCCGAACAGCCGGCTCATGGCGAAGTAGACGACAAAGGTCGCCACCGTGATCGACAACATCACCAGCACGAAGAATCGGAAAAACAGGCGATTCACGGCGTCCCCGCCAGCCTTGTGGTGCACGACATAGTTTTTTCCCTGGCAGTATTGTATAAGAGCCGCGCCCGCGTCAGGGCATTACAAATGGATGACAAATGGCGGACAAATCGGGGGGGATTGGGCGGCCGCGACCCGGTAAGCTGCGTCCACATCAGGTTTTCCGTTTGCCCGCCTGGTTCGCAAGGATCGAGCGGGCTCTTTTTATTCGACAGTGTAGTTCGGTCGCTGCATGCGCGCCGGACCTGGATCAGGAGCTTTGTCCATGTCACCGGCTCAGTACACCCAATACATATTTCGCGCCGCGTTGCTCGCCGGCGCGGCTTTGCTGACCAGCTGCGGCGCCGGCGGCGGCGACCTCGCGCTCGGCGAAAGGCAGGCCGGGCAGGGTGTCGCCGTCGGCGAACCGAACGGCGCGGCGCCGGTGACGGCCGAATTCGTCGCCCACGCGCAGGCGGCCCCTTGCGCCGAGCAGCGCAATCGCCTTTTCATGGTCGACAAGCGCATGGTGTACTGGGACCGCGCCGGCAACTGCGGCGACAACGGCTACGCCCGCACGCTGTACGGCGCCACGCCGCAGCAGATATTCTGCTCGGCGGCCGATTCGATCGCCGGCCCGCGTGCCTTCTGCAACGACGAATCGTCGCGCGCACTGTTCAACACGATCGACGCCAATCGCCACAAGGCCGACCTGGGCCTGGGCAGCGGCCACCTGGTCGAACCGATCGACGTGCCGCCACGGGCCTGATAGCGGCGCACGAACAGGCAAATTTTGGGGGCGCGCCGTGTCGCACCGTAAAATGCGCACAGGCAAACTCTCGATACAGACAAAATGAAAAAGCTTCTCGCCATCACGCTGGCGGCCGCATGTGGTAGCGCGGCCGCCCAGACGCCCGCAGTGAACCGGATGCCCGACGGCAGCCGCGACCTGTACCTCGGGCTCGGTGCCGTATCGGCGCCGCGCTACGACGGCGCGCGCGAGCAGCGGATCAACGCGCTGCCGGTGCTGCAGCTGGCATCGAGTAACGGCATCTTCATCTCCGGCATGAGCGCCGGCATGCACCTGTCCGCCGCACCGTCGGTCGAATACGGCCCGCTGCTGGCGCTGCAGTTGCGCCGCAGCGCGTCCGGCAGCGCGAGCGGCATCGGCGGGGTCGACAGCGTGAGCTTCCCCGGCATCGTCGCCCAGCCACCGCTGGTGGTCGCTCGCAGCGCGAAGGCGAAGCAACTCGACGGCATGGACCCGATCGGCGCGCGATTGCAAGCGGGCGCGTTTTTCAACCTGTACCTGACGCCGCGCCTTCGCTTGACCAACAGCGTGCTGTACGGTTCTGGCAATGACAAAAAGGGCGCGACCTGGAGTGTCGCGGTGCAGCGCATCGCCGCCGAGCCGGCGCTGCACCACGCCGTCTCCGTCAGCGCCGGCCTGACCGTCGCCAACCGCGCGCACAACGACGCCTTTTTCGGCGTCGCGGCGGCCGCAGCACAGCGCAGCGGCTATGCCGCCTACCAGGCTGCCGGCGGCATCAAGGATGTGCACGTCGGCGCGCGCTGGAACTGGGCGCTGGCGCCATCGTGGATCGTCACGTCCGGCCTGCAGGCGTCGCGCCTGGTCGGCAGCGCCAAGGACAGCCCGCTGGTACAGCGGCCCGCCAACGTGACGGTTTCGACCGCACTTGCCTACAGGTTTTAAAGCACATGTCCCGGTTCCGACTTTTCCCTGCTCTGATTGCCCTGCTGCTGGCCGCCGGCGTTGCCGCTGCCCAGGCGCAGGACGGCGGCTGGGCGAGTTATCGTGACGCATACCGGGCGATGGTGGTGTTCGAAAAATACGGCAAGCCCAAGCATCTGATCCAGAGCCACTTCCAGGTCATGCCGCGCGAAAAAGGCGCCCCCATCGACGGCTTGCGCCTGTCGCTGCAGGGCAAATCGACGCAGCTGAACCTGCCGCTGGACGCCACCGGCCGCACCGTGTTTCCGCTGCTGAAGGCCGCTTACGACGAGAACGCCGCGCTGGTGCTGAACCGGCCGATCGGCCAGTACGTGCTGCGCCCGCGGGTAACGGTGCTGGTGCGGCCCGATGGCGTGTATGAGGCGGCCGAGCTGCGCGCCGCCTGCAACCAGGCGCTTCAATTCGCGCGCTATGCCGATGCATCGGCGCGCAGCCTGAGCTGCGCCGGGGTGCGCTTCGGCTTTGCCCGCAAGGGCGCCGCGCCGGTAGTGCGCGTGCGCAATGGCGACTCCGCGCAGGCCTTGCCGGTGGTCGACGGCGCCATCTTCGCCGACGACGCCGACGACGGCTTCAAGACGGTGCTGTACAGGTTCGGCGACGCGCCGGCGCGCGGCCAGGTGGTGACGCAAGAAGCGCCGCTGGGGATCGCGCCTGTCTTCGAGTGAATTAAAAAAGCAAGTTCGGAGTAAGTTCGGTCAAGCCCAGGACGACGGCGAGAACAGGTAGCCTTCGCCCCACACGGTCTTGATTTTTTCCGAGGCGGCGTCGTCGAAGCGGCGCCGCAGTTTGGAAATGCTGTTGTCGATGCTGCGGTCGAGGCCGTCGAATTCGATGCCCCGCATCTTTTTGAGCAACGCGTCGCGCGACAGCACCTGGCCGGCCGAGCTGGCCAGCACCAGCAGCAACTTGTACTCCGTATTGCTGAGCACACACTGTTCGCCGCGCCAGCTGACGCTGCGTTCGCTGGGCGTAATCGTCAGCGCGCCGAACACCAGCGGCTGGCCATCGGTGGTGGGGCGAGCGCTGGCGCGGCGCATCAGTGCGCGCAGGCGTGCCAGCAGCACGCGCGGCTGCACCGGCTTGTTGAGGAAATCGTCGGCGCCTTGCTCCAGTCCCGACACTTCATCGTACGAATCTTCGCGCGCGGTCAGGATCAGGATCGGCACCTCGCTGACGGCGCGCAGCTGGCGGCACACCACCATGCCGTCGAGGCCTGGCAGCATCAGGTCGAGCACGACCAGGTCCGGCGCGATGTCGGCGAAGCGCGCCAGCGCCTGGTCGCCGCGCGTGACGAGTTCGACCTCGAACTCGTAGCCGCTCAAATACTCCATCACCAGCTCGGCAAGCCTGGCATCGTCTTCCACTAGCATTACTCGAAACATGGCAACTCTCCTCGGCAGCCATTGTAGTAGAGCCAATGCCCAAAATCCCTTTCCGCGACACAAGCTGACATCTCGCCACACTTTCACGACACTTGCCACCCCACCAATTCGGGGTCAGACCTAGGTCTGACCCCGAATTGGTGCTGGAGCATCGGCGCGCAAGCGGCCAAGATTGATTTCACATATCGTTATCGCGCGCCGGCATATGACGCTAGCGTTGCATTGCCCAGCGGCACACGGTCAGCCGCTCGACCGACTGGAACACGATGTTCTCGACCAGCAGCCCGATGACGATGACGGCGGCCAGGCCGGCAAACACCTTGTCGGTGTAGGCTCGTTGCGGCTCTGGAAGATGCACCAGCCGAGCCCGCCCGCGCCGGAGGTGGTGCCGAACACCAGCTCGGCCGCGATCAAGGTGCGCCAAGCGAACGCCCAGCCTATCTTCAGCCCCGACAGGGTCGCCGGCAACGCGGCCGGAAATCAGGATTTGCACCATCAGCCGCAGTCCGCCAAGGCCGTAGTTGCGGCCGGTCATGCGCAGCGACTCACCGCGCGAAAGCCGGCGCAGGTGTTCAGCGCGAGCCGTGGACAAACACCGAAAATTGCCATTTGTACGACCGCCACATCGTTATTTCACAAAAAATCTACCCAACTGGATCTTTTACGCGCGAATATTGGATGTGCCCGTCTTGACTTACATCATGGATTTATTGCGCCCCGTCGCCTAGCATCGGCGTTGGTAATGTCGATACCGACAGGGTGCTGTCCGGCATCTGTCCCCCAATCTACGGGAATTGAGCAATGCGCCCTTTAGCGACCCATGCAGGCACCCGCGTCATCCATGAAGAACACGACCGCCTGTGGGCGGTGCTGCAGGCGATGCGTCATTTCGTCCGCGCCACCGCCGATGGCGGCAAGGCGCCCGCGTGCAAGGTGTTTCGCGCGATGCTGTTGTATATCGTCGACTATCCCGAAAAGCTGCATCACCCGAAAGAAGAGCAATTGTTCGCGCTGCTGCAGCAGCGCACCGGCACCGTTGACGAAGAGATCGCGCAGCTGAGCGCGCAGCACGTCGCCGGCGAAGCGATGGTGCGTGAGCTCGAACACCAGCTGACTCGATACGAACTCGACCGCGAAGCGGGGTTCGCGCCGTTCGCCCGCGCGGTGGAGGAGTATTGCGCCTACAGCCAGGCGCACATGCGGCTCGAAGAGGATATCGTGCTGCCGGCGGCCGACCGCTTCCTGACGGCGCAGGACTGGCTCGACGTCGATGGCTGGTTCGCCGCCAACTGGGATCCGCTGGCCGGCACCGCCTACAAGGACGGCTTCGACCGATTGTTCTCGCTGATTGTCAACATCACGCCGGCGCCGATCGGCCTCGCATCGGAAGCTTGAGGCAGTCAGAAGGTCGAGACGAAAAAAGGCCCCAAAACGGGGCCTTTTTTGATGCCATGTCGAACTCTGTTGGTCCGACGCTTTGCTTAGGCGGCGTTGGCGTTGACCGCGTCCCAGTTGACCAGGCCCCAGAACGACTCGACGTATTTGGCGCGGGCGTTGCGGTAGTCGATGTAGTAGGCGTGTTCCCAGACATCGCAGGTCAGCAGCGCTTTGTCGCTGGTGGTCAAAGGGGTGCCGGCGTTCGAGGTGTTGACGATGTCGACGCCGCCATCGGCTTTTTGCACCAGCCAGGTCCAGCCGGAACCGAAGTTGCCCAGGCACGACTTGGTGAATTCTTCCTTGAACTTGTCGAACGAGCCCCACTTGGCGTTGATTGCGTCAGCGACCTTGCCGCTTGGCGCGCCGCCGCCGGCCGGCTTCATGCCGTTCCAGTAGAAGGTGTGGTTCCACACCTGGGCGGCGTTGTTGAAGATGCCGCCGGACGATTTCTTGACGATTTCTTCGAGGGACAAGTTCTCGAACTCGGTGCCCTTGATCAGGTTGTTCAGGTTGGTCACATAGGTAGCGTGGTGCTTGCCGTAGTGGTACTCCAGCGTCTCTTTCGAGATGTGCGGAGCCAGGGCGTCCATTGCGTACGGCAGGGGTGGCAGGGTATGTTCCATGAAGTGTCCTTTTATTGATTGGGAAGAGCGTTGATCGTTGAAACAACTCTTATTGTAATTCGGATGCGGGTTCGTTGCATTTTTGCTTCTGGCGCGCTACTCCAGTAGCCCCTGCACACTGGCAACACCAACTTCCGCGCTGCCGTCGGCCAGCCGCACGAGCAGCCGTTCGTTGACCCGGATCGCCGCCGGCGAGTGCAGCACGTGGCCGCGGCTGTCGCTGACAATGGCGTAGCCGCGCTCGAGCGTGCGTTGCGGGTTGAGCAGTTCAAGCTGGGCCGACAGCGCCGCCAGCGCGTTGCGCCGCGCCCGCATCTGGCTGGCCAGGCTGGCGGCGAAGTGGCGTTGCTGCGAGGCGATCTCGGCGCACCAGCCACGCACGTCGGGACGATGGCGCGACCAGCGCGCGCGCAGCTGGGCCAGCGTGAAGCTGTTGCGGTTCAGCGGGGCGCGCACAGCGTGCGTCAGTGCCGTCGACAGCGCCACCACCTGCAGGCGCTGGTGGCCGATCCGCGCCGACGGGCTGATCAGGCGGCGCGCGTAATTGTCCAGGTTCAGGTTCGCCTCCGACAGGGTGCGCCGCATCGCGCGCCGCAGGTCGGTGCAGTCGGCCGACAATGACGCCATCCAGTCGGCGCGCGCGGTGGCGGCCAGCTCGGCGGCGGCGGTCGGCGTGGCCGCCCGCACGTCGGCGCTGAAGTCGGCGATGGTGAAATCGGTCTCGTGGCCGACGCCGGCAATGACCGGCATGCTGCAAGCGGAAATGGCGCGCGCCACTACTTCCTCGTTGAAACTCCACAGGTCTTCGATCGAGCCGCCGCCGCGGCACACCAGCAGCACGTCGACCTCGGCGCGGCGCGACGCATTGTTGATCGCCTCGGCAATCTTGTCGGCCGAGCCGAGCCCTTGCACCGGGCTCGGATACAGCACGATGCGAATGTGCGGCGCGCGCCGCTTCAGCGCGATCAGGATGTCGCGCAGCGCCGCCGCCTGCGGGCTGGTGACGATGCCGATGCTGCGGGTGAACAGCGGCAGGGCGCGCTTGCGGTCCTCGTCGAACAAGCCTTGCGCGCCGAGCTTCTCCTTCAGCCGCAGGAACGCTTCGAACAGGGCGCCGACGCCGGCGCGGCGGATCGACTCGACGTTGATCTGGTAGTCGCCGCGGGCGCCGTACAGCGTGACGAGCGCGCGCACCTCGACCTTGTCGCCTTCGCGCGGCATGAAGCCGGCGACCTGGGCGCGGCCGCGGAACATCACCGCGCGCACCTGGGCGGCGTCGTCCTTGAGCGTGAAATACCAGTGGCCGGAACTGGCGCGGGTGAAATTGGAGATCTCGCCGCCGATCCAGGTCAGCGGGAATGTGCGCTCGAGCAAGCGCGCGACCTGCTGGTTGAGGGCGGTGACGGTCAGCACCGGCGGGGCGGCGTAGCTGGAATCAGGGTCGAAACTGGTCTGCATAGGGCTCGGCTCGGGTGATCTATCCACAAAATGTCAGGGCGGCCATGCTTATGTCATACATTGCCGGGTCTTACAAGTATTTTTCACAAGTGACTGATTTTAAAGGAGAAATCGCTGTGCCTTAATTTCTCTCAAAACAGAAAAAGCCTTATGGATCAAGGACTTTGACGAAAGTCTTCATACTTAATCACAAAGTTATCCACAGTTTCTGTGCGAAACAACGCGACGCGCGGTGATGCTTTAGGTGCTAAATATTTACGCACTAAGAAATTTGTGAATGGAATCAACGACCTGGGCTGGTGTCAACGCTCTTGCGCACAATCTTATCCACAAAAGATGTGCAGAAGCGGGTCGCATGCGCGAATCGGTGAACAAAACAGCATGACACAATTGCGCGGAAGGCGTTTTACCCTGCATTTGACCAGCATGCCTTGATTTTGCGCAAAGCCAAAATACTTAGTCAAATCAAGGGGCTGGATGAGAGTAAAAGGTCTTGCGCACAATCTTATCCACAAAAGGTGTGCAGAACTTCTGCGCTGCGGGAAGTGGGGCGCCTTTCTCGTCGAGAAGCGGGATATTCGCTGATGCCTCGTTTTTATGCAGGCCGAATTTTCTCAATTGAATCAACGGTCTTTACTAGAGTCAAATGCCTTGCGCACAGTCTTATCCACAAAAGGTGTGCAGAACGTTTGTGGCGGTGTGCGGCGGCGAAATTTCACTCAGCCTGGACCGGTGAGATGTCCTCGCCAGCCGGCTTGGCGATAATCGCGTCATGCACCACTTGGCCACTGCGCAGTGCGATCAGACGTTTGGCGCTCGCGATCGTCTCTGGCCGGTGCGCGATGATGATGCGGCTAATGCTAAGCGTCGAAATGGCTTCGTTGACGCCTCGCTCCAGCGCCACGTCGAGCGCGCTGGTCGCTTCGTCCATGATCAGCACCTTGGGCCGCTTATACAGCGCACGCGCCAGCAGCACGCGTTGCTTCTGACCACCCGACAGGCTGCAGCCCATGTCGGAGATCAGTGTTTCATAGGCCATCCGCATACTCTTGATGTCGGCTTCGACCTGCGCCAATCTGGCACATAGTTCGATGCGTGCCATGTCGGGCTGCTCGTCGTTGAAGCAGATGTTGTCCTTGAGCGAGCCGGCCAGAAGCATATCGTCCTGCATCACCACGGCCAACGCCTTGCGGTACGAGCGCACGCCAAGTTGTTCGATAGGGACGCCGCCATAGCGAATCTCACCGAACGTCGGTTTGAGGCTACCCATGATTAACTTGACCAATGTGGTTTTTCCACAGCCGGAAGGACCGGCGATCGCGACCGATTCGGCCGGGTCGATGGTCAGGCTGATGTTGCGCAGCACCCATGGCTCGCTGTCGCTATAGCGATAGCAGACGTTGACTAGTTCCAGTTTCGGAATCAATTGCTCCACGTCATGCGCATGTTCAACGTCAGCCTCGACGGGTTCCAGCGCAATATCGGCCAATCGTTCGCAGTGCAGCGACAGCATCTTGTAGTCGATGTAGACATTGATTAGCCCTGTCATCCGTGCAGAGAACATTCCGCTATAAGTGACCAGCGCGAAAAGCATGCCGACCGTAAAAGCGCCATCCATCACGAGTCCGGCACCCAGCCACATCACCATTGCCGCCGAGAGGGCAGCAATGGTGGTGTTGATATTGGTAAACCACAGCCCCATGACCTGGCTGCGCACGTTGCGGTTCACCGTGTCGACCTTCATCGCCAGCCAGCGCGCTCGCCGGTCCAGTTCGCGCCCAAACATCTTGATCGGGCCCATCGCCCGAAGAGTCTCCATCAGGCAGGTTTGCTCCCTCGCCGCCAGCGCCATTCCCTCCAGATTGGCCTCTCGAAATGGTCGATACGACACCGCCCGAACCAATGCGTACAGCGCCACGGTAGCCACCACAACCGACGCCAGCAATGCGCTATACAAGAACATCATGCACAACGACAGTATCGCCATCAGGCCATCCAACGCCGCGGTGATGGCGCGCGTGGTCAACAGGTCCTGGATCGGCCCGACCGAACTGAAGCGCGATAGCACATCGCCAAGCTGGCGTTTCTCGAACCAGTCCATCGGTAGGCGGACCAGTCGGCCGAATACGTCGCTGACCCATTGAACGTTCAGGTGCGTGGTCAGGTACATGATGGTGATGCCGCGCATCTGCGACAGCGCGCTCTGTGCCAGCACCAGCAGGACCAGCCCGAGCGTGAGCAAGTCGCGCAAGCTGCGGTCTTCCGACATCAGCACGTCGTCGATCATGTACTGGTTCAACCGGGGCGCGGCGAGCCCGAGCGCTTCCAGCCCGAGCGCGATGCCGAACACCAAGCCAAGTGATTGCCACCAGCCATCAAGCTTGCCAATCAGGGTGTTGAGCGATATCTTGCGCCGCTCGTCGGCCGGGCGGAAGTCTGTCGTGGGCGCCAGTTCCAATGCGCCGCCGGTGAACTCCTTGCTCACATCGTCGTAGCCCAGCTTGCGCACCCCGACAGCGGGATCGTGGATGACGATTTCCTTGTCCGTCGCGCTGCGCAGCACGACGAAATGATTCATTGAAAAATGAAGAATGGATGGACATTTCAGATCGCGCAGCTCTTCCGGTTCCAGGCGCACACCGCGGGTTGACAGCTTGAGGTGGTCGGCGTAGTCGGACAGGACTCCCAGGCTGGTGCCGTTGATCGAAATGGAAAAGCGCCCGCGCAGCGTGGCAAGGTCAGTGCGCAAACCGAGATGCGTGGCGACCATGGCCAGGCACCCCGGGCCGCACTCGCCGGCCTGAGTCTGGAGGATTACTGGCAAAGGCATGACAGGCTCCAAGAAGCAGCTTCACGGCCTTCCGGGCCGTGAAACTGCGGTTTACGACTGGGCGGAGAGGTGAAGCTGTGCGGTCATGAAGGCTGTGAACTGCTCCGCGAGATCACTTCCAGATACGCGGCGTAAAGGTTTTCTTGTCGGGCGAAAGACATTGGCGCCACCACCAGTAATGCGCCACTACGCAGACCGGGCCCATGAAAATCCACAACTCTTTCGGATAGTAGCTCGCGGGCACGAACTTGTAGAGCAAAACCCAGACGAACACAGCTGGGACTATCGTACGCAGCCAAAACAAATGCAGCTTCAGCTCGTGTTTAAGGTCTTCACTTATTTTCATATGTGCTCCAGTAAGGGGAAAGGACGTTCGCTTACGGTATCTGTCCGCTCACTGGGTGATGGGGCAAACTGTTGATCCAATTCTCAATCGGCACGATGGCGTTGCCAATGTCCTCGATGGCTGTCAGTACGGCACCTACGACGTATTGCGCTCCGTCACGTAACAGTTCGCTGTTGTGGTAGGCGAGCATGCCGATTCCCCCACCGACTGCGGCGGCACTGAGCAGCCCCAATGCGACACTGCCGACAAGGCCGCCAGCAGCGGCCCCCATGCCACCGATTGCACCCCAGCCGCCTGCAGCCTCGATGGCCAGGCTGGCACCGATGCCTTGGCCGAGGCCGCCCCCAATGGCGAGGATGCCGGTGCCGACACCCAGCGTTTCGGCAATTGACATGCCGAATAAACCGTTCGGAGCCATCGTCGGCGTATACGCCGGCCCCCCGATATCAGACCCTATGCTCCCAAAGTCAAAGCTGCCGAGGCCGAGGTTAAAGCCACCATTCCCCACGCTGCCAAAACCGCCGGCGCCACCACCCGACCATCCGCCCCCGGCTAGTACCATGCCAGGGTCGCCGCTGGTATAGACGTCCAATTCCTGCCTTGTAAGTTCTTTCATATCATTCCTTCTGCTGTCACATCAAAATACCGGGTGCAGTCAGCGCACCCGGTCCTTCGCGGCGCTAATGAGCGGGTTGATCACCCATTCGATCAGCCTCCGACGATCGTTGAAAATATCCGCTTCGAGCGTCAGCCCAGGTTCGAAGGCGTGTCGCTTGCCGTACATCGTTAAAGAATTGGTCGACAGTTCCACGGTGGCGCGATACATCGGCGCGTTGACTGAGCCGGCGGCGCTGGGCGCGGAGCCGTCATTGATCGGGTTCAGCTCGACTTGGGTGACGGTGCCACGCACCAGCCCAAACTTTTGGTAAGGAAAGGAATCTATGCGCAGCTGTACCGTCTGTCCAACGGTGACGGAAGCCTTGGCACGAGATGGGATCAGCAACTGGGCCTCCAGAACACTGCCGGCCGGCAGCACCGCCGCCATTACGGCGCCGGCCTGGACTGACTGACCGGCGCTGTAGCCGAGCGCGGTTACAGTGCCGGCAGCCGGGGCGGTGACACGGTTGGCGCTACGCCCGTCATGCTCGGCTGTTTCCTGCTCCAGCGATGCCAGAGCCTGCGCGGCCTCGCTGCGCGTCATTTTGGCTTGGCCGGCCAGTGCGGCCGCTTCCTGCTGCACCTGGAGCAATGCGCGGTTGGCGTCGGACAGGTTTAGCGTCAGGGCGTTGCGCTTCGCCAGTTCGACGTTGAGGGCGTTCTTGTACTGGGCCAGCACGGCCGGCGCCACAAAGCCTTTCTTGGCCAGCTTGCTGTAACGTTCGACGTTGGCGCGCGCGCTCTTGACCAGTTCGTCCTGTATGACCACTGCGCCCTTGTGGGTTGCGAGCGCACTCTGTGCCAGTCGCTGTTGATCGGCTAGTTGACCTTCGCGCTGGGCCAGTTGCTGCAAGGCGGCGTCGCGGCGCTGGGTGAGCTGCTCGCGCCGACTCGCGAGCGAGGCGCCGATGCGTGCGTCAATCGAGCCGCTGCCGCCGATTCGTTCGGCCGACAGGTCGAACAGCGCTTGGCCAGCCGTGACCGTCTGTCCCTCCTTGACGTGGCGCGCGGTGATGCGTCCGAACTGAGGGGCGACCACCTTAACCGCGCCGCCTGCGTACGTTAGCTGGCCTGTAACGCGCACTTTGCTGGTGTACTCGCCGAACGCGAGCAGCAATGCGAGCGCTACCGTCACGGCCGCGCCGCAGGCGGCCGCTTCATCGGGACCGGCCGCGCAAGCACGATGGCGCCCGCCTTGCGGCTGCGGCGCGCCTCAATCACTTCGGTCCGAATCGGTACAAGGTCCATGAGAGCCTTCAAAAAGTGCGCAGCGGCCGGGGCGACCGGGCAGCAAGGCGTGCGACGCTGCGCCGATCGTCCCTTGTACTCAGCGGTCGCGTCAAACGCTGGAAGCAGCGCTTCTGCCAGAACGCACCATTTCCAAAAGAATCACGAAGTTGTCGCGATTGCAATAATAGGCTCTGCAGATCAGTTCATATACCGCCCCGCGCAAACTTGGTTGAAGAACGCCACTTGATCAACCGGAGGAAGCAGTCGTGTCGGCGAATTCAGGCAGGCACAAGCGAAAGCTTCTTTGATGCGCCACAGGCGAGGCAAGTACAGAAATTGTTGTTTGTTCAAGCATGCTTGTTCAATCGACAAATACTTAGGATTCTCTCAACTGCCTACTGCTCCGTCCGCCGCTTTGTTGGCGCCGGCGCTCACTTCCATGTCAATGTGGACCACACTCAAGCAAGCCACCGGACCGTCGTACGAACAGCCGGCAGAATCGCCGTATCCCCAGCCGCGCCAAGCGCCGGGCAACGGGCTCCGTATCGAGCTCATCCCCCGATCAATGCACTACAAGAACGCGAGGGCGGTCGTCCCTACAGATGTATGGGGGCTTCTCCGTAGCATATGTTTGAAGCTGGACGGCAGGAGATGCAGTGAATGTGGTTCAACTGAAAACCTTGAGTGCCATGAGGAATGGGAATTCCGCCTATCGCCGACGCGAGTTATGAAGCTAACGCGGCTGCGTGCGTTATGCCATCTTTGTCATATGCTCAAGCACATCGGACTAGCCAAACGTAGTGATGAATTTCCGTTCGTGAAAAAGCATGCAGTGGAGCGCCTTGGACGATCGCAGGAGCAGCTGGCTCAACGCGAGCGCTTGGCTTATGAGTGTGTCCGTATGCTTGACGAGGGTGGAATGTTTGCGCTCGATTTGACCTACTTGAACGGCCCATGTTTCGTCTGGGTACACCATCGGTTTCGAAAATTTGCCAAGAACGAAATTGAAAACTGCAGACAGAGCGTGGCGGTCGACAATCGAAGCGTGCAAAGGCGGCGCGCGCTCCATAGTGGATGAACAAAACAGCATGACACGATTGCGGGACCGGGTGTTTACTGCTGATTCAGGCTGAATGCCTTGAATTTGCGCAAGGATTAAATACCTGGTCAAATCAACGGTGTGAACGAGAGTCGAAGTTCTTGCGCACATTTTCAGCCACAGAAAGTGCGCAGAACTTTGGCACTGCTCCACGCGTGTTTGGAAGACCCCGTATGTGTGGACATTCTCGGCCGACGCCTCGTTTTCATGCAGGCGCAATTTCCGCTTTGGAATCAACGGAACGTGCTGAAGTCAAATGCCTTGCTGATTAGCGCTCATCTTCAGCCAGCCGCATCCACGCTTCGGTCCGGCTGCCGGTAGCTGCCGCAGCGTGGATCAGGCGCGTGAGGATGGTCGACATATCGAATTGGCGATTAAAGCGGTACTGCGCCTCTGCCAAGTAGAGGAAGCCATATTTCGTGAAATCAAGCCTTCCACTTGGGTACGCGCCGCCCAGATAGGCGTCGTCCACCTCCACGCGGCCCTCCAGTTGGCGAATAGACTCACGTTCGGCCATCACCTCAAGGATCTTGTGTTTAAGGCGCCAGGCGGTCCGATAGCAAACCCCGACGACCCGCATCAACTCCAGCGCCGAGACGTTATTTTTGGACTGAATGAAAAAGTACATCGCTTGAAACCACTTTGTCAGCGGCAGCTTACTCGAATGAAAAATGGTCCCGCTCGTGAGCGTGGTCTGGTGTCGGCAAGCGTGACACTGGAACGTCTTCGCCTTGCCGTGCCAAACGACGGAGTGCCCTTTTCGCGCGCACATGGGACATACGAAACCATCGGGCCAACGGCATTTTTCGAGCTCCTTCTCTCACTGGGCCTGGGTTCCGTAGCGCGCGATAAACTGGGTCAGGCTCAACCCGGATTGAAACTGCACTCGATTCATCGCTGCCATTCTTCGCTCCCATTGCCGCACAATGCGCGCCTATAGAAGTTGGACATTTATTGAATGGCTATGTTCAATTAAAATGAAGATGAGCGCTAGTCGACAATGACTTTGGCACAATCTCCACAAAAAGGTGTGCAGAACCTTGCGCGGCGTTGAAGGAACGACGTGAAGCGGTGAAACTTCATGCCGCCTTTGGCCTGTTGGGCGAATTTTATGAAGATTTCCGCACATGCCTCGTTTTTGCGCAGTAGGAAAATTCCTATAAGAATCAACGGGCTTGCCTGCACTCACTGTCCTTCCCCACAATCTTATCCACAGAAGATGTGCAGAACTATACTTGCCGATCAGCTGGCAACGCGTTACATTGCCGCATTCGCCGTGCATCATTCCCCACCTAAATTCAGGAGTTCCTTTTGCTCGCCATTCTTCAAGCTGCAGGCTGGCCGATCTGGCCGTTGCTGATCGCCTCCATCGTCGGCCTCGCCCTGATCATCGAACGCCTGATTTACCTGCGCCGCGCCAGGATCCTGCCGAAGCCCTTGCTGGCCGAGGTCATCCGCGTGTATCACAACGGCCAGGTGACGCCCGACATCATCGACAAGCTCGAACACAATTCGCCGCTCGGCGCCGTGCTGGCCGCCGCGCTGCGCAACGTCGACGCGCCGCGCGAAGTGATGAAGGAGTCGATCGAGGAAGCCGGCCGCGGCGTCGCCCACGTGCTCGAGCGCTTCCTCACCACGCTCGGCACCATCGCTTCGCTGGCCCCGCTGATGGGCCTGTTCGGCACGGTGGTCGGCATGATCGAAATCTTTGGCGCAACAAATTCAACTGGCGCAAACCCCGCGCAACTGGCCCACGGCATTTCGGTGGCGCTGTATAACACCGGCTTTGGCCTGGCGATCGCGATGCCGGCGCTGGTGTTCTACCGCCACTTCCGCGCCCTGGTCGACAGCTTCATCATCGACATGGAAGGGCAGGCGGTGAAATTCGTCGACGTTGTCCACGGTGCCCGCAAATGATGGATTTCCGCCGCGGCAAGCGACGCGAGGATCCGGAGATTAACCTGATCCCGTTTATCGACGTGCTGCTCGTGGTGCTGATCTTCCTGATGGTCACCACTACTTACAGCAAGTTCACCGAACTGCAGATCACGCTGCCGACCGCCGACGCCGAGAAGGCGCTCGAGCGGCCGTTCGAAATCAACGTCACCGTCGACGCCAAGGGCAATTACACCGTCAACAACGTGCCCGTGTCGTTCACCTCGGTGGCCGGCCTGGCCGACGACATGAAGAACGCGGCCAAAGGGCAGCCGAACGCGACCGGCGCCAACAGCCCGGTCGTGATCGTCAACGCCGACCAGTTCGCGATGCACCAGATGGTCATCAACGTGCTGGAAGCGGCGCGCGTGGCCGGCTATGACAAGCTGACCTTCGCGGCCCAGACCGCCGGCAAGAAGTAAGCGGCGCGGGCGAACCTCGCTTCGCCCGCCTGCATTGCCGAACCCTGATGCCCGCATCCCCGCATTCGCTGGAATCGACACTGACGCGCGCCTGGCTGCGCCGCGGCGCGCTCGCCTGCGCGCTGTGGCCGCTGTCGCTGCTGTTTCGCCTGCTCGCCGGCTTGCGCGCCGCGCTGTTTCGCGCCGGCCTGATGCGCTCGCACAAGCTGCCGGTGCCGGTGCTGGTGGTCGGCAACATCTTTATCGGCGGCACCGGCAAGACGCCGCTGACGATCTGGCTGGCCGAGACGCTGCGCAATGCCGGCTTCACTCCCGGCATCATTTCGCGCGGTCACGGCGGCGCCTCGAGCGCGCCGCGCGAAGTGACGGCCGGCTCGCTCGCCGCCGACGCCGGCGACGAGCCGCTGCTGATCGCCCGCCGCACCGGCTGCCCGGTGATGGTCGGGCGCGACCGTCCGGCCGCGGCCAGGGCGCTGCTGGCGGCCCATCCGCAGGTGGACGTGATCATCAGCGACGACGGCCTGCAGCATTACGCCTTGCAGCGCGACATCGAAATCGTGCTGTTCGACGGCCGCGGCGCCGGCAACGGCTGGCTGCTGCCGGCGGGACCCTTGCGTGAGCCGGTGTCGCGCCGGCGCGATTTCACCGTTGTCAATACGCCGCTGCTCACGCCCGAACTGGCGAAAAGCGTTGGCGGCACGCCGTTTCAGATGCAGCTGGCCGGCACGCTCGCCGAACGCATGAGCGCGCGCGCCGAGCGCCTGCCGCTGGCCGCGCTGGCCGGCAGGCGCGTCGTCGCCGCCGCCGGCATCGGCAACCCAGGCCGCTTTTTCGCCATGCTGCGCGGGCAAGGCCTGGCGTTCGACGAACTGGCCTTGCCCGACCATCACGATTTCCTCGACCAGCCGTTCGCGCGCGTCGATGCCGACATCATCCTGATCACCGAGAAGGATGCAGTAAAATGTGGGCAAATTGAAAATCTCAAAAACGACCCGAGACTGTGGGTCGTACCGGTGACGGCGCAGCTCGATGGCGCGCTGGCCGAACAAATCGTGGAGAAATGTCGTGGAAGCTCGCCTGCTTGATATCCTGGTCTGCCCGTTGTGCAAGGGACCGCTCGAATACGACAAGAAAGCGCAGGAACTGATCTGCAAGCCTGACCGCCTGGCCTATCCGATCCGCGACGGCATCCCGATCATGTGGGCCGACGAGGCGCGCAAGGTCGAGCCGACGTGAATGCCGGCGTAAGCTTTACCGTCCTCATCCCGGCGCGGCTGGCCTCGACCAGGCTGCCGGGTAAGCCGCTCGCCGACCTCGGCGGCAAACCGATGGTGGTGCGGGTCGCCGAGCGCGCCGCCGAGTCGGGCGCGGCCCGCATCGTCGTCGCCACCGATCACGCCGACATCGCCGCCGCCTGCGCCGTCCACGGCATCGAAGTGTGCATGACGCGCGCCGACCATCTGTCCGGCACCGACCGCATCGCCGAAGTGGCGCGCGCGCTGAACCTGGCGCCCGACGACGTCGTTGTCAACCTGCAGGGCGACGAGCCGCTGATCGACCCGCAACTGCTGGCCGCCTGCGCGCGCCGCATCTCGGCCGCGGTGCCGATGGCCACCTGCGCCCATCCGATCGACAACGCCGCCGACGTCTTCAATCCGAACGTCGTCAAGGTGGTGCTCGACAAGGCCGGCCGCGCGCTCTACTTTTCGCGCGCCGCCATCCCCTGGCACCGCGACGGCTTCGCCGCCGACCAGTCGGCGCTGCCGGCCCGCTATGCGCCGTTGCGTCACATCGGCCTGTACGCGTACAGCAATGCCTTCCTGCAGTTGTATCCGTCGCTGGAGCCCGCGCCGCTCGAAGAAGTCGAAGCGCTCGAGCAGTTGCGGGTGCTGTGGCACGGTTATCCGATCGCCGTCCACATCACCGATGCGGCGCCGCCGGCCGGCGTCGACACACCGCAAGATCTGGCCCGAGTTCGCCTGCATTACGGCCTTTGACAGCGACCCTGTCGCCGATCAAGAAATAATAGCCCCGACATTTTCATATTGGCGTTGGCGCTTACTTTTGTGGTAAGTTTCGTACCAAGGTAGTCATATATGCATCAGTGCCCGGCATTGCTTCAACCAAAAATTATCCAACATCCGATTTAGGAATTATTCATGCGTCTTATTCTGTTAGGTGCGCCCGGCGCCGGCAAGGGCACCCAAGCCAATTTCATCAAGGAAAAGTACAACATTCCGCAGATTTCCACGGGCGACATGCTGCGCGCGGCGATCAAGGCTGGCACCGACATGGGCATGGCCGCCAAGAAGGTCATGGATGCCGGCGGCCTGGTGTCCGACGACATCATGATCGGCCTGGTCAAGGACCGCCTGCAAGACGCCGACTGCGCCAACGGCTACCTGTTCGACGGTTTTCCGCGCACCATCGCGCAGGCTGACGCGATGAAAGAAGCCGGCATCAATGTCGACTACGTACTTGAAATCGACGTGCCCGACGAGTCGATCGTCGAGCGCATGAGCGGTCGCCGCTCGCACCCTGGCTCGGGCCGGGTGTACCACCTCAAATTCAATCCACCAAAAGTGGACAACCTCGACGACATCACCGGCGAACCGCTGATCTTGCGCGACGATGACCAGGCCGAGACGGTCAAGAAACGCCTCGCGGTCTATCACAACCAGACCGAAGTGCTGCTTGGCTACTACAACAAGTGGGCGCAATCGGGCCTGCCGGGCGCGCCGAAGTACCGCCGCATTTCCGGTGTGGGACCTGTCGAGCAAATTCGCGACGCGGCATTCGCGGCGCTGGACGAATAAGCAGCAAACCAAGCGGACTTCGTGTCCGCTGTTTTTTTGCGGTGAGAATATTGGCTGCCATTGGCACCCGTTTTGGATTCAAAGTTTTGCAGTACGCAGCAAGGTTGGCCGCATCCCCCGGGGGCGGTCTTTCGAAGTGTGTTTTTGTGGTACTTGATAATAAAACCGAGGGGACGAAATGGCAGCAAATTTACTCGTATTTGCAGTAGTGTGCGGCATCATCGCAGTGGTGTACGGTCTCTGGTCACGCAGCTGGATTTTAAGGCAGGACCCTGGCAACGCCAGGATGCAGGAGATCGCCCAGGCGATCCAGGAAGGGGCCGCAGCGTACCTCGCGCGCCAGTACCGCACCATCGCCATCGTCGGCGTGGTGCTCGTCATCGCCATCTACGCCTTGCTCGGCTGGCAGACCGCGCTCGGTTTCCTGATTGGCGCCGTGCTGTCGGGCGCCTGCGGCTTCATCGGCATGAACGTGTCGGTGCGCGCCAACGTGCGCACCGCGCAGGCGGCGACGCGCTCCATGAATGACGCGCTCGATGTCGCCTTCAAGGGCGGCGCCATCACCGGCATGCTGGTGGTCGGCCTCGGCCTGTTGGGCGTCACGCTGTTCTACTGGATGCTGACGGCGCAGGCGGTCGGCTCGACCATGAGCCAGCACGACGTCATCAAGCCGCTCATCGGCCTGGCCTTCGGCGCTTCGCTCATCTCCATCTTCGCCCGTCTCGGCGGCGGTATCTTCACCAAGGGCGCCGACGTCGGCGCCGACCTGGTTGGCAAGGTCGAAGCCGGCATTCCGGAAGACGACCCGCGCAACCCTGCGGTGATTGCCGATAACGTCGGCGACAACGTCGGCGACTGCGCCGGCATGGCCGCCGACCTGTTCGAAACCTACGTCGTCACGCTGATTGCCACCATGCTGCTGGGCGCCTTGCTGATGCAAGCTGCCGGCGCCACCGCCGTCATCTATCCGCTGTTGCTTGGCGCCGTGTCGATCATCGGCTCGATCGTAGGCTGCTCGCTGGTCAAGGCCAAGGAAGGCAAGAAGATCATGTCGGCGCTGTACACGGGCCTGTGGTGGGCAGCCGGCCTGTCGCTGATCGGCTTTGTCGGCGTCACCTGGCTGGTGTGGGAACCGGCGATGCGCATGCAGATGATCGGCTGCTCGGTCGTCGGCATCGTCCTTACCGGGCTGATGGTCTACATCACCGAGTACTACACCGGCACCGACTTCAAGCCGGTGCGCCACATCGCCGAAGCATCGACCACCGGCCACGGCACCAACATCATCGCCGGCCTCGGCGTGTCGATGAAGTCGACCGCCTATCCGGTGCTGGCGGTGTGCGCCGCGATCCTCGCGTCGTACCAGATGGGCCAGCTGTACGGCATTGCCATTGCAGCGACGGCCATGCTGTCGATGGCCGGCATCATCGTCGCCCTCGACGCTTACGGTCCGATCACGGACAACGCCGGCGGCATCGCCGAGATGAGCCACATGCCCGACTCGGTGCGCGCCATCACCGATCCGCTCGACGCGGTCGGCAACACCACCAAGGCCGTCACCAAGGGTTACGCGATCGGTTCGGCGGGCCTGGCCGCGCTGGTGCTGTTCGCCGACTACACCCACGCCCTCGAGTCGGTCGGCAAGTCGGTCTCGTTCGACCTGTCGAACCCGATGGTGATCGTCGGCCTGTTCATCGGCGGCCTGATTCCCTACCTGTTCGGCGCGATGGCGATGGAAGCGGTGGGGCGCGCGGCCGGCGCCGTGGTGGTCGAAGTGCGCCGCCAGTTCCGCGACATCAAGGGCATCATGGACGGCACCGGCAAGCCTGAATACGACAAGGCGGTCGACATGTTGACCGCCTCGGCGATCCGCGAGATGATCGTGCCGTCGCTGCTGCCGGTAGTCGTGCCGATCGTGGTCGGCATGCTGCTCGGACCTGCCGCGCTGGGGGGCCTGTTGATGGGAACCATCGTCACCGGCCTGTTCGTGGCGATCTCGATGACCACCGGCGGCGGCGCCTGGGACAACGCCAAGAAGTACATCGAAGACGGCAATTTCGGCGGCAAGGGATCCGAAGCGCACAAAGCGGCCGTTACCGGCGACACTGTTGGCGATCCGTACAAGGATACGGCCGGCCCGGCCGTCAACCCGCTGATCAAGATCATCAACATCGTCGCGCTGTTGATGGTGCCGCTGCTGCCGGCCACCGGCTGGATCGCGGTGACGGTGCCGGTGGCGGCGGGGCACGCGCCGGCCGCCACGACCACTCCGGCAACGACCTCGCCAACGCTCGACCCAATGCTGACCCGCCCAATGCCGGCCAGCGAGACGGCCGAGCCGGTGCAGATCGCGCCAGCGGCGCCGGCGACGATGCCCGACCCGGGTGCGCCGCCAGCGCCAAAGAGCGAAACTGCCGAACCGGCGCCGGTGCGGTAGACGCACCGCCCGATACGTCATCCTCGCGCAGCGGGGAGTCATTTCTGCCAATGGCAGGAATGACGGCTTTTGCGGCGGCGGCTTAGGCCACGAACCGCATGATCGCCGACACCAGCGACAGCTCGTCCGAGTCGCCCGCGTGCCGTTCCCCATTGATGAACAACGTCGGCGTCTCCTCGACGCCGATATGCGTGCCGCCCGCGGCGATGCGCTCGACCCTGGCCTGGAAGCGCCGCGTCAACACGTCGTCGCATAGTGCCTCCACCGACAAATCGAGCCGCTTGGCCAGCGCCGGAATCAGTTCCGGCCCAAACTGCGGCTGCAATTCGAACAGCGCGTCGTGCATGTCCCAGAACCGGCCCTGGTCGCCGGCCGCTTCGGCCGTCTCCGCCGCCAGCTCGGCGTATGGATGCTTGCCAGTCAACGGGAAATGACGGTACACGAAGCACAGCTGGTCGCCCAGCCGTCGCTGCAGATCCTTGACCGCTGCATGTGCCTGGCGGCAGTAGGGACACTGGTAGTCGCCGTATTCGACCAGCACGATGGCCGCATCCCTGCTGCCCTTCATGTGGTCGTCAGGATGGATTGAAACCGACGGATTCATGTATTGCTCCCCTTGATATCTGGATTCCCATGACCGTATACTTTAATCCCTAATCGACAATTTTGGAGGTCTGTCATGGAACGCAAATACATCGATTGCCGCCAGATTCCCAGCGATACCAAGTGCACCGTCACCATTTCGGCCGACACCGAGGTAGAGTTGATGGAGGCCGCGGTCCAGCACGCCGTGAAGACACACGGCCATCAGGACACGCCGCAGTTTCGCCAGCAGTTGAAAGGCGCGGTCCAGACCGGCGCGCCGCCGGCCTGAGTCAGAACACGCACAGCTTGTTGGCCGCCTCGCGCAGCTCGGCGCGAAAGTCGGGATGGGCGATCGCAATCAGCGCCTGCGCGCGCTGCTTGGCCGACTTGCCGCGCAGCTGGGCGACGCCAAATTCGGTGACCACGTAGTTGACGTCGTTCTTGCTGGTGGTCGAATGGGTGCCGCACGTGAGCATGGGCACGATGCGCGAGATGGTGTTGTCCTTGGCGGTCGACGGCAGCACGATGAACGACTTGCCGCCGCGCGAGCGGTTGGCCGCGCGCACGAAATCGACCTGGCCGCCGGTGCCGGAATAGGGCAGGTGAGCGATGCTTTCCGAGCCGCACTGGCCGAGCAAGTCGACCTGCAGGCTGGCGTTGATCGACATCAGATTGTCGTTCAGCGCGGCGTTGTACGGGTCGTTGGTGAAATTCGACGGATGCATCTCGACGGCCGGGTTGTGGTGCATGTATTCGTACAGCTTGCGCGAGCCGAGCGCGAACGTCGCCACCATTTTCCCTGGCAGCAGCGTCTTCTTGCGGTTGGTGATGGCGCCGCATTCAACCAGCGTCAAGATGCCGTCGCCGAGCATTTCGGTGTGCACGCCGAGGTCGTGTTTGGCGGTCAGCTGCATCACCACCGCGTCGGGAATGCCGCCGTAGCCGATCTGCAAGGTCGAGCCATCGTCGATCATGTCGGCCACATACTTGCCGATCGCCTCCTGTACCGGGCCGATCCTCGGCAGGCCGACTTCGAGGATCGGCGCGTCGCTCTCGACCAGGCCGGTGACCTGCGACACGTGGACGTGACACTGGCCGTGCGCGAACGGCACGTTGGGATTGACCTCCAGCACCACCACGCGTGCCTTGGCGACGGCCGCCATCGTGTAATCGGTGCCCAGGCTGATGGCGAAGTAACCCTGCTCGTTCATGCTCGACGCCATCGCGAAGACGACGTCAGCCCGCATGTAGCCGCGCTCGATCAGGCCTGGAATCTCGGAAAAATAGTTCGGAATGAAGTCGCCCCAGCCGCCCTGGCAGGCCGCGCGCGAGGCGCCGCCGAGAAACAGCGCGGCATGGCGCACGTGCGCTGCCGTATCGCAGTCGAAATAGTCGAACTTGCGCATCGCCAGGATCTGCGCGACCTTGACGTCGTGGAAGCGGCGCCGCTGTTCCGACAGCGCCGTCAACAGTGTGGGCGGCTCGCCGACGCCGGTCGGCACGATGATCATGTCGCTGTCGCGCAAGAGGTCGAGCGCATCGGCCGCGGCCATTCGCTTGTCCTGATACAACTGGTGTACGGTCTGCATGTTGTCTCCTGGTTACGCGGTCCATACTAACGCAACAAACTGACCTCGCGCTGACGCCCAGCCATTCCAAAACCGGGGTCAGACCAAGGTCTGACCCCGGTTTTGGAATACTAGACGTGAACTTGGCGCGCCGAAACGGGGTTTGGTGATAATGTTGTCTAAATGGACCAACTGAAATCTGGACTGACGGCATTGATTGCGGCGACCTTGATCGCCGCTGCCGGCGCGCACGCGAAGGAACCGCCGGCGCCCGTTAAGCCGGCCGCCGAGGCGCCCGCCAAGCCGGCGCCGCCGCCGAACCGCAAGCCCATCAAGCGCCGCTCGGTGCAGCAGGTGATCGAGCCGACGCCGCCGATCGTCACCGAGGGCTACCGCCCGACGCTGACGGTGCGGCCACCCGCCGCGCTGGGATCGGCTTCGCAGCAGACCCAGCCGCGCCTGAACAGCTGCGATGCCGGCGGCTGCACCGACACCAGCGGCGCGCGCTACAACAGCGGCGTCGGCAACACCCTGATCGGCCCACAGGGCCAGCTTTGCACCAAGGGCATCGTCGGCGCGCAGTGCTTTTAATGCCGCACTGCCGGTTTTCCCCGGCAAAAGTTCGCTACAATTCCGTTGATTGACGTTTACGTAAACGTTACAAAGAACCTCATAGGGAAAATCATGCAAATTCAAGACAATGTCTTCATCATCACCGGTGGCGCCTCCGGTCTCGGCGCGGCCACCGCGCGCATGATCGTCGACGCCGGCGGCAAGGTCTTGCTGGCCGATGTCCAGGTCGAGGCCGGCACCGCGCTCGCTGCCGAACTGACAGGCCGCTTCATGAAGTGCGACGTCACTTCAGAGGCCGACGGCCAGGCAGTCGTCGCCGCGGCGCAGGAAATGGGCACCTTGCGCGGCCTGATCAACTGCGCCGGCGTGGCGCCGGCCGTCAAGACCGTCGGCAAGGACGGCCCGCATCCGCTCGACGTATTCCAGCGCACCATCAACGTCAACCTGGTCGGCACCTTCAACATGGCGCGCCTGGCCGCCGACGCGATCGGCAAGACCGAAGCGCTCGATTCCGGCGAGCGCGGCGTCATCATCAATACCGCGTCGGTGGCAGCCTACGACGGCCAGATCGGACAGGCAGCCTACGGCTCCTCGAAAGCGGCCGTGGTCGGCCTGACCTTGCCGATGGCGCGCGACCTGGCCCGCAGCGGCATCCGCGTGATGACGATTGCGCCCGGTATCTTCGAGACGCCAATGCTGATGGGCATGCCCGAAGAAGTGCGCGAGGCGCTCGGCAAGATGGTGCCGTTTCCGTCGCGCCTGGGCCGGCCGAACGAATACGCGCACCTGGCGCGCGCGATCATCGAAAACAGCATGCTCAACGGCGAAACCATCCGCCTCGACGGCGCCATCCGGATGCAGCCAAAGTAAGCATGGCGCAAAGCACATGTTGATTTTGATGTAGCATGCCTGCAGTCACGGGCGCGCGGCCCAGGTCGCGCGCCCGTTTTATTTTGGCTGTACCGCTGGAGAATTCATGATCAAGTTATGGTTGCTGGCCGCCGCGGCCGCGTTGTCGGGCGTGTTCGCCCATGCCGGCGCCCAGGTGGTGCAGGAAGCGCCGCCGAGGGCGCCGGAAATTGCCACCGGCTACGCCGACAAGCCGGGCTGGGCGGCCACCAGGTTCATGGTGGCGGCGGCCAACCCGCTGGCAGTCGACGCCGGCTACCGCATGCTCAAAAAGGGCGGCAGCGCGATCGACGCGGCCATCGCCACCCAGCTCGTGCTCGGGCTGGTCGAGCCGCAATCGTCCGGCATCGGCGGCGGCGCCTTCCTGATGTACTACGACGGCAAGACGATGCAGGCCTTCGATGGCCGCGAGACGGCGCCCGCCGCCGCCGACGAACACTTGTTCCAGAATGCCGACGGCACGCCCGTCTCGCGCATCACCGGTGTGGTCGGCGGGCGCTCGGTCGGCGTGCCGGGCGTGCTGCGCATGCTCGAAATGGCGCACAGGCAGCACGGCAAGCTGCCGTGGAAAGCCCTGTTCGAGCCGGCCATCAAGTTGTCGGTCAGCGGTTTTACGGTCAGCCAGCGCCTCAATGGCATGCTGACGTGGGACCAGCACCTGCACAAGGATCCGGTCGCCGCCAAGTATTTCTACGGCGCCGACGGTCAGCCGTGGCCGGTCGGTCATCTGCTGAAGAACCCGGCGCTGGCGGCCACGCTGCGCGCCATTGCCGCCGGCGGCGCCGACGCGTTCTACAAGGGCCCGATCGCGCGCGACATCGCCGCCAAGGTGGCCGGCCATCCGACCAACCCCGGCAAGCTGACCGCGCTTGACATCGCCAACTACCAGCCGAAGTCACGCCCGCCCGTCTGCAGCGACTACCGCGCCTGGACCGTGTGCGGCATGCCGCCGCCGTCGTCGGGCGGCATCGCGGTGGCGCAGATGCTTGGCATTCTCGAGACGCGCGACATGTCGCAGTACCCGCTGGTCGACGGCTTGCCCGGCGCCGACGCGCTGCACCTGTTTACCGAAGCGGGTCGCCTCGCCTACGCCGACCGCAACCGCTACGCCGCCGACACCGACTTCGTGCCGCTGCCGGGCCGCGGCGTGGCCGGCCTGATCGACAAGGACTACCTGGCCAGGCGCGCGATGCTGATCGGCGAAAAGTCGATCGGCGTCGCCCAGCCGGGCAATCCGCCCGGAATGGAAGTGGCGTGGGGCCGCGATACCGCCATCGACATGCCGTCGACGTCGCACCTGTCGGTAGTCGACGCCCACGGCGCCGGCCTGGCGATGACGACGACGGTGGAAGACGCGTTCGGCGCGCGCCTGATGGTGCGCGGCTTCATCCTGAATAACCAGTTGACCGATTTCTCGTTCGATTCGCGCGACAAGGAAGGGCCGATCGCCAATCGCGTCCAGGCCGGCAAGCGCCCGCGCAGCGCGATGTCGCCGACGATCGTTCTCGACAAGGCCACCCGCAAGCTGGCGCTGACGGCCGGCTCGCCCGGCGGCACCGCGATCATCAACTACGTCGCCAAGACGCTGGTGGGCACGCTCGACTGGGGCCTCAATGTGCAGCAGGCGATTGCGCTGCCGAACTTCGGCAGCCGCAACGGCCCGACCGAACTGGAAGAGCGCCGCTTCCCGCAGGCGACGGTCGACGCGCTGAAGGCGCGCGGCCACACGATCCGCTTGTCCGAGCAGAACTCCGGCCTGCACGGCATCCAGCGCCTGTCGATCCATGGCCAGGACTTCTGGTTTGGCGGCGCCGACCCGCGCCGCGAGGGCGTCGCCAAGGGGGACTGATCCGCGCCGTGTGCTTGAACTGCTGACTTAAAAGCTGGCATTCCCGCGCAGGCGTCCGCAAGGACGACTAGTCCGCAGCGTATGCTTGAACCGCTCACCTAAAAAATCTGCCCACCATCGACAGGCCGGTCCCGCCTCAAATTGTGCCGACCTATTTACGCTCGTATATCGCCGCGTAAGCTCAGCCGAGGAGGAACTTGCCGACTTCAAGAGCGAGGTGAGCGAAGAATGCTTCGCGATCTTCCAGGGTATCGACAACGTGTGGCGGCAGTTCGTTTATGAAAGAGAAATGCCCTGCTCCCTCGATGAAACGGGCATCCACAAGGGAACCCAACGCGCTTTTTAGAAACGCGGTCTGAGACGGAGGCGTGATGGAGTCCAGCAAACCGGCCCACGCTTGCATGCGAGTATGAACCTCATCAAGAGCACCGGGCGCTCTGAAGAAATCCATCGCTGGAGTGAATGCCACGATCCGTTCGATTCTTTTATCTGCGTCAAAGTCTAACCGTGTTCCGTCGTGCATCCACATCTGGCCGCCGGCCAAACCGATCAGTATTGCCGCACCGATCGAATGTCCTACAGCGCTGATAGGTCGCTCCATGCGTGATGCATAGTCGAGTGCTAGCCGAAGTCGTCGGATTCTCAACGCCAGTTCAGGCGCAGCGACCATATGGCTCGTCAGCCGCTCGAAGTGCGGCGCCACCACAGTACATCCCTGTTCAGCTAACATGTTCAAGAGACGCACGTGACGGCTTGGGTTTCCTCCTGCACCTACGGCGAAAAGGACAGTGCGGGATGGATCGATTGCAGGAAAGACTGAAACAGGAAATGTACCGGCGTTATCTTCGAAGACAGGTTGTTTGTTCATACATTTCCTTTTTATGGCATATACGTAGCGAGTCTTGAAGACTGACGCTACGTGATGGTCAATAAAAAGTGGCAAACCCATCCTGCCTGCTTCCGCGCATTGCGAAAGATGAGTCATAAAAATTCGTAGTTGGTTTCGATAGTCTGAAACCGAGACGAGTTTATCGATTTGCACGGGCTTGCAGCACTTGCTTGGTGTTAATGTCGATTAGATTTTCGTTGTTCTCGAGACAAATGCGCCCGTAAAAGTCTAAAGACCGCTATTGGCCGAAAGCGGGCTGTGGGGAAAGAGGATATCAGCTTGCCAATCATGCAAATGATTGTTCGCCAACGGCAACGCCAGGCGCCATTTGCGTAAACCTCAACTTTTACTAGCTGTAGCAGGCTGTTGAAAAATCCCGCCGCCCTGTCAACGGGACGGCGGGGGTATACGTTGTGTAATGAGAACAACTTTCCCCTTCGAAACTATGCGCAAGACCGACGTCACCCAGCACGCC
>NZ_JAFCWM010000017.1:0-104839 GCF_049897565.1 Massilia sp. TWR1-2-2 | reverse complement strand
AGAATTCATATCGGGCAAGGTGGTGTTCGTGTTGTAAATTGTGTTTCTCGATAACTCACATTTTATCAATCACTTACGGCATTCTTGCCCTTTTTTATGCAAAATTCAGGCTAGAAGGTTCGCTTTTGTGTACAAGCCGGATCGCCGGCAAAATCACCCGCGTCGGACGTGCCGGAAATGACCAGGTTGCGTTGCCAATCGGCCGCCACCGCAAGGGCGGAGTCGCGTGCCAGCCCAGGTGCGCCGTCCTCGATGATGCCTGCCCAGCCAGCGAACACGGCCAGCACGGCATCGGTGCTGACGGTGGAGGCCAAGTCGGCATTGCTGACGACGACGCTGAACCTGGCGCCGTCATCGGTCGCCGGCGGCGTGGTGTAGCGGGCGGCTGTGGCGCCGGCGATATCGACACCGTTCCTGCGCCACTGGTACGCCAGGTCAGTGCCGGCAGCACCGACTGTGAAAGTGGCCGTGCTGCCCAGCGCCGCACTCGCACTCGCCGGCTGCTGCGTGATCGCCGGCGCCGCCGGGCTGACGACAGTCAGGGCGGCGGCGCTGGTTGTGGCTTCCCCGCCAGCATTGCCGACGACGACGCTGATCAGCGCGCCGTTGTCTGCCTCGCCGGTGGGCGGCGTGCTGTAGCGGGCCATGGTCGCGCCTTCGATCGGGACGCCGTGCGCAGCCAGTGGAACGAGAACGGGGCGCTGCCGCAGGCGGCCACCGTGACAGTAGCGCTTTGGCCCGCGCGTACAGTGGTAGCGGCCGGTTGTAGGGCAATCGCCGGCGCCACCAGCGCGAACCGGCGGTGGAAGAAAGTCGACATGGTGGTCTCCTCAAGCGAGTTGAACCGATGTGCCTGCGCCGATACGCGTTCAACCTGCACAGTCGGCCTGCTTCGTGACCAAAATCATTCAACCTGCTGTGATTCGAACCGATTCGACCGACGGCTGTCTAACGCCCATTCTTGGAGAGCCGCCTCTTTCATCGTTGCGCATCATCAGTCCAGCTCGTTAAAAACGCGGCGATCTCGATGGCGATAGCGCGGCGAATTTCCCTGCAACACGAACCCGCGCAAATTCAGGCCTTGCATCGCGCCCGAGCCACCGCTAGAACGACCTCAGATCATCACCTTCTGCGCGGCGCGGCAGCCCCACCACGCCGCTTCCTCGAACACCGAGAACCCGGACAGGTCGGCATGCGCGAACACGATCGGTCCGTTCACCTCGCGCAGCGCCTTCAGGCCGGTGTTGGCGCGAAAGCCGGGCAGCGGCACCGCCATCGCGTGGCCGCGCAAGGTGATGTCGACGCGCTCGACGCACGGCGCGAACTTCCATCCATAGGCCGCCTTCAGGTCGGCGCTGGCCAGCGCCACCAGGTCGTCGGCGCTCGCTTTCATCATCCACTTGCGCGCTTCGTCGGGCGTGCGGTCCGACAGCGCGACGTAGGCGCTGAAGACGGTCTTTTCCGGCGGGCCCACGCGGATGTCCTGGTGGGTCGACACCACATACCCGAGCCCCGGCTCCTGGTACACCACGTTGTCCCACGCCAGCGGCGCATCCGGCAGCTCGGCCGGAAAGGCCTTCATCAGGAAGTTCGCCACCATCCACGGCGCGTAGCTCGGCGTGTGCAGCTTCGGGTCGAAGCCGTAGTCGCGGATCGATTCGACCACGCGCGCGGCCACGTACAGCGGCATCGCGCAGATCGCCTTGCGCGCCCTCACCACGTAACTGCGCGCCACGCCGTTCTCCAGCGTGAAGCACAGCGCCTCGACGCCGGCGCCGCGCCGCTTGAGCGACACCGCGGTGCCGCCCTCGCGGCGAATGCCCGATCTGGCCGCCAGTGCCGCCGCCACCGGCGCCATCCCGCCAGGCCACGTCAGCCAGGCGCCATTGCCGGCGTTGGCCGCCTGGCCCCAGCGGCTGCAGTAGTAATGCAGGCCGGCCCATGCCGACACCTTGTCGTAGCGGGTGCCGTAGTCGTCGCGGCAGCAGTAGTTCAGGTACCAGTGCAAGGTCGGCGAGGTGTAGCCGTTCTGGTCGAGCCACTGCTTGAGCGTGATGCCGTCGAGCGCGTCGAAGGCCGGATCGAGCGACGACTCGCTGGTCGGGAACACGAAGATGCGCCGGCCGTCGCTGCCGCGCAGCGCGCGCAGTCGCTCCACTTCGGCAAAAAAGCGGCGATGCTCCGCCAGTTCCGCTTCGCCCACCCCTTCGGTGGGAATGAAGCCGTCCTGCCAGGCGCCGTTGAACAGCAGGCGCTCCTCCGGCCCATGCAGCACGTAGCGCTCGTCGTAGAGCGGCTTGTCGGCGTACGGGTCGCGCACGATGATGCCGAGGTCGAACAGGATCTCGCGCACGTGGCGCGACTCGGGCGACGGCAGCGGCAGGTAGTGGCCGCCGGTCGGATAGGCCAGCTCGCCGAAGTGGCCGCCGGCGGCATTGCCGAACGGCTGCGGGCCGTCGATCATCAAGGCGCCGCGGTGGCCGTCGCGGTTCAGCTGCCACGCCGCGGCCAGGCCGGCGATGCCGGAGCCGAGGATGACGACGTCGGTGTCGATGACGTTCGACGGCGCCGGCAGCGCGCCGCGCTCGCGCAGGTAGTGGCCTTCCGCGCGGCCCGGATAGTGCACGTTCGGCGTCACCTCCTGCCATTGCTGGAACACGGCGGCGCCGGCCAGCACCGACAGGCCGGTGCCGCCGGCGGCGAGGAACGAGCGGCGGTCCATCAGCGGATCACCTGGCCCCAGTCGTGCTCGAACTCGCGTACCAGCGACTGGGTGTTGAGGCGGTTCGGTTCCATCTCGATGCGCTTCATGTCGGGCGGGAAGAGGAACATCTCGCGCGTGGTATCGGCGTTCAGGAAACGCATCGGCAGCCGGTAGCTGGTCGGCGGCACGAACTGCTGCTGCGGCGACGCCAGCACGAAGCCCCATTCGCCGAACGACGGCACGTAGGCGTGATACGGATACGTGCGCATGCCGACGTCGCGCAAGGTGGCGTCGATGGTCCAGTAGGCATGCGGCGCGAAGAACGGCGACGTCGATTGCACCACCACCAGGCCGTTCGCCGCCACGTGCTTTTTCACCATGCTGTAGAACGGCACCGAGTACAGTTTGCCGAGGGCGAAGCTGGACGGATCGGGAAAGTCGATGATGGCGGCGTCGAACATGGCGCCGCTGTCCTTCAGCCACACCGCCGCGTCGGCGTTCACCACCGTCACGCGCGGGTCGGACAACGCGCCGGCGTTCAGCTTGGCCAGTTCCGGGCGGGTGGTGAAAGCGGCCGTCATCGCCGGGTCCAGGTCGACCAGCGTGACGTGCTTGATGTTCGGGTAGCGCAGGATCTCGCGCAGCGCCAGGCCGTCGCCGCCGCCGAGCACCAGCACGCTGCGCGCCCACGGCAAGGCCTGCAGCGCCGGGTGCACCAGCGCTTCGTGGTAGCGGTATTCGTCGCGCGAGGAGAACTGCAGGTTGCCGTTGATGTAGAGCCGCAGGTCGTCCTTCCAGCGGGTGATCAGCAGCCGCTGATACGGCGTCGTGGTCGAATACACGATCTTGTCGCCGACCAGCGCCTGCTCGCCCCATGCCACCATCCGGTCCGACAGCGCAAAGCCGAACAGCAGCACCACCATCACGCTCGAGGCGCGCAGCACCTTCCCATGCAGGTTGGCCAGCTCGTGGCGAAAGGCGTGCAGCGTCCAGAAGCCGACCGCCACGTTGAGCATGCCGAACAGGAAGGCGGTGCGCACCAGGCCGAGGTGCGGCGCCAGCACCAGCGGGAACAGCAGCGACACGGCCAGCGCGCCGAGGTAATCGAACGTGAGCACGCGGCTGACCAGTTCATTGAACTCGGTCTGGCGCGCGTTCAGCGCGCGCATCACCAGCGGCACTTCCATGCCGACCAGGCAGCCGACCATGAACACCAATACATATAGCAGCGTGCGAAACGGGCCGGCCATCCACGAAAACGTCATGAACAGCAGCGCCGCCGACACGCCGCCGATCAGGCCCACCGCCAGCTCGATGTCGATGAACCGCGCCAGCACATCCTCGTCGCGTACATACTTCGAGAAGTGGGCGCCGACGCCCATCGCGAACAGGTAGCAGCCGATGATGGTGGAGAACTGCAGGATCGAGTCGCCCAGCAGGTAGCTCGACAAGGCGCCGGCGATCAGCTCATACGCCAGGCCGCACGAGGCGACCACGAAGACGGAGAGGATGAGAATTCGTTTGGTCATAAATCAGCTTTTGATCTAAGATCGTGCTGTCCTGTCATTCTGACTATATTTAATAGGGGAAACCACGTGCCCGCCATCCTAGCCTATCTGCTGCACCTTTTGACGGCGGTCGCCATGGTTTTGGTATTTTTTGTCATCTACACGCGCGTCACCCCGTACGACGAAGTGACGCTGATCCGCGCCGGCAACCAGGCCGCCGCGTTCTCGCTCGGCGGCACCCTGCTCGGCTTTTCGATCACGCTGGCGTCGGCGCTGTGGCACACCGCCGGCTACTACCAGTTCCTCGGATGGGGCGCCGGCGGCATGCTGGTGCAGGTGGTCGTGTTCGCCGTCGCCACCCGGCTGCTGAACATGTCGAAGGACCAGATCGAAGCGAACAACAAGGCGTTCGGCGGCCTGCTCGGCGCCATCGCACTGTCGATCGGCGTCATCAACGCCGGCTGCATTTCCTGATCAACCCGGATTCAACGAAAGGCCCATCATGTCACTTGGCTCATTCATCAAGAAGCAGTTTATCGACGTCCTGCAGTGGAACGAGGAGACCGAAGGCGTACTGGCCTGGCGCTTCCCGATGCAGGACTTCGAGATCCAGAATGGCGCAATCCTCAACGTGCGCGAGTCGCAGGTGGCCGTGTTCGTCAACGAGGGAACCATCGCCGACGTGTTCGCGCCCGGCACCCACAAGCTCACCACGCAAACGCTGCCGGTGCTGACGAACCTGCGCAACTGGGACAAGTTCTTCGATTCGCCGTTCAAGTCGGACGTCTACTTCTTCAGCACGCGCGTGCAGACCGGCCGCAAGTGGGGCACGCCGCAGCCGATCACGATCCGCGACAAGGACTTCGACATGATCCGCGTGCGCGCCTTCGGCATGTACTCGTACCGCGTGGCCGACGCGCGCAAGTTCTTCACCGAGATCAGCGGCACGCGCGAGGTCTACACCCGCGACGACGTCGAAGACCAGCTGCGCGGCATCATGCTCGCCACGATGGCCACCTCGCTGGGTGGCTCGAACGTGGCCTTCCTCGACATGGCGGCCAACCAGGCGCTGATGGCGCAGCAGGTCAAGGGCGACCTGGCCACCGCGTTCGCGCGCTACGGCGTTGGGCTCGACGAATTCAACGTCGCCTCGGTCAGCCTGCCGGAAGAACTGCAGGCCGCGCTCGACGAGCGCATCGGCGCCGGCATGAAAGGCAGCCTGTCGGCCGACAAGATGGGCGGCTTCACCCAGTTCCAGGTCGCCTCGAGCATCCCGCTGGCGGCGCAAAATGAAGGCGGCCTGGCCGGCATCGGCGCCGGCCTTGGCGCCGGCGTGGCGGTAGGCCAGGCGATGGCGCAGGGGATGAGCGGCGCTTTTGCGCAGACGGCGGCGCCGGCGCCTGCCGCCGCGCCTGATGATTCGGTCGAAGGCCGGCTGCAAAAACTCAAGGGACTGCTCGACAAGGGCCTGATCTCGGCCGCCGACTACGACAGCACCAAGGCCGAACTGCTCAAGAAGCTGATCGGCTAAGCGGCTGTTCATGCAGACCGTTTCCTGTCCGAGTTGCGGCGCCGAAGTCACGTTCCGTTCGCACGCCTCCGTCGTGGCGGTGTGCGAATTCTGCCGCGCGACGGTGATGAAGGATGCCGACGCCGTCAAGGACCTTGGCAAGATGTCGTCGGTGCTGGAAGACTTCAGCCCGATCCAGATCGGCACCGCCGGCGTGGCCGGCGGCCGCAATTTCACCGTGGTCGGCCGTATCCAGCTGCGCTATTCAGCCGGCATGTGGAACGAGTGGTTCCTGTTGTTCGACGATGCCGGCACCGGCTGGCTGGGCGATTCGTCGGGCCTGTACACCATCACGACCGAAGCGAAGGTCGATGGCGGGCTGCCCGTTTTCGACATGATCGTGCCCGGCAGGCTCTATAGCATCGCCGGCCAGCGCTACACCGCGTCCGAAAAGCGCGTGGCCGAATGCGTGGGAGGCGCCGGCGAACTGCCGTTCAAGGTCGGCGAAGGCTGGCAGGCGCGGGTAGCGGACTTTCGGGCCGGGGCTTCCTTTCTCACGCTCGACTACTCCGATGGCGACACTGCGGCGCTGTACCACGGCGCTTCGGTAACCTTGGAAGAAATGCAGTGCCAGCTGCTGCGCGACGAAGAACAGATCAAGGCCAGCGCAGGCAGATACCGCGGCAAGCTCGATGCGCTCGACTGCCCTTCCTGCGGCAGCGCCATCAAGTACCTGCCGGGCGTGACGACCGCACTGGTGTGCCCGGCGTGCGCGGCGCAGCTGGACGCCGCCGGACCGCAGACGCAGATCCTCGCCAAGGGCGAGGCCGTGGCGCGCGTGCGCACCACCATTGCCCTGGGCGCCAGCGCAAAAATCAACGGCATCGACCACCAGGTCATCGGCGTGATGGTGCGCGCCGACGACGAAGGCACCGAGTGGACCGAGTACCTGCTCTACAACACGAAATCGGCGTTTTTCTGGCTGGTAGAAACCGAGGAAGGCTGGTCGCGCGCGACCGTGATGAATACCTGGCCGGCGTGGGACTCGACTGGCTCGGAGCAGGTGGAGCTGGACAACCTCACCTACGACAAGACCTACGAATACCTGGCGACGGTGACGTTCGCCGCCGGCGCGTTCAACTGGCGCGTGGCGGTCGGCGACGAAGTCACCGTGGTCGAATTCGAGCAGGGCCAGACCACGCTGGCGGCCGAACTGACCGACCATGAGCTGACCTGGTCGCGCTCGACCCCGGTCGCATTCGACCAGGTCAAGACCTGGTTTCTGAGCGACTTGCAGGGCGCTGCGCCGGCCGCGTCGGCGAAGGCGGCCGCTCCCGCCAGCATCGCGCAGAAGTTCTTGTGGTGGACCCTCGGCCTGAATGCCATTCCGCTGGTCTTCAATTTTTCAGGCACCATCTTTTATGTCGTGCTCGCGCTGCTGGCGATCTATCTGCCGGCGAAGCTGTTCGCACCAGGCGACAAGGGCAAGCAATGAACAACAAGTACTTCATCTACGCCATCTTCGTCACGCTCATCACGACCGCGACCAGCTGGACGAAAATGTTCGTCTCGGCCACCGGCACGCGCGGCGGCAGCAGCTGGACGTCGAACTCGGGCGGCTACACCGGCGGCGGCGGCTACAGCGGCGGCGGCCACAAGTGAGCGCGCCCGCCCATCGCCCCGCCGGCATCCACCTGCTCGCCGATTTTCATGGAATCGCTGCCGGCCTGCTGCTGTCGTGCGACACCATCGACACCCTCTTGCGCCAGGCCGCGCTGGCGGCCGGCGCCACCATTCTGCACGGCCACTTTCACAGCTTCGGCCCGCAGCAGGGCGTGACCGGCGTGCTGCTGCTGGCCGAGTCGCACATCTCGATCCACACCTGGCCCGAATATGGTTTTGCCGCGGCCGACATCTTCATGTGCGGCGACGCGCAGCCGCAGCTGGCGCTAGCCATCATCGACGCCGCGCTGACGCCTTCCTCGCGCAGCATCCAGACCATCTCGCGCGGCGCCGCCGCCACTACCCAGGAAATTTAATGACACCTCGCTTGCTGCTCGTTGCCGCCCTGTGCGCCGGCGCGTTCGGGACCGCTTTCGCCGAGGCGCCGAAAACGATGGGCGAACTGACCCGATCGTTGGTGGCGCAGCCGGGTTTCGTCGACGTCTGGCGCGACACCGAGAAAGGCCGCGTGCTGCTGTCGGTCGCCAATCTCGATACACCGTTCCTTCTGCTGGTATCGCTGCCGTACGGCCTGGGTTCGAACGACGTTGGCCTTGACCGCGGCCTGCAAGGCGAGCCGCGCATCGTTCGCTTCGAAAGGCGCGGCGCCCGCCTGCTGCTGGTACAGGAGAACACGCGCTTTGTCGCCGGCTCGCTCGATGCCGACGAGCGCGCCAGCGCGGTCGAAGCATTCGCCAGCGCCGTGCTGTGGTCGGGCGGCATCCTCGCCAGCGACGACGGCCGGCACCTGATCGACTTCTCCAGCTTCCTGGAAGGGGACCGTCATGGCATCGCCGCACGTCTGAGCCAGGCCAAGCAAGGCAGCTACAAGGTCGACGACAAGCGCAGCGCGGTGCTCGCCGAACAGGCCAAGAGCTTCCCCGACAATACCGAACTGGAAGCGATGCTGACGTTCGAGGGCCCTGGCACCGCCGAATTTGTGCGCCAGGTCGCCGCCGACCCGGCCAGCCTGACCATGCGCCAGCACGTGAGCCTGGTGCGGCTGCCCGACGGCGCCTTCAGGCGGCGCGCCTACGATCCGTATTCCGGCGGCTTCGATAGCGGCTACATGGATTTCGGCACGCCGATCGGCGCCAGCATCGACGTGCGCTGGCAGGCCCGCTTCCGGCTCGAGAAAACCGATCCGCTCGCCGCTTCAAGCACAGTGAAAAAGCCGATCGTGTTCTACGTCGATCGCGGCGCGCCGGAGCCGGTGCGCAGTGCGCTGCTCGAAGGCGCCCGCTGGTGGGCCAGCGCGTTCGAAAAGGCCGGCTTCAAGGACGCCTACCGGGTGGAGCTGCTGCCGGCCGGGCTCGACCCGATGGACGTACGCTACAACGTGATCCAGTGGGTACACCGGGCCACGCGCGGCTGGTCGTACGGCATGGCCACGCTCGATCCGCGCAGCGGCGAAATCATCAAGGGCGTCGTCTCGCTCGGCTCGCAGCGGGTGCGGCAGGACATCCTGATCGCCGAAGCGCTGCTGGCGCCGTTCGGCAAGACCGGCGTGGGCAAGGAAAAGCTGGCCGAGCAGATGGCGCTTGCGCGATTGCGCCAGCTGGCCGCGCATGAAGTGGGCCACACGCTCGGCTTCGCGCACAACTTTGCCGCCAGCCGCAACGGCACCGGTTCGGTGATGGACTATCCGCACCCGATCGTGGCCATGACGGCCGCCGGCGCGATCGACATCGGCAACGCGTACGGCGTCGGGGTCGGCGCGTGGGACGATTACATCGTGCGCCACGCCTACGCCCAGTTCGAGCCAAAGGACGAAGCGGCGGCGCTGGCGCAGCTGCGCCGGCAGGCGCGCGCAAACGGCTTCGAGTACGTCAGCGACGGCGACTCGCGCGCGGCCGGCTCGAGCCATCCGAACGGCCTGCTGTGGGATTTCGGCGGCGATTCGATCCAGACCTACGACCAGCTGATGGCGGTACGCCAGCGCGCGTTGACCGGCTTTTCGATCGACGTGCTGCCCGACGGGCGCCAGGCCGGCGAACTGGAAGCGCGCCTGGTGCCGCTGTACCTGCTGCACCGCTACCAGCTCGAAGCGGTGGCGCGCCTGGTTGGCGGCGGCGAGTTCGAATACAGCACCAGCGCCGACGTGCGCTCCGGCGCGGCCCGCGGCGGAGTTCGCGCGGTGCCGGCCGGGCAGCAGCGCCAGGCGCTCGAGCGGCTCGCTGCCAGCCTTGGTGCCGAGAGCCTGGCGCTGCCGGCCAATGTGCTCGACCTGATGACGCCGCCGGCGATGGGCTTTGAACGCAACCGCGAATACTTCGGCACCCGGATGAACAGCGTGTTCGACGCCATGTCGGCGGTCGAAGCGGCCGCCGCACAGACCTGCACCTACCTGTTCGACGCCAGCCGCTTCAACCGGCTGGCGTGGCAGCATGCACGCGACCCGAAGCAGCCCGGCGTGCAGGAAGCGCTCGATCTGGTGCTGTCGCGCAGCTGGAAGCGGACGGCGGTGGCCCAGTCGGTGCCGGCCGGCGAAGCGGTGCAGATGGCGGCCAACTGGGTGGTGCTCGACGCCATGCTGAAGCTGGCCACCAGCGCCGAGCTGCATCCGGGCGTGGCCGCGCAAGTGCGCCAGCAAAGCGCCGACTTCGCGCAATGGCTGGCCGCGCATCCGGCCAAGGGCGCCAGCGGCCAAAGCCGCAAGCAGGCGGCCGACCTGATTCGGCGCTGGCTGGCCGATCCGGCCAAGGTCGAACTGCGCGCCCTGCCCGCGATACCGCCGGGCGCACCGATATAATCACGTCCTGGTGTCAGGTCTGACATTAAGACATTCACGCGTGAATGTCTTAATGTCAGACCTGACACCAGCGTTTGCAGCCTCGCTGCCACTTTCGTACAGGAAGCACGATGAACAACTCCGTTATGCCAAAGGCGCTGGGCCACATCCGCGTACTCGACCTTTCGCGCGTGCTGGCCGGGCCGTGGTGTTCGCAGAACCTGGCGGACCTCGGCGCCGACGTCATCAAGATCGAGCGGCCGGGAAGCGGCGACGACACGCGCGCCTGGGGGCCGCCGTACGCGAAGGACGCCGACGGCATTGATACCACCGAGGCGGCTTACTACCTGTCGGCCAACCGCGGCAAGCGCTCCGTCACGGTCGATATCGCCAGCCCTGAAGGCCAGGCGCTGGTGCGCGAACTCGCCGCCCACGCCGACGTCGTGCTGGAGAACTTCAAGGTCGGCCACCTGAAACGCTACGGCCTCGATTACGAAACACTCAAGGCGATCAAGCCGGACCTGGTGTACTGCTCGGTGACCGGCTTCGGCCAAGACGGCCCGTACGCGCACCGCGCCGGCTACGACTTCCTGATCCAGGGCATGGGCGGCTTCATGGCGATCACCGGCGAGCGCGACGACCTGCCCGGCGGCGGCCCGCAAAAGGCCGGCGTGGCAATCACCGACCTGATGACGGGCATGTACGCGACGGTGGCGGTGCTGGCGGCGCTGACCCACCGCGACCGCACCGGCGTGGGCCAGCACATCGACATGGCGCTGCTCGACGTGCAGGTGGCGATGCTGGCCAACATGGCCGGCAACTACCACGCCAGCGGCGAGGCGCCCAAGCGCATGGGCAACGCCCACTCGAACATCGTGCCGTACCAGACCTTCGCCTGTTCCGACGGCCATATCATCGTCGCCACCGGTAACGACGGCCAGTACCAGAAGTTCGTCGAAGCCGGCGGGTGCGCGCAACTGGCGGCCGACGCGCGCTTTGCCAGCAATCCGCTGCGCGTGAACAACCGCGCGGTGCTGGTGCCGCTGCTCGAACAGATGGTGGCGCAGCGCACCCGCGCCGAATGGATCGCCACGCTCGAAGCGGTCGGCGTGCCGTGCGGGCCGATCAACGATATCGGCGAGGTGTTCGACAATGAACAGGTGCGCGCGCGCGGCATCGCGGTAGACATGGCGCATCCGAGCGCCGGCAAGGTGACCCTGGTGCGCAGCCCGATGAAGCTGTCGGCCACGCCGGCATCGGCCGCCCTGCCGCCGCCGCTGCTGGGCCAGCACACCGACGAGGTGCTGCGCGAAGTGCTGGGCCGCAGCGACGCCGACATTGCCGTACTGCGCTCGCGCGGCGTGCTGTAGCGGGTATAAAGGCGTCAGTGCAGCTGGTGCTTGAGCTGCGACAGCTCGGCATGCACGCGGGTGACGGCGGTCTCCACCTGCGGCGAAATATGCGCTTCGCTGCGGCTGATGCGCTTGGCGTCGTCGCCCATGTCCTCCAGGCGGTCGACGCATTCGGCGATTTTCGCCTGGTCGTTCGACTGCAGCACCTGGTCGGCCTGCTGCGTCTCGCGCGCCAGGTTCTGGATGCATTCCCTCAGCTCGGGCGGCGTATCGGCCGACGCCATGCAGGCTTGCTCGGCCTGCTCGATGGTTTGCTGGATTTGGGTCATCCGCTGTTTGATCTCGTTCGCTTGTAACATGGCCATGCTCCCATCAAGTGAGTCGGGTAAGTTCGACCTTGCGATGGCGAGAAAGTTGCACTCAGGCGGCAGGCACCAACTGGGCCGGCGCCAGCGGGGCCAGGCCGCGCAGGCGCAGCGCGATGGCGCAGGCGACGCACAGCGTCGCGCCAAGCAGGCCGACCACGCCGGGCCAGCCGGCGCGGCTCCACAGCACGCCGCAGAACCAGCCGATCGCGCTCGAACCGAGATAGTAGAAGAACAGGTAGAGCGCCGAGGCCAGCGCCTTCGGTGCGCGCGCCCGCATGCCTACCCAGCTGCTGGCGATGGCGTGGGCGGCGAAAAACCCGAACGTGAATACGCCGACGCCGAACACGATCACGATGAGCGAACTGGCGAGCGTGAGCAAGAGGCCCGCGCCCATCAGTGCCATGAACACCCACAGCACATTGCGCCGGCCGAGGCGGTCGGCCAGGCGGCCGGCCCACGCCGAACTGACGACGCCGAGCAGGTACAGCATCGACAGCAGGCCGACTGCGGTCTGGCTCAGCCCAAACTGCGCGCCGAGCAGGCGGTAGCCGATGTAGTTGTAGAGGCCAACGAAGCAGCCCATCAGCAGGAAGGACAGCGCGAACAGCCAGGGCAGGCCGGCGTCGGCCATGTGGGCGCGCACGCCGCCGAGCAGCGCGTCGACGCCGCGGCGCTGGCCCGGCCGGAAGTGGCGTGAAGGCGGCAGGCTGCGGCGGAACTCCCACGCCGCGTACAGGCCGGCCGCGCCGATCACCGCCAGCGCCACGCGCCACGAGTAGGCGTCGCTCAGCGTGGCGCCCACCACGCGGCCGAACATGCCGCCAAACGCGCTGCCGCCGATGTATAGCCCCATCGAGGCGCCGAGCGATGGCGCTTCGATCTCTTCGCCGAGGTAGGCCATGGCGATGGCCGGCATGCCGCCGAGCGCTGCGCCCAGCAGGCCGCGCAGCACCAGCAGCTGCAGGTAATCCTGGGCGAACGCCGACGCCAGCGTGCACACGGCGGCGCCGAGCATGGCGGCGACCATCAGCGGTTTGCGGCCGATGCGGTCCGACAGCACGCTGCTGGCAAGCAGCGACAGCGCCAGCGCGGCGGTCGACACCGACAGCACCAGGCTGCTCTGCGCCGGCGTCAAGGTGAACTGCAGCGCCAGCAGCGGCATCAGCGGCTGAACGCAATACAGCAAGGCGAAGGTGGAAAAGCCGCCGAACACCATCGCGCGATTGATGCGCTTGTAGGCGGGGCTGCCGGCGTTGGTGGCGCTAGAGGTCATGCGACCATCATAGGATTGCGCTTTAATACTGTCCAATATATATTTGAAGCGTTTGTCATACTTTAAATCGATCATGGAATTGCGACACCTGCGGTATTTCATTGCAGTGGCCGAAGAGCTGCATTTTACCCGCGCCGCCGAGCGCCTGCATATCGGCCAGCCGCCGCTCAGCCACGCGATCCAGGTGCTGGAGGCCGACGTCGGCGCGCGCCTGTTCGAGCGCACCAAGCGCTGGGTGCGGCTGACTGGCGCCGGCGCGCTGTTGCTGGCCGATGCGCGCAAGATCCTGGCGCTGGCCGAGCAGGCCTGCGAGACGGCGCGGCGGGCCGAGCGCGGCGAAGCGGGCGAATTGCGCATCGGTTTCACCTATTCGACGCCGCTGACGCCGCTGTTTGCCGACGTCATCAACCGCTACCGCAAGGACTTTGCGCACGTGACGCTGACCTTGCACGAGATGGCGACGTTGCGCCAACTCGACGCGCTGTGCCAGCGCACGCTCGACTTGGGCTTTGTCCGCCCGCCCGAGGTGGCGCTGCCGGCCGGCATCGTCATGACGCCGCTGCGCGAGGATCCGCTGGTGGTGGTGCTGCCGACCTGGCATCGGCTGGCGGCCAAGCCGGCGCTGGCGATCAGCGAGCTGGCCGAGTTGCCGTTCGTGATGTATCCGCCGGGCGGCGGCACCGGCATCTATCCGCAGATTTTCCGGCTGTGCCGCGCGGCCGGGTTCGTGCCGCGGGTCGGGCAGACGGCGGGCGAAGCGTCGACGATCATCGGACTGGTGGCGGCAGGCAGCGGCGTGACGTTGCTGCCGGCGTCGTTCGACCGCATCCGCATGGATGGCGTGTGCTACCGGCCGATCCTGGATGCGGATGCGACCACGATGCTGCTGCTGGCGCGGCGCGGCGGCGAGCACGCGCCGCTGGTCGACGCCTTCGTTGCGCTGGTGACCGATACAGTCAAACCGCTACCAGATCAAGACCCGCAACCCCAGCGCGATTACGAATAATCGGCGTCGAGCTCGGAGCCGGCGTAGTTTTCCAGCTCGGCGAACAGCGTCTTCATCGCCGTGCGCGTACGCATCTTCTGGATCACGGTGCAGTGCTCCCGGTACGAGTCGATGCGCTCGGCCATCACCGCCTGGTGCTGCGGCGGCACCTGCGCCATCAGTTCGGCCCAGCCGGCTTCGTAGTCGGGCTTGTTCTTGCGCACCGATCCGATCAGCCGCTCGAAGTCTTTCTGCCCGGTGCGCGCGACGATCCGCCCGCCCCCCTCCACCGCGAAAATGATCGCCAGCGCAATCACACCTTCGGCATTCAGGTCGGGATCGGTGATCGGCCCGGCGTAGTGATGGCGCCGCAGCCAGCCGGCCGCCCGCACGATCGCCTGCACGCCCTTGCGCTGCTTGAACTGCAGCTCGTAGCGCTCGGGACCGGACCAGTTCTGGCTCGGGTCGGCGCTGCAGATGTCAACCAACAACTCCTTCAGGCGACGCTGCACGTACACCGGGTCGAGATCGTACTCGCCGACGAGCGAATCTTCCGGCAGCTGCGACAGGTCGCGGATCATGCGAAAGCCGGCCTGGAACGCTGCCTCGGCGCCATGCTCGACCAGGAACTCGAGCGCGGCATCGTCGCTTCCATGCTGCACCGCATGGTCGAGTCCGAGCGAGACGCCGCCGACGGTCAGGAAAAAGGCGCGCTGGATCCCTTCGGCGGTGCGGTCGTTGGTGAATTTTTCGGCCACCATCGCGGTGATGCCGGCCAGTTCGTCGGCCAGCATGATCGCCTCGTCATCCTCGCCGCAGCCTTCCAGGCAACGGATCGCCCGCACCAGGCGCGGCAGTTTTTCTTCGACAACAGCCAGCTGCATCGTCTGGACTTCCGCGTTCACGAGAAAATGCCCGTGCCGATGCTCTTGCGCGCGCCGCGTTTGGGCACGTTGCTGCGCGAGGTCGGCACCTGCTTGCGCAAGCGGTACAGCAATTCCTTGGTCGAGCGCTGCATGAACTTCGGCTCTTCGTCCGGGTCGTCCGAGAACTCGGCGTCGGCCAGGTCGGCGCTGTGGCGGAAATCGGGGAACAGCTCGAACAGCGAGCGGTCCCAGCCGTCTTCGCTGGCCTTGGCCAGTTCGATCGCCAGCGGCACCAGGTCGCTGTCGGACGAGGTCTGGCCGGTGATGTACGGCCCCTTCGAGATGATCTCGCCGGCCACTTCGAGGATTTCCTTCGGCGCCATCGAGAACAGGATGGCGAAGATGGTGGCGCCATGGTCGCTGGCGGACGCTTCGGCCAGCAGCTCCATGCGGCGGTCCGCATCGTCGGTCGAAAAGACGATGCCGTGCACGTGCGAGAACAGGCTCTCGGCGACGCGTTCCGGGTCGTCCTCGATCATGTCGTCGGACCACGTCGCGGCGAAAAACGCCAGGCTGTCGGCCCACGCCTTGGGCGGCACCAGCAAGGTCGCCAGCGACGTCTTGCCGCCGTCAAAACCGGCCAGGTGCAAGGCGGTCACTTGCGGCGCCAGCGTGGCCAGCACTTCGACCACGGCCAGGTCGCCGTGCGCTTCGACCGCATCGGAGAACGCCTGCTCGGCATGGCCCAGCGAGCCTGCCAGCACCAGCTCGCTGACCTGCCGCGTCAGTGCCGGCAAGTTGCTGTTGGTGCTCATTGATTGTCCTCCGAGTCGAACATGCCGGCGAAGTCGTCGGTGACGCCATCCTCGTCCTGATCGTCGTCGCCGTCGTCGTTGCGGCTGAGCTGCTCGAGAGACTGGTCGTCGTCATCCCACCTGCGCGGATGCTTGAACAGGAACGCGGCGATGATCGCCTGGCGCGCCAGTTCCGGATGGTTCTGCGTCATCGCCTGGTACATCTTGCCGGCTTCGCCTTCGCAGCTGGCCATGGCGAACACGGCCGCCGGATCGCCGCCTTCGTATTCGGCAGCTTCGGCCAGCAGACCCTTCGGATTGCTGAACGTGATGTGGTCGACCAGCGCGAAGCTCATCATGTTGACGTCTTCGATGCCGCCGCCGCTGGCGTACTCGCTGGCCAGCGCGCTTTGCATCATCTGGTAGTTCTTGCGGTTAGGCGGGTCGCCCAGGATGCCTTCGATCTGGCCTTCCAGCTCGCGTGACTGATAGGCAAATTCGGGATGTACTTTTCTCATTTTCTGGTCCTTATGTTCGGTTGTGGCCGCGCCCGCAGGCGCGCGGGCAGCAGCTCAGGCAGGCAGGTTCACGCCGTTCAGGCGGAACAGCGAACGCCATAATTCATAGGCCTCTGCCTCGGCGTCGAGAATGATGCGATGGTTGACGCTCTGGTCGTATTCGCTGCGCCTGGCAGGATCGGACAGGATTTCGTACGCCTTCGTGACGCTTTTGAAGCGCACTTCGGCGGCCGGCGCATCGTTGCGGTCCGGGTGGTAGCGCATCGCCAGCGAACGATAGACTTTCTTGATCTCGTCGTCGCTCGCGTTCGGCGCAACGCCGAGAACGGCATATAAGTTTTCCACGTGAGATCTCCGGCCGCGGCCAAAACCATCTAAAGGGAGATTATCCTATAGAACGCGGTCGGCCGCGCAAGTTCACCCCTGCATACGGTAAAATGCCGCAACCCCATCATGTCAAAGCACTTTTCAATGAGCAACGATAAAAACAACACGGCGGCGGCGAACGCGCCCTCCTCGAACTTTTTGCGCGCCATCGTCGAGTCCGATATTGCCTCCGGCAACTATCGCCGCGACGGCTTGCCGCCGGTCATCACGCGCTTTCCGCCCGAACCGAACGGTTACCTGCACATCGGCCACGCCAAGTCGATCTGCGTCAATTTCGGCCTGGCGCGCGACTACAACGGCGTGTGCCACCTGCGCTTCGACGACACCAATCCTGCCAAGGAAGAGCAGGAATACGTCGACACGATCATCGACACGGTCAAGTGGCTGGGCTTCAGCTGGGAGCACAACGGCACCAGCCACCTGTATTACGCGAGCGACTATTTCGAGCAGTTGTACCAGATGGCCGAGTACCTCATTACCGCCGGCTGCGCTTATGTCGACAGCCAGAGCGCCGACGACATGGCGAAAAACCGCGGCAATTTCGGTACGCCCGGCACCAACTCGCCGTTCCGCAGCCGCCCGGCCGACGAGTCGCTGGCGCTGTTCCGCGACATGCGCGCCGGCAAGTACAAGGACGGCGAGCACATCCTGCGGGCGAAAATCAGCGAAGACGCGATGGCGTCGCCCAACATGACCATGCGCGACCCGGCGATCTACCGGATCCGTCACGCCCACCATCACCGCACCGGCGACGCCTGGTGCATCTACCCGATGTACGACTACACGCACCCGATTTCGGACGCGCTGGAAAACATCACGCAGTCGCTCTGCACGCTCGAGTTCCAGGACCACCGGCCGTTCTACGACTGGCTGCTGGCGACCTTGACCGAAGGCGGCTTCTTCAAGCAGCCGGTGCCGCGCCAGTACGAATTTTCGCGCCTGAACCTGACCTACCTGGTGATGAGCAAGCGCAAGTTGCGCCAGCTGGTCGACGACGCCATCGTGTCCGGCTGGGACGACCCGCGCATGCCGACCCTGGTGGGCCTGCGCCGGCGCGGCTACACGCCGGAATCGATCCAGCTGTTCTGCGAGCGCATCGGCGTGTCGAAGGCGGACGGCTGGATCGACATGAGCACGCTCGAAGGATCGCTGCGCGACGACCTCGACTCCAAGGCGCCGCGCGCCACCGCGGTGCTGCGTCCGCTGAAACTGATCATCGACAACTTCCCGGAAGGCGAATCGGTCGAGTGCACCTCGCCCGTCCACCCGCATTTCCCGGAACGCGGCCTGCGCACCTTCCCGATCACCAAGCACCTGTGGATCGAGCAGGACGACTTCATGGAAGTGCCGACCAAGGGCTACTTCCGCTTCTACCCGCCGATCGGCGACGCGCCCGGCAGCCGGGTGCGCCTGCGCCACGGCTACGTGACCGAGTGCACCGGCTACGACAAGGATGCCGACGGCAACGTTACCGCCGTTCACGTCAAGTATTTCGAGGACAGCAAGTCGGGCACCGAGGGGTCGAACACGTACAAGGTCAAGGGCAACATTCACTGGGTCAGCGCGGCGACCGCCCTGGCGGCGGAAGTGCGCCTGTACGACCGTCTGTTCAACGACCCGCAGCCCGACGGCGGCGGCAAGGACTTCCTCGCCGCGCTCAATCCGAACGCGCTGGAAGTGGTAACCGCCTACCTCGAGCCGGGCATGAGCGCGGCGCAGCCGGACCAGCGCTTCCAGTTCGAGCGGCACGGCTATTTTGTCGCCGACCGCGTCGACAGCGTGGCCGGCAAGCCGGTGTTCAACCGCGTGACCACACTGAAGGACAGCTGGGTGAAGTAAGCCACGGTACTGCTCTGCAAAATCCCGCCCCGGTCGAGCGCCGCGGCGGGATTTTTGATATTTGCGCGCGTCGCGTCCAGTCATATTTGTCGTTTTCCTACCTGTCCTGCTAGGTACGAACTTAATTATTTTGAGTAACTTAGGATTATATCAATCCAAGAACTTGCAGCGTGCCGTAACGCGTGCAGGTCGCGATCGAAAGCCAAGGGTGATGCGACTTCTCTCCGACTCGATGAAAGCGCTATCGGTTACGCGGCCTGCAGCGTGGACCGGCGTGCTGCTGTCATGTACGGTTGGCGCCATATTCTACGTCGCAACGGCGAACGCCATCGAACGCGACGCGCAACAACGCTTTCAAAATATGGCCTCCAGCGTGCAAACCGCCATTAACGGCCGCATCAAGAGCTATACCGACGTGCTGCGCGGCAGCGCGAGCTTGTTCATGACTTCGTCCGACCTTACGCGCGAACAGTTTCACCGCTATGTCGAAGGCTTGTCGCTGGAAAAGGAATTTCCGGGCATTGAAGCGGTCAATTTCGCCCGCCATGTGACGGAGGCGGAGCGGCCGGCGTTCGAAGCGAGGATGGGTAAGGAATTGGCCGCGCTCTCTGACGGCTATCCACCGTTTCAGATCACGCCACCGGGCCGGCGCCCGTACTACAACGTGGTCACCTACATCGAGCCGATTGCCGGCTGGGCGAATCGCTTCGGCGTCGACATCACCGGACACGGCGAATTGCCGTCGCATCGCAACTCGCGCGAGACGGGCCAGATGGCCGGTTCGGCAACTCCGGTGCCATTCCTGTCCGGCATCAACCGGACAGGGCTGGCGCTACGTATTCCGATTTACCGGGTGGGGATGCCGACCACCACGCTCGAAGAGCGACACGCCGCTTTTGCCGGCAGCGTCGGCATCGGCTTTCGCGTACAGAAACTGATCGAGGGCGTCATCGACCAGATGCCTGTGAACGGCGTGCGCCTGACCCTGACCGACGTCGGCGTTCGCGCAAATCCGTCGCAAGGGCTGCCCGCCGAACCGCCTCGCGTGCTACTTGACAGCTTGGCCACTCCGGCATTGCCGCGCCCCCCAGTGGCTCGGCCGAACCGCGCGACCTTCGTCGTAACTTTGCCAATAGGCTACAACCTTCGTCTATGGGAAGCCCACTTCAGTATCCGGAAATCGAACCTCTATACGGGTTTCGATACGAACGTCCCTTGGCTGGCCATGATGGCCGGTTTTATCAGCACCATGCTGCTGTACGTTCTGTTCCAAACGCTCAGTTCGTCGCGCCGCAATGCGGTCGCGCTCGCCGAAGTCATGACCCGGGAGTTACGCGCAAGCGAGGCGAAACTGCAGATGTCGAACGAAAACTTGCGGCGGCTTGCGGCACATGCGGATCACATCAAGGAAAACGAACGAAAACGCATTGCGCGCGAAATTCACGACGACCTGGGGCAAAACCTGCTCGTGCTTCGCATCGAGGCCGACATGCTCTGTGCACGCACGAGTGAGCGGCATCCGCGCTTGCACGCGCGCGCGCGGGCCACCGTCAACCATATCGATGCGACGATCAAGAGCGTTCGCCAAATCATCAACGACCTTCGACCGAACGTGCTCGACCTTGGCCTGAGCGCGGCAGTGGGCTGGCAGATCGCACAGTTTCGCCAGCGCACAGGGATCGAATGCGATCTGGCGGAAACCCACCAGGACATCGCTGTCAGCGATCGCTGCGCTACAGCGCTGTTCCGCATCCTGCAGGAATCGCTGAGTAATATTTCGCGTCACGCCCGCGCGACGCGCGTGCAGGTGGTGCTGCGCGTCGAGCGCGACTGGATCTGGATGTCGGTCGGTGACAATGGGATCGGCCTTCACCCGGATGGCCGTTACAAGCCCGGCTCGTTCGGCCTGGTCGGTATCGAGGAGCGCATCAACATCATCGGCGGGACATTCGACATTCACAGCGAAACCGGCAACGGCACCACCATACGCGTGGCCGTTCCGATGCGTGTCGCGCTACGCGGATCTGGCGAGTTCATCGATACCGGCGGCGTGCACCACGCCGGTGCACTCGTCTGAACGGCACTGACCGCATTCCTACACCGACGTCAGTGCAATGCCGAGCATGGTGGTGAAAGACCGCCTGTTGCTCCGATCCCACGCCAAGAAATAATTGATCAAGCGCAAATCCAGGCTTCAACTTGTAAGCAAGAATCACCTTAATGCTTCGAGTCAATACAAGCAGTCAGAAATTCCCGCCGAAATCCCGAGGACAGCCCTGAATCGAGTAAGACCTTCAAGCAGCACGATCACCGTCGCAATTCGATGTATAAAACAACCAAAAGTTACAACTCCAACACAAAGGATATTGCCATGAACTCGAACGCGCAACTCGATACGATCGCCAAGCTGGACTTTACCGCGATCAAAATGAAATTGATGCACAAGGAGTCCGGCGAAGGCTGGACGCAGAAACAGGCCGATGCCGTCGCATTCGACTACCGCCGTTTTCTGTCTTTGACGAAACTGTTTCCTCACGAGCAAATCGCGCCGCGCTTCGACGTCGACATCTTCTGGCACTACCACATTCTCGACACCATGAAGTATGCCGTCGATTGCCACCAAGTCTTTGGCCACTTCCTGCATCATTTCCCGTACAGCGGGTTGGAGGGCAAAGCAGACGACGCCGCCATCCGTGATCGCACCGGCACACGCACGCAGGAACTGTACGAAGCGACCTTCGGCGCAGCGTACATCGGCGATGACCAGCTCGGTAACGCAGCAGTCAATGTGCCTGGAAAGATGGCGAACGCGGCATGGTGTCAGGGCGCAATGGCAACCTCGGCCTGGTGCCACGGGACGATGTCGCCGACGGCCTGGTGCCAGGGGTTGATGACGAAATCCGCTTGGTGCCAAGGCGCACTGGAGAAGACTTCCTGGTGCCAGGGAGTAATGATGAAAGCTGCCTGGTGTCAGGGAGCCATGGCGATCGCCGGCGGGGTGGCCGCGGCGGCGCAAAATGATATCGTTTATTCGCGCCAAACGTCGGCCATGGCAGCGTAGTGTCGATGTGGATGTGAGGTCGTCGGCAAGCAGGTGCTTGGTTAGCCGACGACACGTCGCAATGAACGATTCATCCAGCACACAATCTGTGTTTTAACCGTTTACACCCCCTCCCCTGTCCTGTGACGCGATCCGCATGCCGACCATGTGGCAGCACTTCCGCTTGTCGTGCTTGCTATGCACAACGGGAAGTCCATCTTCGATTGATCTACATCAAATTGGTATTTCGATAACCGACCGATAGTTGATCCCTGTCAAACGCTTGAGGCCGCCAAAAAAACGGCCAAATCGCTTTTGGGAGTTACTTCATCTTTTCATCGGAGAACAACAAAATGAACTTTGCACATCACTTCGCGCCTATTGAGGCGCTCGACCTGGACGCAATCAAGGTAAAACTGATGCACAAGGAATCCGGCGAAGGGTGGACGCGCGCATACGCAGACGAGGTCGAATTCGACTATCGCCGTTTTCTGTATTTGATAAAGAAGTTCCCTCATGAGCAGGTCGCGCCGCTGTTCGATGTCGATGTGTTTTGGCATTACCACATTCTCGATACGATGAAATACGCCGCCGACTGTGACGCCGTGCTCGGCTATTTCCTCCACCATTTTCCCTACGTCGGGCTGCGCGGCGAAGATGACCTGGAATTCCATCGCTGTGTCGGCGATCGCATGCGCGATTTGTATGCACAGACCTTTGGCGGAGAAATCACGTACCGGGAAACGCCAGCTTGTGCGCGCGTGGAGAATACAACTTCTCACCGCAGCGATGACGGCCTGACCCCGCCCGTCGCCTGGTCGATCGCTCCAGGAAACATGGCGTCGTCTGTCTCGACCGGCCCGTCAGCATTGGCCGGGCCTTCGTTCAATTACGCCCTACTCTATCGGGCGCCGCGGCGTAGGCAAAATCAGTTGTCAGGCGGCCGAACGCATGCCGGATTTTTTCGGGCTCGCCATCAGGGCGCGCAGCTCGCGAATGCTGAAGTCGCTCACGTCGTGCATGCGCAACAGGATGGTGGCGCCGATCGGCAAGGTTCGGTGACGAATCTTGCTGATAACTGGTGGTGCCACCTTCAATGCGCGCGACAGCGCTGCATCGTTTTTGAGTTTCAGCTTCGCGATAATCGCGTCGAGCAGATTGTCGGGGTTGTAAACGGCTGCCGGCGGAAGTGTCTTTGCCATGTCCTGATTCCTTCGAAAGAAGGCGAGTCGGCGCCATTGCCTGCGCCATGTCGCCTTCATAGATTAATGGTGGCGTGTCCTGCGCGATCCAGCCTTGCAGTGGCTGCGATCGTTCAGGAAATGATACACACCGGACTTGGCGTTTTCTTAAGCGAGACTTATTTGGCGCTACCGGCGGCGGCGAACGCGCGAGACGAACCGAATATCCAGTCGAATACGAGTGGCCGGCACTGGGTCGGCGGGAGCGATGCGCCGGCCGAGCTGGCGGCGAATTTCCGCCAGCGGCGGCGGCGGACGGCACTCCGCTTCGCGCCGCAACGTGTAGGCGCGCACCTGCTCTTTGGTTGGATGGGTAATTTGACTGTCCATGGCAGTGATCACATACCGAAAGATCCTGATGAGATATTGCTCCCCGATAGGACCGAGGCGCATTTTCGGAATGACCGATCTCAATCGTGTGCCATCGCGCATGGGTGCCAGTTGTTGCGTAAATACATTACTACCTAGCATAACTGCGAGATGACGCTATTGCGGCGGCTATGGTCTTATGGATTTAGCATCGGCAACACCTTGGCCAGGCCGATCGCGAGTGCCGGGGTGGCATGTCCGCCGCTGGCATCCGTCGCGCTGACGCGGACCGCCAAACTGATGCAAAACCGGAGGCAAAAAATGATCCGTGAAAAGGAATTGTCACGTTCGATACGGCGGATGTTTTATGGCGGAATGCTATGTGGCTTGATTGGCACAGCGCCGCCGCTGGCCGCGCAAGAGAACTTGGCGGTGGTGCAAGTGACCGGGACGAGGATCACTACGCCAGGCGCCAATTCGAATAGCCCGATTGCATCGATAAGTGCCAATGACATCCACGCCGCCCAGCCGATCGCAATCGAGGAGGTCTTCAAGCACTTGCCAGCCGCCGTGCCGGCAATCGGCCCGGGCACCAATAATGGCAACCTCGGCGCCGCCACCATCGATTTGCGCGGACTGGGCCCGAACCGCACGCTGGTGCTCATCAACGGCCGCCGCCTGGTGCCGTTCAGCCTGGCCGGCGCGGTCGACACCAACGCCATTCCGCTTGCATTGATCAGCCGGGTCGACCTGATGACCGGCGGCGCATCGGTCGCGTACGGCGCCGACGCGGTCGCCGGCGTCGTCAACTTCAACCTCAAGCGCAACTTCACCGGCGTCGAACTGGCCACGTCGTACGGCGCCACCACAGAACAGCGCGACACAAGCGGTCGCCGCACCGACCTGACCATCGGCGCCAACTTGGCCGACAACGGCGGCAACGTCGTACTCAGCGTGGAAAAAACCAACGCCGACCCGCTGACCCAGGGCGCACGCAGTTACGGCATCAGCAGCCTGAACTCGGTTACCGGGGCAGAGACCGGCTCCGCGACAACGGTGCCATCCACGTTCTCGGTGGCGAAAAGCTGTTGCGGCACCGATGCGCTGGCTGGAACCTGGCAAATCAACCCCACCAGCGGGGCGCTAGTGCAACCGGTGCAGCTCTACAACGCCAATCCAATGACGTATTATCAGACGCCACTTGACCGCACCCAGGCCACTTCGCTCGGCAACTTCAGGTTCAACCGGCACGCCGAAGCGTATGCCGAACTGTTCTACACCCATAGCAAGGTCGGTGTCGTGCTTGGCGCGACCGGCACCTTCGGCAGCACCTACAACGTGCCTATCGGTAACCCGTTTATTCCGGCGCCGGCGCGCCAGCAGTTGTGCGCGCGCCGCGCCATTCCCGCCGCCAGCTGCGTCGAAGGCAATCCCACCATCGTCGCGCTGCTGATCAACCGCCGCTTCGTCGAACTGGGCCCGCGCTACTTCGACTTCGACAGCAAGACGCTGCAGTACAACCTTGGCCTGAAGGGCGAGCTGGCAGGCGATTGGACGTACGATGCGTACTGGAGCCGCGGCACCGCCGGCCAGGTGCAGATTCGCCGCAACTGGGGATCGCAGTCGAAAGTGAGCCAGGCGCTCAACGCGCTCAACCGCCCGAACTGCGTCAACCCGGCCAACGGCTGCGTACCGCTGGACGTATTCGGCGCCGCCGGCTCGATCACGCCGGCCCAGCTCGGATTCATCAACCTGAGCACCCTGCTGCTGCAGGCGGTGCAGCAGCATGTCGGTGCGCTGACAGTCTCCGGCAACCTGGGCCGGCTGGCAAGTCCGCTAGCCGGCCAGCCGATCACGCTGGCGCTGTCGCTCGAGCAGCGCAAGGTCGCGGCATCGACACAGTCCGACGCCGCGCTGCAAGTTGCCGGCGAAGTGCTCGGCAATGCCGCAACGACGCCGGACCGCTCAGGCGCCTTCAGGCTGCGCGAATACGCGCTGGAAATGCTGGTGCCGCTGGTCAGCGACAAACCGTTCATCAAGTCCCTCAGTTTGGAACTCGGATATCGGCAAACCGCTTTTTCCACTACGGGCATGGCGCACGACTACGGCAGCTGGAAATACGGCGGCGAATGGGCGCCGGTCAGGTCGCTGCGGCTGCGCGGCATGGTGCAGAAGGCCACGCGCGCGCCGAACGTCAACGAATTGTTCGCGCCCGTCGTGCCCGGCCTGTCGAACCTGGCCGTCGATCCTTGCCAGGGCAACCGGATCAGCCAGGCAACGTCGAACGTGGCCGGCACCTTGTCGAACCTGTGCCGGCTGACCGGCGTGCCGCAAGGCGACATCGGCAGCTTGCCGGCGCCGTCGTCAAGCCAGATCGGCACCCAGACCGGCGGCAACTCCGCGCTGGGACCGGAGCAGGCGAACACCAGGACCATCGGCTTCGTGTGGGGACCGGTGCCGAAACTGGCGCTGACGGTCGACTACTACAAGATCGACATCGACCATGCCATTTCGAGCCCGACGACCACCGACATCCTCGACGGCTGCTACAGCACCGCGTTCAATCCGAGCCTGCAGCTGAACGCCTCGTGCGCGCTAATCGGGCGCAACACGATCAACGGCACGTTCAACGGCGTCGAGGCGAAAGGGGTGCGCACGGCGCTGTCGAACCTGGGCACGCAAAGCACCAGCGGCGTCGATGTGAATGTCGCCTACCGGATGAAAGCGACCTCCGACCCGCGGCTCGGCAGCCTCGACTTCAGCGGCGGCTTCACCCGGGTGGAGAGCTTCAAGTTTCGTGCAACGCCGGCGTCGCTGGAACGCAATTGCCTCGGCTACTACAGCGTCGCGTGCGGCGCGCCGATCTACAAGCGCAAGTTCAGCCAGCGCACGACCTGGACGATCGGCGCCCTGGCGGTGGGGTACAACTGGCGCTATCTGAGCGGCGTCATCGAGGAACCGGGCGGCACCGACTTCCTGCCGGCGTTTGCCAAGATCGATGCGTATCACTACGTCGACCTGAACGCGGCGTGGAACGTCAGCAAGATGCTGCGCCTGGCCGTCAGCGTCAACAACGTGGCCAACAAGCGCCCGCCAATTGTCGGCGGCACCATCGGCACGACCTTGACCAACAGCGGTAACACCTTTCCGCAGAACTACGATGCGGTCGGCCGCTACGTGACGTTTGGCGCCACGTTGAAATTCTGACCGGCAACGGAGCGATCCGGATGGCGGGCCGCGGCCCGCCACATTATTTCTTCTCGCGCACCCGTTGCTGCTGCTTCTTTTGGGTCTGCGACTTGTTCTGCTTGGCCTCGAACAGCGTGACGGCATCCTTCTTGGCTTGCTCGAGCGTGCACATGTCCGGCTTGTCGTCATGCTGGACGAAAAACTCCGCGTCTTGCGCGTCGACCACCAGCTTGATGGCGGCGGCGTCCTCCAGGTCGTACAGTTCGGTGAGGATGGTGGTTACTTCGTCCAGGTATTCTTCGTAGGTCATGGCGCTTTTCCTTGTTCAGGGCGTCATTTTAACAGCGCCATCCCGGCCAGCGCGCCGAGCACCTGCGGATAGCGCAGCCGCACGCCCAGTTCGGCCTTGATGCGCCCGTTGTCGATGCGGCGCGATTCGGACATGAACGACAGCTTGATCGGCGACACCTCGGCGGCCAGCTCGGCGCGCGCCACCCGCGGCGGGCGCGCCAGGCCGAACGCATCGGCCACGCTGTCGAAGTAATCCCCCATCAGCATGTGCGTGTCGTCGACGGCGTGGTACACCCGCCCCGGCAAGGCGCGAAACAGCGCCAGCGCGACGATGACGGCCAGGTCGTCGGCGTGGATGTGGTTGGTGTAGACGTCGTCCTGTGCGATCAGCGCGGGCGTGCCCTGCTGCAAGCGCGCCAGCGGCAGCCGTTCACGCGCGTAGATGCCCGGCGCGCGCACGATCGCCAGGCGAGCGCGCGCGCGCCGGGCCCAGTCGCGCAGCACGCGCTCGGCATCGACGCGGCGGCGGGCGCGCGCATTGTGCGGCGCAACAGGGCGCGTTTCGTCGATCAACGCGCCCTGGCAATCACCGTACACCCCGGTAGTGCTGACATAAACCAGCCTGGCACCGTCAGGTAGAATGGCGGTCAGGTTGCGCGTGCGCTTGTCGAGGCTGCCGTCGCCTTGCGGCGGCGCCAGGTGGACCACGTTCGGTGCCAGCCGCGCCAGGCGTTGCAGGCTGGCCGGCTTGTCGAGGTCGGCGACGATCGGAATCGCGCCGGCCGCGCGCAGTTCGGCGCGCCGCTCCGGGCTGCTGGTGACGGCAAACACGCGGAAGCGGTCGCGCACCAACGGCAGCAGGCGCATGCCGACATCGCCGCAGCCGATGATCAACAGGCGCGGCAAGCCAATTTTTTGCTTTGTTTTCAGTTTTATCGTGTTTTTCATGTTGAGGATTGTATGACTTTCCAGATCACTGTCCAGCCCAGCGGGCATCGCTTCGAGTGCGAGACGGACGAAACCGTCCTTTCCGCTGCGATCCGCTCCGGCATTGGCCTGCCGTACGGCTGCAAGAATGGCGCCTGCGGCTCGTGCAAGGGCAAGGTCGTCGAGGGCCAGGTGACGCACAAGGCGCACCAGCAGCGCGCGCTGTCGGAGCAGGAAGCGGCCGGCGGCTTTTCGCTGTTTTGCTGCGCGCTCGCCTCGTCCGACCTGGTGATCGAAGCGCGCGAAGTGTCGGGAAGCAGCGAGTATCCCGTGCGCAAGATGCCGTCGCGCGTGGCCAAGCTCGACAAGGTGGCGCCGGACGTCATCATCATGAGCCTGCAGCTGCCGGCCAACGAAGCGCTGGCCTATCGCGCCGGCCAGTATGTCGAATTCCTGCTGAAGGACGGCAAGCGGCGCAGCTACAGCATGGCCAATGCGCCAAGCAGCCTCGACTCGCCGCTGACCTTGCACGTTCGCCACATGCCGGGTGGCCTGTTTACCGATCATGTCTTCAATACGATGAAGGAGCGCGACATCTTGCGCTTCGAGGGTCCGCACGGCACGTTTTTCCTGCGCGAGGAATCCGACAAGCCGATCGTGCTGCTGGCGTCCGGCACCGGTTTTGCGCCCGTCAAGGCGCTGGTCGAACACTTGATCCACCTGAAGTCGACGCGCCCGGTCAGCCTGTACTGGGGCGGGCGCCGGCCGCACGACCTGTACATGAACGAACTGTGCGAGCAATGGGCGATGATCTTGCCGAACTTCCGTTACGTGCCGGTGGTGTCCGATCCCTTGCCCGAAGACCGCTGGAGCGGGCGCACCGGCTTCGTCCACGCTGCTGTGCTGCAAGACCTGCCCGACCTGGCCGGTCACCACGTGTATGCCTGCGGCTCGCCGATCGTGGTCGATTCGGCGCGGCGCGATTACGTTGCCCTGGGCAAGTTGCCGGCCGAAGAATTCTTCGCCGACGCGTTTACCAGCGAAGCGGATCTGGCCCAGTCATAACGTCTCGCCGCCGGGCCGGCTTTTGAGGTAGTTTGTCGGTAGCTTTCCCCGTGTTCGGGTATTCCGCATTTCTCTGAAGGGATTTCACATGCACCGGCAGCGCTTCGCCCGCCACCTCATCCACGCCCTGCTCGCCGCCTGCGCCACCGCGCTTGCCGCACCGGTGCTGACGCAGGATGCCGCGGCCCAGTACAAGGCCGCGATCACCAACCCGGCGCGCCTCGATGACGACCGCAAGGGCGACGCCAGGCGCAAGCCTGCCGAGTTCCTCGCGTTCGCCAAGGTGCGGCCCGGCATGAAGGTGCTCGACGTCGCCGCCGGCGGCGGCGCCACCTCGGCGCTGCTGGCCGCCGCGGTCGGCCCGAGCGGGCAAGTGTGGGCGCAAAGCGCCAAGCCGTCGCCCAAGCTCGACGCGCGCCTGGCCGCCTCGCCGATGCCGAACCTGCGTCCGGTGGTGGCGCCGTTCGACAATCCAGTGCCGGCCGGCACACCCCCGCTCGACCTGATCACCATTGACATGTCGTATCACGACATCGTCAATACGCCAGCCGACCGGGCCGCGATGAACAAGCACCTGTACGACGCGCTCAAGCCGGGCGGCGCGCTGGTGATCATCGATAACGCTGCCAAGGAAGGCAGCGGCCTGACCGCGACCAACACGCTGCACCGGATCGACGAGGTGGCGGTGGTGGCGGAAGTGACCAGGGCCGGCTTTGCGCTGGAGACCAAATCGGACTACCTGCGCGCGCCGGGCGACCCACGCGACCAGCCGTTCTTCAAGATGGAAGGCAAGCCGGACGACAAGTTCGCGCTGCACTTCGTCAAGCGATAGCACGACGCAAGCGTTGGAAAAGCGCGAAAGGCGCGTGGCCAGCGCGCCTGATAGACATCGGGCATAATTCCTGACAGCATCTTGTCAATGAAGCGTCCATGTCCCTCACCTCTTCTTCCAGCGGTTTCGCCGTCCTGCGCAACCGCAACTTCGCCTGTTACCTGTCGGCGCGCGTGCTCGGCACCTTGGCGATCCAGATGCAAAGCGTGGCGATTGGCTGGCAAGTGTATGACATCACCGGCGACCTGTTCGACCTCGGCCTGATCGGCCTGGCGCAGTTTGCGCCCTTCCTGGTGCTGATCCTGTTCGCCGGCCACGCCGCCGACCGCTACAACCGCCGCAACATCATCGTCCTCTGCATGGGCGTGCAGCTGCTGTGCTCACTGCTGCTGCTTGCCTTTACGCTCAGCGGCAGGCACGTGGTGTGGCCGGTGTTCGCCATCCTGGTGCTGTTCGGCAGCGCGCGCGCGTTCATGATGCCGGCGACCCAGGCGATATTGAAAAACATGGTTCCGCTCGAGAGCTTCAGCCAGGCCGTCGCGCTCAGTTCGTCGGCCTTCCACGTTGCCGTCATCGCCGGCCCGGTACTGGGCGGCCTGCTGTACCTGGCCGGTCCGCGCAGCGTCTACCTGACCGCCGTCACGTTGCTGCTGCTGTCGATTTTCTTGATGAGCAAAACGCGCAGCGCGCCGCAGGCGGCCAATACCGAGCCGGCCAGCTGGCATACCGTGCTCGAAGGCCTGCGCTTCGTGCGCTCGCGGCCGATCGTGCTCGGCGCCATTTCGCTCGACCTGTTCGCCGTGCTGTTCGGCGGCGTCACCGCGCTGCTGCCGGCGTATGCCCGCGACGTGCTGCAGGTGGGCCCGACCGGACTGGGCCTGCTGCGCACCGCGCCCGGCGCCGGCGCCGTGCTGTGTTCGGTGGCGCTGGCGATGGCGCCGATCCGCCGCCATGTCGGCGCCTTCATGTTCGGCGGCGTCGCCGTCTTCGGCGCGGCGACCCTGGTGCTGGGCAGCACCAGCAGCTTTGCCGTCGCGCTCGTGGCATTGTTTCTGCTTGGCGCGGGCGACATGGTCAGTGTCTACATCCGCCACCTGCTGGTGCAATTTGAAACGCCGGACGACATCCGCGGCCGCGTCAGCGCCGTCAATTCGGTCTTCATCGGCGCCTCCAACGAGCTGGGCGAATTCGAATCGGGCATGACGGCCAGCTGGTTCGGGCTGGTGCGCGCAATCCTGCTCGGCGGCGCCTTGACGCTGACCGTTACCGGCATCTGGGCGTGGGCGTTTCCCGTGCTCTCGCGCATGGACCGCCTTCCGCACCACGACAAGGAGCTGGCGCCCTAGCGGCGCTTTGTCACGATGCAGCTTGATGCCCTCGCCGCGCTGCTGGCGCCGCTCCAGATACGCGCACCGGACCCGGCCGACGCCGATTTTCTTGCCCGCCTGTACGCCTCGACCCGCACCGACCTGCAATCGGCCACCGCCGATCCCACGCTGGTGGCGTCGATCATCGGCATGCAGCAGCGCTTGCAGGCGGCCGACTATCGCCAGGCCTTTCCGAACGCGCACTACCTGCTGCTGGAACAGTCCGGCTCACCGTGCGGGCGCATCGTCATCGATGCCGGCGCGGCTGCGCTGAGGCTGGTCGACATGGCGCTGTTGCCGGCTGCCCGCGGGCATGGGCTTGGCAGCCATATTCTGCGCGCACTGCAAGCATGCGCGCAGAATATGGCGATGCCGCTGACGCTGTCGGTGCACCACAGTAATCCACGTGCGCGGCGCCTCTACGTGGCGCTGGGATTCCAGGTTACCGCGCGCAACACGGCCAGCGAGCAGTTGATGTGGTGTAATACGTCGCTATGACCGACACTTCCCCCGACACCAAGCCTTCCAGGCAGCCGACCTTGCTGCACCGTTTCATCCGCAGCCGGCCGCATCTGTCGCTGGCCATCCTGTTCGGCGCGGTGCTGGCGCCGCTGCTTCCCGACAGCATCACCATCATGACGCGCGCGCTGGTGGGGTGGAACGCCGCGGTGTGGTCGTACCTCGTCTTCATGATGTGGCTGATCACGCGCGCCGATCATCATCGCGTCCGAGAGATTGCAGCCAAGCAGGACGAGAGTGCGGCGCTGGTGCTGGTGACGCTGCTGGTGGGCGCCGTGTTCAGCATGTGCGCGATCTTTTTCGAATTGAGCGAACTGGCCGGCGCGCAAGGAACGGAGCGGGTGATGCGTTATCTGCTGACTGTGACGACCCTGGTTGGCTCGTGGCTGCTGGTCGGCGCGCTGTTCTGCTTTCACTATGCGCATGCGTATTACCGCGCTAGCGGCCAGTCGCCACCGCTGAAATTCCCGGAAGGCGAGCTGGAACCGGACTACTGGGACTTCCTGTATTTCTCTTTCACCATCACGGTGGCGGTGCAGACGTCCGACGTCGCCATCATGACGCGCGGCATGCGCAAGCTGGCGCTCGGGCATTCGGTACTTAACTTCTTTTTCAACCTGGTCATCCTCGGACTGTCGATCAACATTGCCGCAGGACTGATCAAGTCCTGACGCCGTTCCAGCAGAGCGTTGTCAAATCGTCGAAAGGTGTAAGATAAATCAGTGAACCAAGCCCGAGGTTGGGGCGAGCACTTGATGAACAACCAGGAGTGACTTATGCAAATCAACATCAATACCGACAAGACCATCGAACGCCATCAAGGACTGGACGACCATGTCGAGTCCGTCGTAAATGCTGCGATTGGCCGATTTGGCGAACACATTACGCGCGTTCAAGTGCACCTCAGTGACGAGAACAGCCAGAAATCGGCAGACGGCGGCAACCGCTGCATGCTCGAAGCACGGGTTACCGGCTACCAGCCAATTGCCGTCAGCGACCATGCGGCGACCTTGCACATGGCCATCTCCGGCGCCGCCGACAAGCTCAAGCGCGCCATCGACAGCGCCCTCGGCCGCCTGCACGACAAGCAGCTGCACCGCACGCCGACCCTGGCCGACCAGACGCTCGACGAAGTCAACGAATAATTCCTGCCTCGCGGCGGGATGCAACGAGGCGGCCCGCGTGGCCGCCTTTTCTTTTAGGCCAGCAGATTGCCGTTGGCAATCTGGCGCAGGTAGCGCAAGCCTGCCAGCGAACGGCTGCCGTACCACGACATCATTTCTCCATCGACCAGGTGCACCGGCTTGCCGATCTGGCGCTCCAAGGCGTCCGCGTGCGCCTCGGTGAAACGGTACGGCTCGGTCGACAGCAGCACGCCATCGATGCGCGCCACCAATTGATCGCTCCACTCGAAGCGCGGATAGCGCGACGCGTCGTCCAGCTGCGGCACGCTCCAGCCGATCTCGGCCATCATGCGGGCGATATAGGTATCCTGCGACACTGCCATCCAAGGGTCCTGCCAGATGCAGTACAGCATGCTCTGCGGTGGGCCTTTCGGCGTTGCCTGCAGGGCCGCGTATTCGGCCTCGAACTGCGTGCACCAGGCGTCGGCCGCGGCATTGGCGCCGAACACGCCGCCCAGCAGGCGCGCCAGGTCGAGGTTGTCGCGCGGCGCCAGAGGGTGGGTCACGATGATATGCGGCACCAATTCGGCCAGCGCCTCGACCGTCGGCTTCTCGTTCTCGTCGATGTTGACGACCAGGTGGGTCGGCGCCAGGCGCCGGATCTTGTCGATATTGACATCTTTGGTGCCGCCCACTTTTGCGATTTTTTTCACCATGTCGGCGGGATGGATGCAAAAGCCGGTGCGCCCGACAACTTGCGCGGCCAGGCCCAGGTCGCACAGCAACTCGGTGATCGACGGCACCAGCGAGACAATGCGAGCTGCCGGGTCGGGGATGTGGCGGGCGCCAACGGCGTCGATCAGGGTCATGCGCTCTCCAGGTGTGGCGTGTAGCGGCTATTGAAACACTGTTGTTTATCGGGCGCCAGTGCCTTGTGGCCGTGGCAATGCGCTATCATGCTATTGCTTATAAGAATTATATTTGTAATACGCAAAGAGGATTACTGTGGAACACATCGGCACCTTCGGGGCCTCCGCCTACCGCATCGGCGAGCTGCAACTGTTTCGCGATGCAGACGAACAGCACATTGCCGCCGCGCTGGCGCGGTGTGCCATTGTTCGTCTCGCCGATGGCAAGCGGCTGCAGGACACTTTCCGCGCGCGCCTGTACATCGTGCTGCGCGGCGCGCTGGCCGAGGCGGCGGCCGACGGCACCATCAGCAAGATTCTACGCGGCGAAAGCGTCGGCGAGCAATCTGTGCTGGACGAAGCGACCAACCTGGCCGACATCACCGCGGTCGACGACACCGAGCTGCTGGTCATCGAAGCGGACCTCGTGTGGCAGCTGATCGACGAGTCGAATGGCGTTGCCCGCAATCTGTTGCGGCTGCTGTCGTTTCGCATCCGCGCCGCCAGCGCGCTGCTGCGGCGGCGCCAGAAGCTCGGCGAATTTTATCGCCAGCTGTCGATGAACGATGGCCTGACCGGCCTCTACAATCGCGCCTGGCTCAACGACATGCTGCCGAAGATGGTGTCGACCGCGCTGCGCGCCGAGGGTCCCTTGTCGCTCGTCATGATCGACCTCGACCACTTCAAGCGCTTCAACGACACCCATGGCCACCTGGCCGGCGATGACGCGTTGCGCGCCGCGGCCGGCGTCATCAATGCCGCGCTGCGCCCGTCCGACTATGCGGTGCGCTACGGCGGCGAAGAGATGCTCGTCATCCTGCCCGACACGAGCGAAAACCTGGCGCGGATGGTGGCCGAGCGGCTATGCCAGCGCTTGCGCAAAGCCGTCATTTTCGACGACATGCGCCTGCCGCTGCCGCAGCTGACGGGCTCCTTCGGCGTGGCCTGCCTCGGCGCCGACATGGACGAGATGCAACTGCTGGCCGCCGCCGATTCCGCGCTGTACCGCGCCAAGGAAGCCGGCCGCGACCGCGTCTCCTTGTAGAAACATAAATTTGTAAATTTGGGGTCAGACCTAGGTCTAAATTTGGGGTCAGACCTAGGTCTGACCCCGATCCGTTGGCCGAAACTTGGCGCCACCGACGCCGCGCCGGCCATTTTTGTGACACCATACGAGCCGCCGCGCGACCGCGCCCACCGACTGACATACATGACGACCTGTAAATTTGGGGTCAGACCTAGGTCTGACCCCGATCCGTTGGCCGAAACTTGGCGCCACCGACGCCGCGCCGGCCGTTTTTGTGACACCATACGAGCCGCCGCGCGACCGCGCCCACCGACTGACATACATGACGACCCATACCTTTCTTTGGCACGACTACGAAACTTTTGGCGCCGTGCCGCGTCGCGACCGACCCGCCCAGTTCGCCGCGATCCGCACCGACGCGAACCTGAACGAAATCGGCGACCCGATCATGCTGTATTGCCAGCCGGCGCCCGATTTTTTGCCCGATCCGCAGTCGTGCCTGATTACCGGCATCACGCCGCAGCAGTGCCTTGAATGGGGCGTGCCCGAGCACCAGTTCGCCAAGACGGTCGAGGCCGCGTTCAGCCAGCCGGGCACGATCGGCGTCGGCTACAACACCATCCGCTTCGACGACGAGATCACCCGCCACTTGTTCTGGCGTAACCTGATCGATCCGTATGCGCGCGAGTGGCAAAACAATTGCGGCCGCTGGGACTTGCTCGACGTCATCCGCATGACGTACGCGCTGCGTCCGGAAGGCATCGAATGGCCGCTGCGCGAGGATGGCAAGCCAAGTTTCCGGCTGGAAGACCTTGCGCGCGCCAACGGCTTGCTGCACGAGGCCGCCCACGATGCGCTGTCGGACGTGCGCGCGACGATCGCGCTGGCGCGCCTGATCCGCGAGCACCAGCCGAAGCTGTTCGATTTCTGCCTAGGGCTGCACAAGAAGGACAAGGTTTCCTCCGAGATGGGGATGCACCTGGAAGCGACCACGCGCCAGCCGTTCCTGCACGTGTCCGGCATGTTCCCGACCGAGCGCGGCTGCCTGGCACTGGTGTGGCCGCTGGCGACCCATCCGACCAACACGAACGAGGTGCTGGTATGGGATTGCAGCCATGATCCGGCAGAGCTGTTCACGCTCGACGCCGACACCATTCGCCTGCGCCTGTTCAGCCGCAGTGCCGACCTGCCGGAAGGGATGACGCGGCTGCCGATCAAGAGCGTGCACGTCAACAAGTCGCCGATGCTTGTCGGTAACCTGAAGACGCTGAATCCTGCAATGGCCCAGCGCTGGGGCATCGACCTCGACCAGGGCCGCGCCTACGCCCAGGCCGCCGCGGCCGGACCCGACATGGCTGCCATCTGGGCCGAAGTCTACCGCCGGCCGGCGGCGCCGGCGGCCGATGTCGACGAGGATTTATATGGCGGCTTCGTCGGCAACAACGATCGCCGCAAGCTCGAGTCGCTGCGCGCCGAGACGCCGGAGAAACTGGCGGCGGTGCGCCCGGCGTTCGACGACGAGCGCCTGACGGAGCTGTTCTTCCGATACCGGGCGCGCAATTTTCCGCACACGCTCACTCCGGCCGAGTCGACGCAGTGGGAGCAGCACCGCGCCGCCCGCCTGTTCGACGGCGACGGTGGCGCCCGCACCATCGAGCAGCTGTTCGGCGAGATCGACGCGCTATCGGAAAACGCCGATGAGCGCGCCGAAGACATCCTCGGCGCGCTGTACGATTATGCGGAGTCGATCGCGCCGAGCCGGCGCTAGCGCTACGCGCCGGCGGAAAAACGCTGCCCAGCTTTTTGTCGAGCCTAGCGGTGCAGGTTGATGGCGTCGCGCGTTTCCAGCGCGACGCGGCGGGCGGCCGCGGCGAAGTCTTCGTCGGCAGCCGGCGTTGCATACAGGATCGCGCGCGACGAGCTGATCATCATGCCGGCGCCGGCGCCGTTCTTGCCGGCTGCGATGGTCGCCTCGATGTCACCGCCCTGGGCGCCAATGCCGGGCACCAATACCGGCATGTCGCCGACAATCGCCCTCACCTGCGCCAGTTCCTCAGGGAACGTGGCGCCCACCACCAGCGCGCACTGGCCGTTGCTGTTCCACTTGTCGGCCACCAGCGCCGCCACGTGCTGGTACAGCGGCTTGCCGTCGACATTGAGAAACTGCAAGTCGGAGCCGCCGGCATTGGAGGTGCGGCACAGGATGATCTGGCCGCGCCCGCTCCACTCCATATACGGTTCGACCGAATCGAAGCCCATGTACGGGCTCAGCGTGACCGCGTCGGCGCCGTAGCGGTCGTACGCTTCGCGCGCATATTGCTTGGCGGTCGCGCCAATGTCGCCGCGCTTGGCGTCCAGAACTAACGGGATGTGCGGATGGTGCTGGCGCAGGTAGGCGCAGATTTCTTCGAGCTGGTCCTCGGCGCCGAGCGCTGCAAAATAGGCGATCTGCGGCTTGAAGGCGCACGCCAGGTCGGCCGTCGCATCGATGATCGCCTTGCAGAACGCGACAATGGCGTCCGGCCGCTGCTGCAAGTGCGCCGGAATGCGCCCCAGGTCGGGGTCGAGCCCGACGCACAGCAGGGAATTGTTGCCGGCCCATGCGGCGGATAGCTTGTTGATGAAATTCACGGCATGACCCTCGTTCATTTTTTTGCAAACGCGGCATTGTACCGCGTCCACCCGGGCCAGCCGGCCCCGGGCGGCGCACTATTGAACAGGCGCAGTCGAATCATTTAGGGTATATTTTTATACATTCGACAACTTGCCTGGAAAAGACATCATGACCAATCACGGATTTGCCCGCTGGACTCGCCTGCTGCTGACACTCTCTTTCATGTCCGCACTGCTTTCGGGCTGCGGCTACAACCAGTTCCAGTCCAAGGACGAAGCGACCAAGGCCGCGTGGAGCGAAGTGGTCAACCAGTACCAGCGCCGCGCCGACCTGATCCCTAACCTGGTCAACGTCGTCAAGGGCTACGCCTCGCACGAAAAAGACACGCTCGAAGCGGTGACCAAGGCGCGCGCCGCCGCCACCAGCATGCAGGTCACGCCCGAGGTGCTCAATGACCCGGCCGCGTTCGCCAAGTTCCAGCAGGTACAAGGTGAACTGTCGAGCGCACTGTCGCGCCTGCTCGTGGTGACCGAGAACTACCCGAATTTGAAAGCCGACGCCAGCTTCCGCGACCTGCAGTCGCAACTCGAAGGCACCGAGAACCGCATCACCGTGGCGCGCCAGCGCTACATCGCGTCGGTGCAGGAATATAACGTGCTCACGCGCAGCTTCCCGAACAACCTGACGGCGATGATCTTCGGCTACAAGGTCAAGCCATCGTTCACGGTGGAAAACGAAAAGGCGATCTCGACCGCGCCGACCGTTAATTTCGGCAAGTAAGATGATGACGAGGTTGCGCTTCCTGTGGGCCGCCGTGCTGGCGCTGTCGCTGCTGTGTGGCGGCGCCGCCCATGCCCAGCTGGCCGCGGTGCCGCCGCTAACCGGCCATGTGACGGACCAGGCCGGCATGCTCGGGCCAGGCGAGCGCGACAAGCTCGAGGCGGTGCTGACCGACTATGAAACCAAGACCGGCAGCCAGATCGCAGTGCTGCTGGTCAATTCGACCGAGCCCGAACAGATTGAGCAGTACAGCATCCGCGTGGCCGATGCCTGGAAGCTCGGGCGCAAAGGCGTCGACGACGGCGTGCTGCTGCTCGTAGCCAAGGACAATCCGGCGGCGCTGCGGCGCCTGCGCATCGAAGCCGGCCGCGGCGTGCAAGGTGTGCTGACCGACGCCCAGTCCAAGCGCATCTTGCAAGATGTGATCGCGCCCCACTTCAAGCAGAACCAGTATTACGACGGCCTGGTCGCCGGCATCGGCGCGATCGCCACCCTGCTCAACCAGGAACAATTTCCCGCCGCGCCAGAACAGCAGCGCCAGCGCCAGGCCCAGTCGGAAGGCGGCAGTTTCCTGATTCCGTTGCTGCTGTTCGGCGCCTTCGTGCTAATGTCGATCTTCCGGCCCCGCCGCTCGCGCCTGTCGCGCGGCGGCTGGGGCGGCGGCGCAACCGGCTTTATCCTCGGCACCGCGCTCGGTAGCCTGAGCCGTGGTGGCGGCGGCGGCGGCGGCGGTTTTGGCGGCGGCGGCTTTTCCGGCGGCGGCGGCAGTTTCGACGGCGGCGGCGCCTCGGGGGATTGGTGATGAGCAGCTTCATCGACCGCATGTCGCGCGCCTTGCGGCACTGGAAAACCAGCGCCGCCGTCGGACGCCGCGCCTTTCCGCAGGAAACGCTGGCTGCCATTGCGGCCGCCATCACCGGCGGCGAGCAGACCCATCGCGGCGAACTGCGCCTGATCGTCGAGGCCTCGATACCGTTCGACGCCATCTGGGACGACGTCACCACGCGCCAGCGCGCCCTGGCACTGTTTGCCGAGCACGGCGTGTGGGATACCGAAGACAACTGCGGCGTGCTGATCTACGTGAACCTGGCCGAACACAAGGTCGAGATCGTGGCGGACCGCAACGTCAATCGCAAGATCGACAGCGCCATATGGCAGGCGGTGTGCCGCGCCATGACCGAAGGCTTCGGGCGCGGCAATTTCCACGACAGCAGCATCGCTGCCGTGGAGCATGTCAACGCCCTGTTGCGCCAGCACTTCCCGACCAACGGCGATCGCGCCAACGAACTGTCGGACCAACCGATCCTCATGTAAGTCGCCTTGCAGGAAATCCGCACATGGGTCGCCGGCTGTAGGTAAAATTCGCTATTACCGAACAGTTTGAAAGCGATCCATGAAGCTAGCCGAAAAAGTTGCGATTGTCACCGGCGCCACCCAGGGCATCGGCCTGGCCTGCGCACAGCGCCTGGTGCGCGAGGGCGCGCGCGTGATGCTGGTCGACATCAGGCCGGAGGGCGAACAGGCCGCCGCCCAGATCGGTGACGCGGCGCGCTTTTTCGCCGCCGATGTCAGCCAGAAAGTGGACGTCGACGCGATGATCGCCGCCACCTTGCAGGCGTTCGGCCGCATCGACATCCTCGTCAACAACGCCGGCGTCACCCACGCCGCCGATTTTCTCGACCTCGATGAAGACGATTTCGACCGCGTGCTGCGGATCAACCTGAAATCGATGTTCCTGTGCGGCCAGGCAGCGGCGCGCGAGATGGTCAAGCAGCAAAGCGGCTGCATCATCAACATGTCCAGCGTCAACTCTGAATTGGCGATTCCGAACCAGGTCCCGTACGTCGTCTCGAAAGGCGGCGTCAACCAGCTGACCCGCGTCATGGCGCTGAGCCTGGCGTCGCACGGCATCCGCGTCAACGGCATCGGCCCTGGCACCATCCTCACCGAGCTGGCCAAGAAAGCCGTGCTGGGCAGCCCCGAGGCGCGTCACACCATCCTGTCGCGCACTCCGCTGGGGCGCTGCGGCGAGCCGGAAGAAGTCGCATCGATCGCCGCCTTCCTTGCCAGCGAGGACGCTTCCTACATGACCGGCCAGACCATCTACGCCGACGGCGGCCGGCTGGCGCTGAACTACACGGTGCCGGTGAAGCCATGACCAAGCGGCCGAAGCAGGACGGCGCCGCGGGTACGGCGCCATCGCCGATGCTGGCGCTCGACAAGCAGTTCTGCTTTGCGCTGTATTCCGCTTCGCATGCGGTCACGCGCACCTACAAGCCGCTGCTCGACGGCCTCGGCCTGACGTACCCGCAATACCTGGTGATGCTGGTGCTATGGGAACAGGATGGCATCCTCGTCAAGGACATCGGCGCCCGCCTGTTTCTCGACTCCGGCACCCTGACCCCGCTGCTCAAACGGCTCGAGGCGAACGGCCTGGTCGATCGCAACCGCGACCAGCACGATGAGCGCCAGGTGCGCATCTCGCTCAGCGCCGCGGGCCGTGCGCTGCGCACCAAGGCGCTGCCGATCCCGGAACAGTTGCTGTGTGCCAGTGGCCAGGAAGCGGCCGCGCTCGGGTGCCTGCGCGCTGAACTGTCGGCGGTGCGCGACGCCTTGTTCAAGTCGATCGACGACAGCGTGTGAGCACCGATGGCAATGCCTATGGCGCTGATAGCGATAAATAGATTGCACACAATTTAATTGCTCTATACCATAGCTTCATTGGCAGTCGCATCTGCCTTCCCCCATACTCCAGGAGTCATCCATGCAAGTTCTTTACACCGCACAAGCTACCGCCACCGGAGGCCGAGACGGCCGCGCCACTTCCAGCGACACGGTGCTCGACGTGGCGCTGTCGACCCCGAAGCAACTCGGCGGTGCGGGCGGCGAAGGCACCAATCCTGAGCAGTTGTTTGCGGCCGGTTACGCGGCGTGCTTCCTGTCGGCGATGAAGCTCGTCGGCGGTTCCCTGAAGACCCCGCTGCCGGCGACGGCCAGTGTTGGCGCCCAGGTCGGCATCGGCCCGAACGGCGCCGGCGGTTTCGGCCTGGCAGTGACGTTGACGGTGTCCACTCCTGGCATAGACCAAGCTGCGGCCGAAGCGGTCGTTGCCAAGGCGCACGAGGTTTGCCCCTACTCGAACGCGACGCGCGGCAATGTCGAAGTCACTATCGCGGTGAATCCACAGTAGTTATAGCTATTTTATATGTCAGATATCTAAATTTACAATTGGACATATATGTGGCACTGCAGCATACTCTGCCTTGTCTCCACTATTCTCCTCCAAGAAAATAGTCTTCAGCCCGCTTTCACCAGCGGGCTTTTTTTTGTCCGGCGCCGGCTGCGACAAAATTCAGCCCAGTTGGTTCGCCAGCAAAGCGATGCACGTTTGATCATTGTCATGCCCGCGTCACACGCGCTCCCTATACTTAATTCACCTGCATACACGCAACCGATATGCGTGATCGCAGCCAGGCGTGTCTTCCTCTAACGGCGGCACGCCACTCCGGTTTCCCCTCTCTTGGCCCGATCTTGGGTTTGCCCGCCTTAGCCGGTGGGCATTTTTTTTTCGAGCAACCCGCTTTGAGACACATCAGCTAGATAGCAGGATTAACAGCTTGAACCTGGCGCAGCATCTACTATGATGAAGTTCCTCCGACTGGTTTATCTATCAACACCTGGAAGTAAAGGGAGTCTATCGAATGAGCTTTCTCGCCTATGAAACAACATCGAACCACGCGAGTGAATCCATTCCGGTTCACAGCCGGCGCCAGCCACGCGATGAAGATCGCCTGATCCTGACTGAACTCGATCCGCGCGCCGCCATCGATCATCTCGACGACGACGATACGCCCATCAACCTGACCACCTGCGGCAGCATTCGCGAATCCTGCCCAAAGTGCGCCCAAACCCACCTGAAATTGGTGCTGCGCCAACGTAGCGTGCGGTCCGCCCACCTGTTCTGCGCCAGCTGCCACGGCTGTTTTGACGCCCATTATCCCAACGGCGCCAGTGCGTTGACAATCTGATTACCGAGCCGGCGGCAACAAGCCGTCCGCCCCGCCAGGGCGTTCGCGGCGACATGCTATCCTTGTCGCTTTCGCCCCGGTTGCCGTGATGCACGCCCTCGTTTCCCTGCTCGTACTTGACCCGAAGCTGCGCAAACTGCGCTATCTGTGCGCGCTGCTGATCTATGCGGCAATCCTGGTGATGGGCTCGATTCCCGGCGCCCGTGCCGAAATCGGCCAGTACGCCACCGGCGTGGTGTTGCACTCGCTGGCTTATGCCGGCCTGACGTTCCTTGTGTTTGCCGGCAGCGAAGGCAGCATGCGCAGGCGCGCGCTGAAAGCGCTGCTGACGATTGCACTGATGGGCGCCGGCGACGAACTGCTGCAAAGCATGTTTCCTTATCGGGGCGCCTCGATCGGTGACTGGCTGGTCGATTGCAGCGCCGCAACCGTCACCTCCGCCCTGCTGTGGGCCGTCCTGCCCAACACGCCAAGCACGCGCTAAACATTAACAGCCAGAAACTAACTGCTCGACAGTTTGATCTGCCTCACGCGGCCTCCGCTCAGCCGGAACATCGCGCCGATTCGCCCCTCTTACTCCAGTGGCACGCGGCATCGTCACGCACACACATCGAAAACACCAACAATCGAGGAGTTGAATATGAAGCGTACACAAAGCGTGATCCTGGGCCTGCTGGCGCTATCGCTGGCGGCGTGCAGCTATCTCCCCTGGAGAAACACCAGCGGCACCAGCCCGGCCGCAAGTCCAAGCGCCGGAACGCCTCCGGCCGCCAGTACCGGTGATGCCGGCGCTGGCAACACGACTGCCAGGAGCACTACCGGCGCAGGGGCAGGAAGCGTTCAGAACTAGAAATCGCGGCGGTGCGTCCGAGGACTTGCAACATGTCGATCAGACTTCGGCCGCAACACGGTGGCAGCAACCAGAACGAGACAAGCTTCGTTTGATTTGCGTCAGGTGCTGCCCGGTGCCGCCGAACGTACGCGCGGTTCGCCCCTCTTACCCTCGTGGCAAGCGGCACGTCACGCACACACCCACTGTAAGACATCAAATATAAGGAGTTGATCATGAATCGAAAACAACAGAGCGCGGTACTGGCGGGCATGCTGGCACTGGCGCTGGCAGGCTGCGGCACGATGCGCGGAAAGATGTCGGACGATGGCTCAGGCGCCACGGGTAGCGGCACCAGCAGCGGTGGCGGCGGCAGCAGCAGCATCGGCAGCGGCACCAGCGGCAGCGGCAGTGGCAGCAGCATGGGCAGCGGTAGCAGCACTGGGAGTGGCGGCACCAGCGGCTCGGGCACCACCACCGGCACTGGCACCACTGGTTCGACCAGCACCATGGGAACCGAAGGTGGCGCAGGCGGCATGGCGGGCACCGCCAGCGGCAGTGCGGCTGGCCAGTCGCAACAAACTCCGCCGACCGGCTCGTCTTCTGCCGGCACGATGGCGCCCAACGCCATGGTGATGGCAATTGAAGCGGTGCCCAAAAGCGGTACGGGCGCGGTTGGCAGCAGCGGCGGCACCGGCTCCACCGGCTCATCGTCGATGGGCGAGGACAGAATGTACCGCGTCACGCTGCGCATGGACGATGGCACGACCCTGGTCGTGACCCAGGCAACTCCTCCAACCTACCGCATGGGCGACCGGGTCAATATGACCGACGGCGCGATCTCCCACTGACGCGAGCGGCTACGGCATCCGCTTCCCAGCAGCGGCATGCGGGCCGGCGTCGCGCGGGTCACGCATGCAGGGGAAGCGGGTCCGCGGTCAAGCAGATCAACGGTCCATTCTGGTTTTGGCGATGAAGTCGCGTACTTGTTTGCCGATTGCGCGATGCGCCCACTAACCGCCGTCACGTGCCGTGCGCAAGGGACCGGCTTGCAAGCACTCGCCACGCAGATGATGGCGAGTGAGCAGTCGCAATGCAGATGATGTTCGTGAGCAGTCCCGGCGCAGATCATGGCTTGTAAACAGTCGCGAAAGCAGATTAATTTTTGGGAGCAGTCGAGACGGTGAGCACGTGCGACACAGATGACGGTTTATAAGCAGTCACGACGCAGATGATGGAGTCGACTGCCGCGGCGCACCACCCGAGCCGCGGGCAGGCGCGCACCCAGGCCCCTGCCCTAAAAGGGAGATCGGGTGAGGCGCGGAAGTTGATCCCCGCATCACCCGAGTTTCGCGCAACAGGCAAAGCTGTCATGCACGCTAGCGCAACACGGGTCATCTCCTCGCATGAAGTACCGCTAGTTGTGACCGGCGCGAGCCGAACAGCCCTGCCCAAGAGACCGGCCAGAACTTGACGCATGCCGGCAATTTGATCGCCGGCCTCGGTCGAAGCCGCTGCACATCAGTCTGAACCGACCGTCTTCGCCCTGTCCGCGCGTTGCGCCAGTACGGTCTCGGCAGCTTTCTTGCCGGCCAAGAATGCGTGGTCCGAGTTGTAATATTCCCACTCGCTGTAACGTCCCGCCAGGATGATGTCGTAGCGGGCCAGCCAGGCCTTCACCAGTTCCACATTGGCGGCGCGCGCGTGGTCGTAGACAACATACGCGTACGGCATGTCGACCATGTTGGCGGTGATGATCTTGTCGTCCGGCCGCAGCATCGTCACGTCGATGCAATCCTGGATGCAGCGCTCGATCAGTTCCTGGCCATCGACCGGCAGCGACTTCCACGGCGAATACGAAATCTCGCACGTCAAGCCGAAGCCGCCTGGCGGGTTGCAATGCGGGCTGGCATTCCCCTGCACGAAAATGCGGTGGAATATCGTCTCTTCCGGATAGTAGATCCAGTGCTTGTCGGTCAGCTTCTCGCGCGCCACGCCGAGATTGACACAGCGCACCGACAAATGGCGCAGGCCCCGTGCGGCGGCGCGCACCTCTTCCGGCACTTCGGCGCCGGCCAGTTTGACCAGTTCGGGCAACGGCATGGTGCTGACCAGATGTTCGTAACGGTAGCGGCTGCCATCGGCCATCACCAGCACATGTTCGCGCGGCAGCAATTGCGCCGCCTCCGCGCCCAATTCGAGCTTGCCCATAATGTGCGGCAGGAACCCTTCCATCAGCGCCTGAAAGCCTCCGCGCAGCGGGTAGCCGAAACGCGCGTTCGGGCCCATCGGCTTGGCCACTGGCTCAAGCGCGCCTTCGATGATCTGTTCGAGGTCGGGCAGCGGCACCCGACCGCCCAGCCACGACGTTTCCATCTCTGTCAGCGGCAGCGTCCACAGCTTGCGGTTGTATGGAATGGCAAAGTGTTTGGCGATGCCCTTCCCCCATACCTTGTAAATGAATTCCTCGAAGTTCTGGGTGTCGCGTTTGCGCGGCGCGATGGCGGTCGTATTGGCAACACCGGCGGTGCCGTCGGCGCAGCAATCGTCGATCGGCTTGACGGGCGCTGCCGTGCCTGCAGAGGCGCTGCCGACCGATTCGAGCGCCCCGAAACGCGCTTCGACGGCGCCAACGATGCATTCGCTGATCACCTTCGGCGGCAAGCCGTACAAGGCACCCTGGAACGGGTAGCGCGTGTACACCTGCTTGCTGTAAATCCACGCTTCACGGTCCTGCCAGTGCACGTTATCGCCCAGTAAACGCTGATACAGCTTGAGGACATACTGGTCGTTCGAGAACATGATGTGGCCGGCGTAGTCGAACGTAAAGCCGTGGTCGTCGATCGAACGGCACCAGCCGCCGACATTGGCGTTCTTGTCGAGCAATACGGCGCCTTCGCGCAAGTGGTAGGCCGCCGACAGCCCGGTCGGCCCGGCGCCGACGATAACGGTGCGCACGTTCTGCGCGCCACCCTGGGAACGCAAGGGATTGACTTTCGGCGATGCGGCGGCGGCCGTGGCGGCGGCGCCGTTTGCGCCGCGCGCCGCGAAGCGCGCCGGCGCCTGACGCGGCGCCGTGCTGATCAACAATTCACGCATGGCGTCGGCCGTCACCTCCCACGACGTGCTGGCAACGATGGCGCGCATGGATGCCCGCTGCGCTTCGAGCTGTTCCGGCGTCATCGCCAGCGCGGCCTCGCAGGCGGCGATGAATTCGGCGGCGCCGGCGGCGATCGCGACGACGTGGCCATATGGCTCGACGACGTCGGCAATCGGCGTGCTCACGCTCGGCAATTCAGCGGCCATGTATTCCAGCACCTTGGTCGGGCTGATGAAACGGGTCGCCTCGTTCAGTGCAAACGGCAGCAGGCAGACGTCCCAGCCGGCCAGCATTTGCGGCAGCGCCTGGTACGGCTGCTGGCCCAGGTAATGGATGTTGGGCCGGCTCGGCAGGCTGGCGAGATCGACCTTGAGCACCGGGCCGACCAGTACGATCTGCCACTCCGGGTGCGCATCGGCCAGCGCCGCCGTCAGTGCGGCGTCGAAACGTTCATCGATGACGCCATAGAAGCCAAGCCGCGGATGGGGGATATGTCGCTGCGCCGGATGGCTCGCCGCGCGCGCCAGAGCCTGGCCGAAATGGGCGCCGTCGACACTGCTCGGAAAGCAGTGGGCGTTGGCATGGCGCTCGCGCTTGGCCTCGTACAGGCTGGGGCCGCCGGCGAACACCAGGTCGGCCAGGTTCAGCAGCGCGCTTTCGCGCTGCAGCACTTGCTTCGGCGGATTCTTGAACGCCGCCAGTTCATCCATGCAGTCATACACCACCAGGCTCGCCTGCAGTTGTTGCAGCAGCGGCAGCGCCATCGGTGTGTAAAACCAGGCGATCGGTTGCTCGCCTGGCGGTACCAGGTCCGCCAGCAGCGGCTGCAGCAGCGGAATCTGATCGTCGTGGAAGCCGCCGGCCAGGATCGGCGTATGGGCGCGGCAGACCGTCACATTCGGGGCCGGACTGGTCTGTTCCATGAAGGGCGCGGCGTCATCGAACACCGGCTCCTCGACGTACAAGATGCGGTAATGTTGCGCCAGCCGCGTCAGTAACTGTTGCGGCCGCTGGTAGACGAAGTCCCAGCGCAGGTGACAAAAGACGACGATCGTTTTCATGCTTGCTCCTTTTCGCCCCTTGCGGGCGTCGCGTGATCTGAAGAATGACTTGCTGCAAGGGACCTGGGGCCAGCGGCCGCCGCCGGGCGGCTCAGGCACCACCGGGTCCCGGCCCCTCCCCTGTGTGTAAATATTTGACGCCGCGGGTGGCCGCGTAAATCTGGTCGAGCGGCACCTTCGGCGTGCGGTCGGCGCACAGCAAGCCGTTCGCTTCCTGGAACGTGTCGGCAAACTGGGTGTAGCAAAAACCGCTGAACATGAAGGTGTTGTTGACGGCAAATAGCAGGTCGCGGTACAGATCGAGGAAGGTCTCCGCCGTGTGCGCGCGCGAATAGCCCCACGTGGCCGTGCCGCTAATTTGCGGATCGAACGCAATGCCGCCGAATTCGGTCAGCACGATCGGCTGGCCGCGGTGCGGAAAGCCATCCAGGGTCAGGATGCGTCCGCCTGGCCGGCGCTGATCGAACAAGGTGCGCACCGGGTCGCTGACGGCATAGCGGGCGGCCAGCCGGTCCGGATCGCAGTCGTAGTCGTGGATGCCGAGAATGTCGGTCGCCGACGCCTCCCAGCCGTCATTGCCGATCACCGGTCGGGTGGCGTCGAGCGTGCGCGTCAGGTGGTACAGCGCCTCGACCGCGTTGCGGTGGGCCTGCGTCAACGTCAGGTTTGGCACGCCCCACGATTCGTTGAACGGCACCCAGACAATGACGCAGGGGTGGCTGAAGTCGCGCTCGAGCGCCTCGGTCCATTCCTTGACGATGCGGCTGATCGCCTTCGGGCTGAAGCGGTACGGCGACGGCATTTCCTCCCATACCAGCAGGCCCAGCTTGTCGGCCCAGTACAGGTAGCGCGGATCCTCGATCTTCTGGTGCTTGCGCACGCCGTTAAAACCCATCGCCTTGGCCAGCTCGACGTCGCGGCGCAGTGCCGCGTCCGACGGCGCCGTCATCAGGCTATCCGGCCAGTAACCCTGGTCGAGCACCAGGCGCAACGGATAGGCGCGGCCGTTGAGCATGAAGCGGTCGCGGTTGATCGCCACCGAACGCATCGCCGTGTACGACGTCACGCGGTCGAGCACTTGATCGTCGTGGTACAGGGTGACCTCGGCTTCGAGCAAGGTCGGCCGTTCAGGGCTCCACAGCAGCTCGTTGCGCGAATCGTCGATGCCAGGGTCCGACAGCGCAATCTTGCGGTTCGCTTCGTGGCCGAGCAGCTTGTAGTGGTCGTCCGCCAGCAACTCGCCGCCATGCCAGATCTTCACTTCGACAAACAGGTCTTCTTCGATTTCACCGATGGCAAACACTTCGCAGCCAATCTCGTAGGTTTCAAAAATCGGCGTCCAGCGCAGCACGTTGATGTAGGTCGAGGCTACCTGTTCGAGCCAGACCGGCTGCCAGATGCCGGTGGTGCGCGGATACCAGATCGAGTGCGGCTCGAGCAGCCAGTCCTGCTTGCCGCGCGGCTTGGCCAGGTCGTGCGGATCGTCCTCGACCATCACGGTAACGACCTGCGCGCCGTTGCTGTTCATGACCGCGGTGATGTCGGCGTGGATCGGCGTGTGGCCGCCTTCATGTTCGGCCACCAGGTGATCGTTGACCCACACCCGGGCGCTGTAGTCGATCGCGCCGAAGTGCAGGATTGTGCGTCCGCTGCCGGGCTGCAACGTGAACTGGCGCTGGTACCAGCAGACCGTATGAAAGCCGGTGTCGCCGATGCCGCTGGCCTTCGTTTCCGGCGCGAACGGCACCACGATCTCGTGGGTCCAGCCGTCGACGCAGTTCGGCATCTGGCAGCGGCGCTCGTCGTCGTACATGAAGCGCCATGGCCCGTTCAGGCTGATCCAATGGTCGCGCACCAGCTGGGGCCGCGGATATTCGAATTGATTCATTGTGAAGGCTCCAGTTGCGCCGGCAGCGGGATCAGGATGCGGCCCTGCCTGCCTGCGGAGTTGTACAGCGCCAGCGCCGCTTGCGCCGCCGCCGCCGCGTGGCCTTCGCGCCCGAGCGCGACGCAGGCGCCGCCAAAGCCGGCGCCGGTCAGGCGCGCGCCGTAGACGTCCGGCATCGCGCGCAGCGCCGCGGCCAGTTCGTCGAGCGCGTCGATCGACACTTCGTAGTCGTCGCGCAAGCTGGCGTGCGAGGCGTCCATCAGCTGGCCGAAGCGCGGCGCCGACACGCCGGCGGCCGCCTCGAGCACGCGCAGGTTTTCGCGTACGACATGGCGCGCACGCTGCCGCAACGGCGCCGGCAAGGTGTCGACCCGGGCCGGATCGGCGACGTCGCGCAAGGCCGCCACGCCGAGCAGGTGCGCCGCCTGCTCGCACTCGGCGCGCCGCTCGTTGTACCGGCTCGCCGCCAGCGTGCGCGGCACGCCCGAGTCGATGACGATCAGCGCGCTGCCTGGCGGTAGCGGCTGCAGCCGGTGCGCCAGGGTGCGGGCGTCGATGAACAGCATGTGGCGCTGGTCGGCCAGGCTGGACGCCATCTGGTCCATGATGCCGCAGTTCACTTCGGCATACTCGATCTCGGCGCGCTGGGCAATGCGCGCCAGCGCGACGTCGTCGAGCTCGAACGCGAACAGGCTGCGCAAGGCCCGCAACGTCGCCACTTCCAGCGCGGCGCTGCTCGACAGGCCGGCGCCGACCGGCAGGTCGGTGCTGACATACACGCGCAGCGGCGGCACCACCACGCCGCTAGCCTCCACCAACCGGATGCAGCCGTCGATATAGCGGGCGAAGCCGGCCGGCGGATGGTCGTCGCCGGCGTACGCGACGCCCTCGTCCAGCGTGGCCGAATACACATGGAACAGCCGGTCCTCGCTGATGCTCATCGCCACTTCAGTCTGTTGCGGCGTTGCCACCGGCAGCATGAAGCCGTCGTTATAGTCGGTGTGCTCGCCGAGCAGGTTGACTCGCCCCGGCGCCGACGCGTGCACGTCGGGCGGGCCGCCGAAAAACGTCGCCAGGGTCAGCACGCCGCTTCCAGCCACAGCGGGCGGCTGCGCCCCTGCACCAGCGCCGCCGGCCAGGCCGGATCGAGCGTCAGGTTTTCCGGCCCGTGCTGGCCAATCAGGAACGTGTCTTCCAGCCTGATGCATTGCAAGCCGGGGTTGAACGCCACGGCCATGCCCGCCTCCAGCTGCAGCGCACTGCTGGCGGTGGCGACGACTTCGAGCGCCTGGTAGCCGGCGACGCCGCCCTGCGGCGCAGCGCCCAGCGCCTCGTCGTGGCCGGCATGCCGGTAGGCCTGCAGCAGCGCGTGATAGACCGCCGCCAGCGAGTTGCCGGGCGCGCAGGTGGCTAGCGCCGTCGCCTCCACCGTCATCAGTTCGGCCTGCGCAACGGGCGCCGCGCCAAATGTGAAGAAGCGGGTCAGGTTGGCGTGCAGACCGTGGCGCCGGGCGCTGAACGACAGCATCGCCCGTTCGCCGAGCGGTTCGGCCGACGCCGTCGGATGCCGGTAGCGCGCCAGCCGGCGTGCGCCGGCCGCCATCACCAGCGCCGGATCGATGCCACGCCGCCAGAGGGCACGCGCGCCTTCGCCGGCCAGCCCATACTCGGTCCAGCCGGGCCGGGCGGCGCGCATCGCTTCGCTCATCGCCAGCGCGGCGTCGGCGCCAAGCGCGCGGTAGCGCGGCTGCTCGCCGGGCTAGAGCCGCAGCCGCTGCTGGCGGGCAAACTGCGGCAGCGGCTGTTCTCCAGCGGCCGGAAGGTCGCTGACTACCGGCGCCCGTTCCGCCGCGCCCGCCACGAACTGATCGCGCCAGTCGGTGTCCGACCACGGCGTGACGTGGAATGAAAAGCCGGGCGGCACCTCTTCGGTGCCCAGCCGCTCGGCCTCGACTTCGTCGGTCAGGATGCAGGCGTCGCCGGCGGTCACCAGCACTTCGGCTACGCCCGTCGCGCCCGCCAGCGCCAAGGCGCCGCTGCCGCCGGCGGTGATCCAGGCGAACCAGTCGACGCCGCGCAGCCGCAACGCAGCGGCGCCGCTGTCGTCGAGCCAGCCTCGCGCCAGCGCCAGCTTGGTGGCCACCTCGGCCGCGCGGTGATCGGGAGCGCCACTCATGCCGCGTCCTTCAGCGCCTGCAGTTCCGGCGCGATCGGCTGAGAACCGAACAGTGTTAGCAAGCGGCCATCTGGCGTCGTCGTTTCGAGAATGTGCATAGGCATGTCGTAGCGTGATGACCGAATCCGACGTGGCGAGGAGAACAATCCTAGCATGCGGCTTTTCGCCGTTGTTCCTGCCGTCAGCGCGGTCCTTTCCATCGAACAAAGCCATGTAACCATTGGTGCCCCATCGATTTGCGCACTGCCTTGCGCGCACCGACGGAGAGCGGCGATGACGGTAACCGCCATTCAAAAATCGTGTTGGCAAGTTGTAGGTCCACACCTACAAAACAAAACGGGATTGTTACGGTCCGATCGAGGCGGACGCGCAGCCATCCAGCGCGCCGACACGCCGCCGGATAGTGTTGTATTGTCGTGCTCATAACCAAACGACTGGCATGGAGCATCACGGCATGAGCGACAAGACCATCAAACGGCTACACCCCGCGTTGCGCGACGATATCGGCGACCTGCTGACCCAGCGTCCGTTGCCCACCCCCCACCTGGCCCAGCTCGACCCCTTCCTGTTTCTGAACCACCACGGCCCGCAGGTCTATGCGCGCGACAACCATGGGCTGCCGTTCGGCCCGCACCCGCACCGCGGTTTCGAGACCGTCACCTTTATCGTCGAGGGCATGCTCACCCACAAGGACAGCGCCGGTCACGAAAGCATCATCCGCGAAGGCGGCGTGCAATGGATGACGGCGGGAAGCGGCATCGTGCACGCCGAGGTGTCGCCGCCCGAATTCCTGCAGGACGGCGGCCCGCTCGAAATACTGCAGCTGTGGGTCAACCTGCCGGGCAGCTTGAAGATGACGGCGCCCGCGTACACCGGCTTGCAGCGCGGCGACATCCCGGCCATCGGGTCGGCCGACGGCCGCGTCACGCTGAACCTGGTGGCAGGCCAGTGGCAGGGCCGCAGCGGCGCGGTCAATCCGCTCACCGGCGTTTTCATGAGCACCATCGAGCTGCAGGCCGGCGGCAGCCTGCGCGTGCCGGACTTGCGTGGGCGCACCGTGTTGCTGTACGTGGTGAGCGGCGCCATCCATGTCGGCGGCGACCTCGCCTCCGCCTTCCACCTCGTCGAGATCAACGACGAGGGCGACTCGCTTGAAATGTCGAGCGAGGCGGGAGCCCTGGTGCTGTTCGGCCATGCTGAACCGCTGCGCGAGCCGGTCGTCTCGCATGGTCCGTTCGTCATGAACACGCGCGAGCAGATCGCCGAAGCGATCAATGACTATCAGGCCGGAAAATTTGGCGGCACGCTGTAACTGGCGACGTGCATGCGCGGGCCCGGGATACGGAAAATCCGGCCAGCGCCCGCCACCTGCATCAATGGTACGGCATGAACCATGTTCAGCTTTTGGGGATCGGACACGGGTAAGCATTGCGCGGATCCCTCATGTCGCTGAAAAAACTACTTTGCATTGAACTGGGCGGATCGAGCCCGCCGCAGCCGCCCGCCGCCTTCGCGGCAGAGTGGGATGTGCGCACCGTCAGCAGCGGGCGGGAAGCGGCGCGGGCGCTGCGCGCGCGCGCGCGTCTGGTCGGCGTGGTGCTCGACCTGCCGGGTCCGGAAGGCGCGGAAGTGGCAGCACGCTTTTTCCGCGACTACTGGCACATCGAATGGGTCGGCGTGCTGGCCCCGCGCTCGCTCGAAGCGGCCGCCTGCCGCGCCCTGGTGGCGGCCTACCTGGCCGCCTTCCACACCCGCCCCGTCGATCCCTTGCGCCTGTTCCATTCGCTCGGCCATCTGCACGGTCTTGCCTTGCTGCGCGCGCCGCCGGCGTCGACTGCCGCCGCGCCGGAATTGGCGGCGCTGACCGGCGACAGCGCCGCCATCGCGCTCCTGCGCGCCCAGATCGTCAAGTTGGCCCAGTCCGACGCCGCGGTGCTCATCTGGGGCGAAAGCGGCAGCGGCAAGGAACTGACGGCGCAGGCGGTGCACACGCAATCGGCCCGGGCCGCCGGCCCGTTCGTGCCGATCAACTGCGGCGCCATCCCGCCCGCGCTGATCCAGTCAGAACTGTTCGGCCACGCACGCGGCGCCTTCACTGGCGCGGCCAAGCACAAGGCGGCCTGATCGAGTCGGCAGGCGGCGGCACGGTGTTCCTCGACGAGATCGCCGACTTGCCGAAAGACCTGCAGTCGAACCTGCTGCGCTTTCTGCAGGAAAAGACGATCTACCGCGTCGGCTCAACCCGCTCGATCGATGTCGATGTGCGCATCATTGCCGCGTCGCACGTCAACCTGCAGCAGGCGGTGGAAGACGGCCTGTTCCGCGAAGACCTGTATTACCGCCTCAACGTGCTGCCGATCGACGTGCCGCCACTGCGTGAGCGCAAGGCCGATCTCGACATGCTGGCGCAGCACTTCTTTCGCACCTTTGCGACCGAAAAGGCGCCGCGCCTGAAAGGGTTCGGTCCCGACGCGCTGCGCGCCATCGACGAACACCACTGGCCCGGCAATGAGCGCGAGCCGATCAACCGCACCCGGCGCGCGATGGTGCTGGTTGAGGGCCGCGTGATCGGTCCCCACGACCTCGGGCTGGCGCCGCGCCGCGCGCCGGCCGCCGGCGCCGGCCTCGACGCGTCGCGCATCGCCGCGGAGCGTGCCGCCATCGGCGCCAGCCTCGAGCGCGCCAGGCGCAACATCACCCACGCCGCGCGCGACCTGGGCGTCTCGCGCATGACGCTGTATCGCTTGCTGGCCAAGCACGGCATCCCGCCCTGAACCCAACTGTATCGGCAAAGGATCGGGCGCTGCCCTGACTGGCATTGCCGTGCTTGTCGCTGTCACGTCGCTGCGACATGCTGCGCCGCTGCTGAATTGACGGGGAAAAGCGGCGTGGCGGCCGCGCTGTTGGAGCGTCGCTGCAGCCCTATTGCATCGCCGCCGTCGAAGAAACGGTACGGTAGCACCGCCGCGATTGCCGCCACGCCTGGCCGCGCCGGGTTTCCCGCTTTGTTTTCAACGGCCTGACGCCGCGGCTCAGCGCTGGCACCTTCTTTGCAGTAGTACTGATGCCTGACCAGACGCCGGGCAAATCGACTCACTTCTTTTGTACTGATGTTCTCACCAAAGGGGCTACTCATGAAACGTACTATCTTGGCGGCGACGATCGCGCTCGCTTTCAGCGCAACTGCCAGCGCAAATCCAACCAACAACGCCACCGGCGCCAGGGCCGATGGCCTGATCGGTCAAGTGGCGGTGGCAACCAATGAGCAAAGCGGGGACGGACCGAAGGCAAACGAGTACTCGCAAGCGATACAGGACAACAGCACCGAAACGCTGACGCTGACCGGCACCGACAGCAGCACCAGCACCGAGACGAACACCAACACCGAGACCATCAACCGCGGCCAACCATGGCGGCACCGCGACGGCCACCTTCACCAGTTCGTTTAACACCTCGACAGCGGCGGCTACCAGCATCCTCAGCGGCGAAGTCAGCGGCAACCAGACCAGCAATGTCGGCAACGTCGCAGCGAACTCCGGCAGCAGCCGGGGCAGGGACGGTGGCCACGGGTACGGCGGACGTGGCATGGGCGGCGCGGCGCACGGCAAAGGCGGCGACGGCGGCTCGGCCAAAGACGCCGACGGCGGCCGCGGCGGTGCAAGCGGCGACGCACTCAACCTCGGCTATGCCAGCAACGGCGACGCCGCTGGCGGTGCCAGCGCCGCCGGCGGCAGCACTGGCAGCGGCGGTGAAGGCGGCGCTGCCAACGCCTACGGCGGCAGTGGCGCGGCCAATATCGCCGGCGCCGGCGGCTTCAGTGAGTCGACAAAGGAGAAAACATGCATTCCGTATCCACCAGTTGCACCCTGCTGCTGGCCGCCGTGCTGGCGGCGCAGGCGCCGGCGCGCAGTGCCGAACCTGCCAAGCCGGCGCCACAACCGGCCAGCCCGTTCGGCGTCGCCGCCGCCGATGAATTGCTCGATCGCACACGTGGCGGCAGCAACAACACCGACATCGATATGCGGCTTAGCGGCAGTGTCAGCGGCAACACCGCCAACAACGTCAACACCGGCGCCAACATCATCACCAACGGCTCATTCGCCAACATGGCCGGCATACCGATCGTGGTGCAGAACACCGGCGCTAACGTGCTGATTCAAAACGCCACGATCATCAACTTGCGGATGAACTAGCCATGGCGATCGACCGACTAGTGGCCATCGCCATGCTGCTGGGCGCCGCCCAGAATGCCCGCGCGCTGGACGTGCCGGCCATCGGCGGCAGCCAGTTCAGCGTGCCGGTCGCCAGCATGAAGAGCATCAAATGTCAGACTACCTTGCGCCAGCAATACGATTTCAGCTTCGGCTCGGCCGCGGTGGCGACTTTGCTCACCCATCACTACGGCGAGCCCGTCAGCGAGCGCGTCGTATTCGAACAGATGTATGCGCGCGGCGACCAGCGCAAGATCCGCAAGGAAGGCTTTTCAATGCTCGACATCAAGCGCTTCCTCGCAGAACGGGGCTTTCAGGCCGATGGCTTCAAGCTGCCGCTGCAAAAGCTGATCGACGCCAAGCTGCCGGCCATCGTGCTCGTTGCCGAAAGGGCTATCACCATTTCGTCGTCATCAAGGGCGCGGCGCAGGGGCGCGTGCTGGTTGGCGACCCGGCGAGCGGTACCCGCGCGCTGACCCGCAGCGCGTTCGAAAATATCTGGACCGGCAAGCTGATGTTCGTCATCCACGGCACTGCCGCCACGCCCGCCGTCAATCGCGTGGCCGACTGGCGCGCCGCGCCGATGGCGCAGCTCAACACCGGCATCAGCCGTGATGGGGTCAGCGGCGTCACCATGCCCAAGCTTGGACCCGGTGACTACTAACAGGAGAAACTCATGCAAGGCAACAACGAATTTACTTCACGTCAGCTTCTGGCTGGCACTGGCCGGGTTCGCCGCGCCCGCACTGGCCGCGCCGGCTGACTGGACGCCGGTCGACGCAGAGCAGCTCGAGCTCATGCGCGGCGGCTTCGGCAACGCCGCGGGACTGACCGGCGCGCTCGGGATCGAACGGCTGGTGTCGATCAACGACGAGATAGTCGCGCGCACCCGTATCAATATTGCCGACCTGCAGCACCTGAGTGCGGAGCAGGCCCGACAAACCGATGATGCCCTGTCCTCCGTCAAGCTGATCCAGAACGGCCATGACAACATCTACGAAGCGGGCGCCGCCGCGCGGGTGGCAGGCGGCGTCGTCATCCAGAACACGCTGAACGACCAGCTGATCCGCAGCGAGACAGTCATCAGCTCAACTGTCAACAGCGCCAGCTTGTTGAAGAACCTCAACTTCCAGGGAACGCTGAGCGATGCGCTGAGCCGCGCCGCCGGCGCCCGCTGACGTCATGCCGACGCAGACATTCGATCGGAGGAAACATGCAGCAGTTTGTCGTTTCAAGTTGGCGCACTGCCGGGCTATCGGCCATGCTGCTGATACCGGTGGCGCACGCTACCGAGCCGCCGGCGCAGGATGACCTGGCCACCCAACTGAAGGTCTTGAAGGAGCAACTGGCGTCCCAGCGCCAGCTGCTCGAACAACTGTCGCGCCAGGTCCAAGCGCAGCGGGCAGTGGCGGTCACTGATGGCGTCGCAGCCACCAGCGCCGAGCAACTCGACGCGCAGCGCGGCGCCGGCAACGTCGAGCCACAGGAAGCTGCGGATGCGCACGTTGACCCTGATGCATCTGATTTACCCGTTGTGCCCGTTGCTCGCGCTCTGCAGGATCTGCCGACGCGCCAGGCAAGCGCAGCCGTTCCGCCGCGCCGCGCCGTGGGCCGCCCCCCCACGCCGCGACGGCCGCCCGCCGGCGGTGGCGCCGCTGTTCGAGCAGCCCGGTGTGCTGACGCCGCACGGCAAGCTCGTGCTCGAGCCATCGTTGCAGTTCAGCTATTCGTCGAGCAACCGCGTTGCGCTGGTCGGCTACACCGTCATCCCCGCCCTGCTCATCGGCCTGGTCGACGTACGCGAAGTCAAGCACAACACGGTCACTGCGGCGCTCGCCGCGCGGTTCGGACTGAGCAACCGGCTCGAGGCTGAGATCAGAGCGCCGTATGTACCGATCCGACACCGCGGTCAGCCGCGAGCTGTTCACCGGCACCGCCGTCGAGCGCGTCTTCGACACCAGCGGGTGCAAGGCCGGCGACGCCGAACTGGCGCTGCGCTATCAGCTCAACGATGGCGGCGCCGACGCGGCGTATTTCATCGGCGGCCTGCGCTTCAAGTCACGCACCGGGCGCGATCCGTTCAGCGTCGTCACGGACTGCACCAGGCGCTGCATCAGCGAGAACGTCACCGGCAGCGGCCTGCCGCTGCAACTGCCCACCGGCTCCGGTTTCTATTCCGTGCAGCCTAGCCTGACCTGGTTAATTCCGTCCGACCCTGCCGTGTTTTTCGGCAGCATCAGCTACATGCACAACTTCAAGCGCACGGACATCAGCCGGCTGGTGCTCGGCGGCGAACGCGAATTCCTCGGCGTGATCGGTTTTAATTTCGGCATGGGTCTCGCGCTCAACGACAAGGCCTCGTTCAGCCTCGGCTACGACCACAGCTCGATTGCCCGCACCAGGCAGGGCGGCGTGCCGGTGCCAGGTTCGGTGCGCACCCAGCTCGGCACCTTGCTGCTGGGCTACTCGTATCGGCGCAGCGAGAAGCATACCCTCAACATCGCGGTCGGCGCCGGCCTGACGCGCGATACGCCGGACGTGTCGCTGACGGTGCGCATTCCGACCAGCTTCTGAACAGCTTCCGACCAGCCCGCCATCGCCTTGTTGGGCGCGCGCGGGTTTTCGATTACAGTGGGGGATCGTCATCGTTACAAGCGAGAACTTCATGCAGCTGGTCCCCCTGGTCGAAACCACCCGCGGCTATCCGTCTACCGGTTACTTCGCCGAAAACGTCCACCTCGGCTCGGTTGCGGTGGTCGACACAACCGGCAAGCTGTTGTGGTCGGCGGGCGACCCTGACTTCATGACGTTTACCCGCTCCGCGCTAAAGCCGTTCCAGGCATTGCCGTTCCTGCTCGCCGACGGCCCTGCCCGCTTCGCGCTGACGCCCGCCGAACTGGCGCTGCTGTGCGCCAGCCACTCCGGCGAGCCGAAACACACTGCCACGGTAGCGTCAATTCTGGGCAAGATCGGCCTCGACCACAGTCATCTCGAGTGCGGCTGCCACGCGCCGCTGTACTACGACAGCGTCAACCTGCCGGTGCCGGGCGGCCAGCAATGGACATCGCTGCATCACAACTGCTCCGGCAAGCACAGTGGTTTTCTGGCGTGGTGTCGCTTGCATGACCAGCCAACGGCGCAGTATGTCGATCCTGGCCATCCGTTGCAGCAGGCGATCCGGGCAACCCTGGCCGAGACGGTCCAGCTCGATGCCGCCGCGATGCCGAGCGGTCTTGATGGCTGTTCGGCCCCAAACTACGCCTTGCCGCTGAGCCGCCTGGCGCATTTGTATGCGCGCCTGGCGCAAGGCCGGTCCGACCGGCGCATGGGTGCACCAATGGGCGACTTGTTCGACGCCATGACCGGCCATCCCGACCTGGTGTCGGGGACGGCGCGCTGCGACGTCGCCTACATGCAGGCCGGCGGCGGCGACTGGGTCAGCAAGGTTGGCGCCGATGCGGTGCAAACGATCGGCATCCGCTCCGCCGGACTCGGCATCGCCATCAAGATCGCCGACGGCGCTACCCGCAGCCTGCAAGTGGCAACCTTCAGCGTGCTCGACCAGCTGGGATTGCTCGACACGCGCCGGCGCGCGCTGCTCGATCCCTACCGACAGCCGGAATTAACCAACGTGCGCGGCGCCACGGTGGGCCAGATCCGCGCCGTTTTCACGCTGCGCCGTGCCTGAAGCGGGCCGCTCAGCGTATCAGCTGGGTCAGCATCTTCGCCAGCGGCGCGATCACTTCGTCGTCTTGCCAGTAGGTTGAATGCGACATCGGGTTCTAGCTCTTGACGATAAAGTTGATGACGCCACCGCCGGCATTGATCGCACGGTCTTCGACCAGCAGCCGATAGCCTTCCGATAACGGCTGCAGCGGCCAGCCCAGCACGTCGTCCGGGTCGTACAGGTTGAGCCACTTGAAGCTGGGGCGCGGCGCGGCGATTGGAATGATCGTCATCTCCTTGTGCGCGGCGACAAAAATGGGAATGTTGCACCCGGTGGTAATCCAGCCGAGCGCCGTGTCGCAGGCCAGAAACGCTTTCTCGGATTCGGTCAGCGCGCGTCCCTGCAAGGTACGCGACCAGTGATCGATATCCTTCCACACGCCGGCCGCGACCGGCACGCCGCTACGCGCCTTCTGCGCATCATAAATATAGCTGGACAACACCTGGCAGCCGAGTGAATGCGACAACAGCACCACTGGCGTGTCAGGTCCGCTGGCGACGTATGCGTCGAGCAACGTCTTGGCAATTTCGATCTGCGCCAATTCATAGACCGAGCCGCTGTCCTCTTTGCGGTTTTCCAGTCCAGCAGCGTCGCCGAAACCGAACAGCAAGAATTTGCGCAGCTGGTCATAGCGGACCTTGCTGTTGCCGGTGATCCGGCGCCATACTTCCTGCTCGTTCGGCTTCAGGATTTCCTGGTAGTACACGCTGCGCATGTCGACTTGCCGGTCGAAGCTCGCACCGATGCGGGCGCGCAAGCGCTTCGCGAGGTCCGCCGCATAATCGCGCGGCGTCTCGCCCATGCCGTGCACCGTAATCAGCGCGACGTCTGCCATTGATCGCCTTCCAATATGTCCAGGTTCGCCGACGTGCACCTAGGCCGATTCCAAAGATGCTCGGCACATTCCTAGACCGATATTACACAATGCTGCGCCGCGCGCGACGTCCCGCACATCAGCGTTGTACGCCCGCCACGTACGCCGCGATCTTTGATAGCGCGCACCGCACGGGTGCGCGCAGCTCGGCAAACGAGCACAAACGGGGTTAAACTAGTGCCTATGAACAATTCTAAAAAAGTCGCGGGAGTGGCAGGCATCGCAAGCATGCTGTGGCTCGGCTTGGCCGCGGCCATCACTGCCAACCAGCGCCGCCTGGTGTTCAATCCGAATATCAAGCGTGAAGTGCTGCGGCCGCGCAGCAGCGGACACCGCACTCGTCCAATCGTATTGCGCGCCAAGGACGGCACCAAGCTTTCCGGCTGGCTGATGACACCGTCCGTGGTCGGCCCGCACCCAGGCGTCGTCTATTTCGGCGGCCGTTCCGAGGAAGTGTCGTGGGTCGCGCGCGACGCCGGCAAGCTGTTCCCCGGCATGGCGGTGTTGGCGGTCAACTACCGTGGCTACGGCGACTCGCAAGGCGATCCTGCCGAGCAGCATATGGTCGACGACGGCCGCATGCTGTTTGACTGGCTGGCCGAGCGCGGCCACGTCGATCCGAAACGGATTGCCGTCGTCGGCCGCAGCCTCGGCTCCGGCGTCGCCGTGCAAGTGGCGATGGAGCGCCCCGCCAATTCGGTGGTGCTTATTACGCCCTACGATTCGATTCTGGCAATCGCCAAACGGCGCTTTCGCGCCATGCCGATCGAATACGTCTTGCGCCATCGTTTTGAGTCGGTCAAGTACGCTTCCGCACTGACCGCGCCGACGTATGTGTTGCGCGCCGCGTTCGACGACGTCGTTCCGCACTCGCACACCGATTTGCTGGTGGCCAAACTTGGCCGCCTGCACAAGGATGAAACCGTGCCCGATTCGGACCACATGAACATCCCCTACCTTGCCGCCACCCAGGATCGCATCGCCGAATTCCTAAGCAACCAGTTCATGCAGCCGCTCGCTTGAAAACCCTTGCGTAACCGCAAAACAATGACGCACGTTAAATCTTAACAAGAAGAATGCTTCTAAGCTGTGCGCTACCCATCACGGAGTAGCGTTCATGTCCCTAGCCTCCGCCGCGCAGGCACTGCTTTCGCGCTTCACCCAAGACACCCGGTTGCTTAAGCTGACGACGCCACTTGGCGCCGGTCTGCTGGCCGAGTGCGTCCGCGCCGAGGAAGGGCTGAGCGAGGGCTTCGTCTTGCGCATCGCCGCCCTGTCGACCGATGCGGCAATCCCGCTGAAGGCCCTGATCGGCCAGCCCGTACTGCTTGAGCTGGCCACTGTCGGCGGCACCGGCTGGCGTGCCTTCCATGGGCACATCACGCAGGCCGAGCTGACCGGCGCCAACGGCGGCTTCGCGCGCTACGAGCTCATTGCCGAACCGTGGAATGCATTTCTGCGCTACACCCGCGACAGCCGCATGTTCCAGGACATGACGGTGCGCGACATCCTCGACGCCGTGTTCGCCCGCTACCAGGGCCAGGGCAAGCTCGCGCCGGCGTGGCGCTTCGACCTGCGCGAGCGCGCGGATTATCCGCGCCGCAGTTACACCACGCAATACCAGGAAAGCGACTTGGCGTTCGCCGAACGCCTGATGCTCGACGAAGGCTTGTTTTACTACTACGAACACAAGGGCGATACCGCCAGCCCCAGCCTTGGACAGCACGTGCTGGTCATCGCCGACCACAATGGCAGCTTCGCGCCAAATGCGCAGAGCACGGTCCGGTTTACCCAGCCGGGCGCGGTCATGAAAGAAGACAGCATCGACCGCTGGCGCAGCGAAGCGGTGCTGCAAACCAATGCCATCGACATCTCCAGCTGGGACTATCGCTCGCTCGACATGCGCCCTGCCCTGGTAGCCCCGGCCGAACCTGGCTTTATGACGCTGACCAGCCGCGACAGCCCCGGCGCGTATGGTTTCCCGACGCGCGAGCATGGCGCCCGCATCGCCAAGCGGCAGATAGAGGCGTTCGAAGCGCGGCAGCAAGTGCACACCGGCGCCGGCACGGTCCGCACGCTGGCGCCCGGCACGACATTCACACTGACTGACCATGCTGAATTCGACGCTGGTACCGATGCGGAACGCCAGTTTGTGGTGGTGCGTGCCGTTCACATCATGCACAACAACCTGCGCGCCGAGATCCGCGCCAGTGCCGAACAGTCTCTCGGCCGCAGCACGCTCGATCAAGGCGCAGAGCGTCCCCTGTATCGCAACCGCATCGATGCAATCTGCAGTAGCGTCCCCTTCCGCAGCAGCGGCACAGATGGGCGCGGCCACCTTCTGCATCCGAAGCCAACGATCCAAGGCCAACAGTCAGCGATCGTGGTCGGTCCCGTGGGCGCCATGGTTCACACCGACCGCGACCACCGCATCAAAATTCAGTTCCACTGGCAGCGCGGCGACGCCAGCCACAGCCGGCTTAGCCACCCTGCCCCCGACGGCCACGTCGGCGCCCCGGCAGACGACACGACCGGCACCTGGGTGCGCGTGGCGAGCGCGATCGCTGGCGCCAACTGGGGGAGCCACGCCGTCCCGCGCATCGGCCAGGAAGTCCTGGTCGATTTCATCGAAGGCGACATCGACCGCCCGGTCGTAGTGGGCGCGCTATACAACGGCAAGGGCCAGGGCGACGCGCAATACAACCAGTTCTCGCAAGGGGCCGGCGCCGCGACCGGCAACGCGCCCGCATGGTTCCCGGGCAAAGCTGGCGCCCACGCGCATCCGGCGGCGATGTCGGGCATCAAGACTCAGTCAATGGCGACCAGCCAGAACGGCACCGGCGCCTACAACCAATTGGTATTCGACGACAATCCAGGCCAAAGCCGCACCGTGTTGCAGCAGCATGCCGGTGCCCACAAGGGCTCGGCCGAATTGAACCTGGGCCATCTGCGGCATCAGGACGACAACCAGCGACTCGACGGGGTGGGCTTCGGCGCCGAGCTTAAAACCGAATTCAGCGCCGCCCTGCGTGCGGGGCGAGGCCTGTTGCTATCGTCGGACGCACGCAACGGCGCCAGCGGTAGCCAGCTCGATTCAAAGGAAGCGCAAGCGCAAATCGAAAGCAGCCATCAGCTGCAGATGTCGTTGGCGACCACAGCGCAAGCACACAACGCGAAGTTGAAGGACGAGCAGGATAAGCAAGAGCCGGAAGCTGCCAAGCTCCCCGCGATCATGCAGCAGGCACACAGCGCCGAGGTGATCGGCAAGAGCGAAAGCGGTGGCGGCGCCGACAACGGCGGGCAAGGCAAGGTAACCGCGTATAGCGAACCACACTTGCAGCTGTCCAGTCCCGCCGGCATAGCAGCCACCACCCCCGCTGACGCTATTTTCAGTGTTGGCAACACGACCAGCATCGCGGCTGGCCAAGACGTCAATTTCGCCAGCCAGGGCGGCAGTTTCCATTCAGTAAAGGCCGGCATCAGTTTCTTCACCTACGGCAAAGCCAGCAACAAGGACAAGCCGAATCAGGAAACCGGCATCAAATTGCACGCAGCCAGCGGCAAGGTCAGCAGCCAAAGTCAATCGGATGAAACGAAGATTACGGCCGACAAATTGATCACTGTGGCGACCATCACGAAGACGGTGACGATCGCCGCTAAGCAGCACGCACTCCTCACCGCGCAAGGCGCCTACATCAAGCTCGAGGGCGGCAACATCATGCTGCATGGGCCGGGGAAGATTGAGTTCAAGGCGACCAAGAAGGAACTGGCGGGGCCCGTGAGCGTGGCTAACCCCGAACTCGCGATGAAGCTCCATGAACTCAATATTAAACGTGACCTTGAAATCGAGTACGTCGACGCAGACGGCAACTCGCTGAAAAACGAGCCCATCGATTTCGATTTTTTGGGAGGCGACGCAAAGAAGGTCACCCTGGACGGTAACGGCAAAGCAACTCTTAAGAAAGCACCGCTGGGTCCATTCCGATCTAATCAACCGAAGCGCAAATAGGAGAGCGTACTAATGGCAAGCACTGCAGCTAAGACCAAGACGCATCAGGACGTTTGCATCGACCTTCCCGGGGAAACCGTACAGTGCTGGCGGTCGAGCGACAACGTGAAAGTGACTCTGCGCAAGCACCGTGACGTCATCTTTGAGCTGAATCTAGGCGAAAGTAAAACCTACACAGTTCAGGCAACAGAGTCAGATTTCTATAGTGCTCGTGACAAGAAACTAATCTACGCAAAGCATAAGGGCAACCTGACGTTCAAGGATGGTGAACGCCTTCATCTGTGGGTCACACGAAACTTCAAAGGTTCACTAGAGCTTAAAAGCGGTGGCGTGACTCTAATGAAGCTCTCGCCGAATGAGGTCGATCAACATCGGTATGATGACGCCGCAAAAACGAAACCGGCCCCCATAATCGTTGTTCTCGGCCAAAGCAAGCCAAACGACAGAGCGTTGCCCGCCACCGCCGTCCCGGCTAACCCCGTTCCGCAACATGCTGCAAAGCTGTCCACTAATGCGATCTCCACGCCCACGCCCCATGCCGCGCCGACCGGCGAAGATTGTTCCGTCATTTGTGTTGTCGAGAGAACGCTAAAGGGAATGCCCGAACAGATCAGTAAATACTTCACGCAGGGCGGTGCCAAATCTGGGCTGGTAGAGATCGACCCAAATGAAATTGCGACGAGGAATTGGATTTGGGGGCAAGTTGCTGGCGCTAGCGCTTACGCTTTAGACAATTGGGAGTGGCTGCGGGCGAGCCTGGATAACAAGACGCATGACGGTTTTAAACTGGTCAAAGCGAAAATTCGCCTAGTGAGAGGAAAAGCCGTCCTGTATTTCTCAGGATATAGCAGATTTAATCAAGTTTTTGGCCCCGGCGGATTCAACCCAAGCAATCCACGAGTAATGAATATTTTTTCGGGAGCCGGAAGTCTTTCGAGTTCGGCGCTGGCCATGTCGAAAAATGTTGCGAATTCCTTCCGTGGGAATGCGCTCATTAGTTTTATCTTTAGTAGTTATACAGCTTACGCGGAGTGGCGGGAGGATGTTAAGAAGGACGGATACGATCTCGCTGCGGCATTGATAGTTGCAGTTCTAAAAGTAGTTCTCTCTGCGATATTAGTTGGAGTATTTGTCGCGCTTATCTGCACATTTCTTTTAGCAGGGGCGCTCACGGCCATACCAATAATCGTTGTCGGGGCATTGACTGTAGGCTTAGGCGTCATCGTCAACTACGGAGTGGACAAAGCTGACAAAGTACTTGGCAAATTGACGACGAATGATCCCAAAAATGGTGACGGAATGGCCGCATCTTTAGCCCCATTGCTGCGTGACGCAGGGAACTCAATCGCGGCATCGTGGGACAAGTTAGTCTCAACATTTCCGTCCGACTACAGTGCAAGGGACGCATTTTGAAAGATCTTAATAACATCAACTTGTCGATTGCAGAACCTCGGCTTTTCGGGTCGCTCGGTGCTTTGCTCCCGTTTCTCACTGGAGTGTTCTGCATCCCCCTCGCATTGGGAGTGGCGCCTGAAGTAGCGTTTAGCGAGAATAACCTTGCCCTTTTTTCGATCGGATTGAGTATCACATCATGCCTCCTCATTTTTATCCCATATCTGTTCAGATGGGACTGGCGCGCGAAATATTTTGGAATGTCGTTGCTTTATGTAGGCAGCGTAGGTTTCCTGGGCGTCGTTCCGTGGCTCGGAGTGGTGCTGTACAGCTCCATACCTTTATCGATGCGAGTTGCTTTATTTGCAGCGTACTCAGCAGCGATAATCTGGTGGTGTCGACGCTTCATAATCTACTACAAGCACTTATTTTCGGAAGAACGTCTTTGGAGACGCATTTACACCGAGGAAGAAGATGCGATTTATTATTTACAGGCAGAAGATCAGCGTCTTATCGATCGGAAACTTAAACTGGGCCAAGTTCCTCCAATTGCGGTTTTTATTTTTTTCATGGCTTCGGCGTTCTTAGCGACACCTTTCGCAACAGATATTAGGGTGACCACTGGCATCGCCTTCATTCATGTATTTTTAACATTAGCTATGGTTCCAATCGTTTTGATGTGCTTCGGCTTAGCGGTTCGAGGCTACCTCATCTATTACTATTACCCTTGGAAACTCAAATATGAAACGGGCAAAGACACATTCGTAATAATGGCGATTCGTAAACTTTCAAGCAAGCAGCCCGACTGAACATGTGGACACATGAACAGCCCGGGAAGCGTCAGATCTATCCCAACCGCCGTGGCGTTTGAAGCGGTCGACCGGAAAGGATGTTTATGTATTAATGGCCAAAGAGACATGAGGTGTATAAGCGCCAAAGCGATTTCCAAGCCTGAGATCTTTCGTCTGCGACAGATGTGGAAGCAATCGCCATCACGAAGAACGCGTGAAAGAGGCCGTGTAGCGCGAACTTATCAGGGATGGCGTTTTCCGTACTGAACCGGTTTCAAATGTACAGAGCCAGCTCGTTGTGGCTACAACTCCAGCACCAACTTACCACCCACCGCGCGCGAACAGCACGACATCATCTTGCTGCTCTCGTCTCGTTCCGCGCGCGTCAGCACAACATCGCGATGGTCCACTTGCCCCGACAGCACGCGCACCTCGCACGAGCCGCACAAACCCTCCAGGCAATCGCTTTGAACGTCGATGTTGGCCGCTCTTAGCGCAGCGAGCAATGTCTGGTCCGCCGCCACCGTAATCACAATGCCGGAATCTTTCAGCTCGGCTTCGAAGGCGTGTTCCTTTGCAGGATCGAGCGTGCCGATGGTCGAGTAGAAGTGTTCAAACCGCACCGCGTCGTCCGGCCAGTCGGCGCAGCAGCTCTCCAGCGACTCGAGCATCCGCGTTGGCCCGCACGCAAAAATCGCCGTGTCGGCCATCGGCGTAGAAAGTAGCGCTGTCAGGTCGCAACGACGTCCCTCATCCTTGGCATACACGTGCATGCGCCCGCCGTGAATCGCCCACAGCTCGTCCACACAAGCCATCGTCTTGCGCGCACGCCCGCTGTAGTGGATTTCGTAGTCGATGCCGAGGCGCTTCGCACGCAGCGCCATGGCGATGATCGGTGTAATGCCGATGCCACCGGCCACAAAAATGGCGCGCTTCACGGATTCATCGAAGCGGAAATGATTGCGCGGGCCGCGAATCTTGAGCCGGTCTCCCACTTTCAGATTGTCGTGGATCCAGATCGATCCGCCTCTGCTGTCCGATTCTCGCAGCACGGCAATTTCGAGGCCTTGGGTATCATCCGGGTCGCCACACAGCGAGTATTGCCGCGACATTTCTGGGCTGCCGCACTCGACATCGATATGCGCACCCGGCATCCAGCGCGGCAATGCGCGACCATCCGGCGACGTCAACCGCAGCCGGACGATGTCGTCGGTAAGTTGCGTCATGCCGGCGACGACCACGCTGCGGCTGATCGCATGCCGCGACGGCTCGCCGATGCGTACCGGCGAGTTCGTGTCCAGCAACCGTGGATTTGCCCGCTCCGGATTGAGCGCCGGGTCCCACTCCACCCGCACATGCTCTGGCCCTCGGAACGACGTATTCGGCACATACGTGAACTTTTGCTCGCACAGGCGCATGTGCGGAAGCCGTTTGGTGAGCTCTTCGAGAAAAATCTGCAGCTCCATGCGCGCCAGGTTTTTCCCCATGCATTGATGGGCGCCATAGCCAAACGTGAGGTGTTCGCTGGAATTGTCGCGCCGGATGTCGACCAGGTCCGGATCCTCGAAATGGCGCTCGTCGTGGTTGGCCGACGACATGACGATCAGCAGCTTCGAGCCAGCGGCGATATCGATGCCGCCGATCCGCACGCCCTTTGTCACCAGCCGGCGCCACGCTGCTACCGAACCATTGTGGCGAAGGCTTTCTTCGACGGCATTCGGCAGCAGGCTCGGGTCCTCGCAAATTTCCCGCCAGGCGGTCGGGTGCTGGAGCAGGATCTTCAACGCGTTCGCCGCCGCATTCGCGGTCGTCTCGTGCGCGGCAACGATGCCAGCCATCATCATCGAATGCAGATACGAGTCGGTGACGACGTCAGGATAATCGGCCTGCTTGCGGATGCCGTATTTCATCCATCCGGGCCCGCTCGGATCGATCCGCATTTTCTCGAGAATCTTGCCGGCCAGCTGCCAGAAGTTGCCGACCGCGTGAGCGACGGCGACCTGCTCCTCCGGCTTCGGCCGGCCCCACGTATTGACCGTATGCGCGATCGAATACTTGCGCAGCAAATCCATGTCTTCTTCCGGCACGCCGAGGAAATGCAGCGCCACCGTCAACGGAACTTCCCACAGCATTTGATCGACCAGGTCGGCCTGTCCATCGTCGATGAAGCGATCGACGTACTCGCGCGCCAGTTGCCTGACTATCGGCTCATGGTGCTTCAGCGCCTCGGGGGTGAACGGCTCCATCAGCACCCGGCGCCGCGCCATGTGCGCCGGCTCGTCCTCGTTGACCAGCGTGCGGTTCATCGCGTAGTTGTACGAGCTCAGTACCGCATTGGCTTCCTCACCAGTCGGGGTAATTTTTTCGAGCGCGATCGATGGGCTGAACGTGATGTTGTCGCGAAAGATCGCCTTGATATCGTCGTACCGCGTCACCACCCAATAGCCCAGCTTGGGGCTGAAGAAGACGGGCTCTTGCTCGCGCGACCAACGCAAATACTCGGGCGGGTCCTGCTGGTATTCGTCCTCGAACGGGTCGAACGCCGCGGCCCGCTCGGTGACGGGACAACCCGCCGGGGAAGTGTGATCGATCAGACAGCCGGATCGGCCGGCGCTGGAGTCGGGAGTATGCATGATGTGACGTTCCGCTTAGATGAGTGCTGCTGGGATCCCTCGGGGCCGCTCTGCCAAATGCGCCATTCTTATTATTTTCGCCACGTTGACGCGATGACGACACTTTATTTTACGATATCGGTTGTATGATTAGTCATGTATCGGTGTTCTCGTTTAACGAAGATTTAGGAGTAATTGTGAAGAAAGTATTTGCAGCCTGCTTGTTCGCACTGCCCGCGATGGTCGCCAGCGTCGCCGCACACGCCCAGGCGTACCCGTCTCAACCGACTCGCTGGCTGGTGCCGTATCCACCCGGCGGCGGCTCCGACTTCCTCGCCCGCACCATCGGCAACGCCATGGCCGAACAGACCAAGCAGCAGGTGATCATCGAGAACAAGGCAGGCGCCAATACCGCCATCGCCGCCTCGGAGACGGCGCGCTCGGCGCCCAATGGCTATACCATTCTTAACGCCGATAACGGCACCATGGTGTTCAACTCGGCGCTGTATTCGAAGTTGAGCTATAACCCGGTCAAGGATCTGACGCCGGTCGCTTTGTTGGGACGCTTTCCGATGATCCTGGTCGTCGGCCCGGCCTCCGATGCGAAGGATGTCAAGGCCTTTCTGGCAAAGGCGAAGGCCCGGCCAGGCGCCGTCAATTACGGCTCGGCAGGCGCGGGCAGTCCGCACCATCTGGCAATGGAGCTGCTGGAGGTGACCGCGGGCGTGCACATGAACCATATCGGCTATCGCGGCGCAGCGCCGGCGTTGACCGATTTGGTCGGCGGACAGATCGAAGCGATGATGGTCGATATGGCGGCAGGCGGTGGCTTTATTAAGAGCGGGAAGATCCGGCCATTGGCAGTTGCTAACGCAACGCGCTTGCCGCAGCTGCCTGACGTACCGACCTTCGCTGAACTGGGAATGAAGAATGTGGAAGCGGCTGCGCTGGTTGGCGTGGTTGCGCCGGCGGGGCTGCCGCCGGCTGTCCTCACCACGCTGAATAAAAACCTGGTGGATGCGATGAATCTGCCTGCGGTTAAACAGCGGCTCATCGAGTTCGGCGTCGAACCGGTCGGCAGCACGCCGCAACAGTATGTAGAACTGCTGCGCACCGAGACCGTGCGCTGGTATCAGCTGATTAAGGATCAGAAGATTAGCTTGGATTAGGTGTTTGTGGGTTGAGAGCGCGCTGCGCACGCGGCGCGAGGTTCTGAACTATTGAATGGAAAGCCACCCGATGGGTGGCTTTTTTTTGCCTGAGCGGGGGCAGCGCGGACTTTCGCATGTCCGGGGTCGTCCCGGACATGCTCGCACTCGACACATCATCATCGGTGGGGGGGGACGCGTTACTCCGCCGACATGCAGTGGCCGTGTTCATTGCGTAACGCCGTCAGGTAGACTAGGACGTACCCTCAAGACCGTCATTCCCGCGAAGGCGGGAATCTCTACGACCTATGCGCCAAGATGGCATCGATCCACACCTGCGCAGGGTGCGCCGGGGTCAGTGCCGACTTTCGGACAGGTCTGCGCCGGGGTCAGTGCCGACTTTCGGACACGAGCCCAGCGTTGGGGCCGTCGCCTTGGGTCTGCGCCGGGGTCAGTCTGCGCCGGGGTCAGTGCCGACTTTCGGACACGAGCCCAGCGTTGGGGCCGTCGCCTTGGGTCTGCGCCGGGGTCAGTCTGCGCAGGGGTCAGTGCCGACTTTCGGACACGAGCCCAGCGTTGGGGCCGTCGCCTTGTTGTTCAGGTATGTTGCCGCATGCAAATCGCGCTTCGCGCTGGCGCCTCCGGCGCCGGGGTCAGTGCCGACTTTCGGACACGAGCCCAGCGTTGGGGCCGTCGCCTTGTTGTTCAGGTATGTTGCCGCATGCAAATCGCGCTTCGCGCTGGCGCCTCCGGCGCGCCACCGCTCATGCGGTGGCAGATGGACGATTCGGAGCGGCACGCGCGAGTACGCGCGAGGCCTTCGAAATCCCCCGCGTAGGCCGCGCAGGCGGCCTACTTCTCTCCGCCACGAAATAAAAAAAGCCACCCGCAAGGGGTGGCTTTTCTTTATTTCTTGGCGGAGAGAGGGGGATTCGAACCCCCGGTAGAATATTATCCTACACACGCTTTCCAGGCGTGCGCCTTCAGCCGCTCAGCCATCTCTCCGGCTAACCTACATCTTCCTCGCTTTCACGAAGCCGCAGATTATACCAAACATTCCGCTGAGTACCAAGACATTCACCGCCACCCCGCTCAGGACGCGTCCTTGAGCTGCTCCAGAATCGCCGGATTCTCCAAAGTGGAAATGTCTTGGGTGATCGTCTCGCCCTTGGCCAGCACCCGCAGCAAGCGCCGCATGATCTTGCCCGAACGCGTCTTCGGCAAGTTGTCGCCAAAGCGGATCTCTTTTGGCTTGGCAATCGGGCCGATTTCCTTCGCGACCCAGTTGCGCAGCTCCTGCGCGATCCGTTTGGCCTCGTCGCCAGTCGGCCGCGCCTGCTTGAGCACGACAAACGCGCAGATCGATTCGCCCGTCGTGTCGTCCGGCTTGCCCACCACCGCCGCTTCGGCCACGATCGGGTTCGCCACCAAGGCGGACTCGATCTCCATCGTCCCCATCCGGTGACCCGACACGTTCAGCACGTCGTCGATGCGCCCGGTGATCGTGAAGTAACTGGTCTCGCTGTTGCGGATCGCGCCGTCACCGGCGAGGTAATATTTGCCGCCCAGCTCGTCCGGGAAGTAGCTCGTCTTGAAGCGCTCCGGATTGTTCCAGATCGTGCGGATCATCGACGGCCACGGCCGCTTCACCACCAAAATGCCGCCCTGACCGTTCGCCACGTCGGCGCCCGCTTCGTCGACGATCGCCGCCATGATGCCCGGCAGCGGCAGCGTGCACGAGCCCGGCACCATCGGCGTCGCGCCAGGCATCGGCGAAATCATGTGGCCACCCGTCTCGGTCTGCCAGAACGTGTCGACAATCGGACAGCGCTCGCCGCCAACGTTCTTGTAATACCACATCCACGCTTCCGGATTGATCGGCTCACCGACGGATCCGAGTAGCCGCAGGCTCGACAAATCGTATTTTTTTGGATGCACTTTCGGGTCGACGTCGGCCGCCTTGATCAGCGACCGGATCGCCGTCGGCGCCGTGTAGAAAATGCTGACCTTGTGCTTGGCGATCGTCTCCCAGAACCGGCCCGCGTTCGGGTATGTCGGAATGCCCTCGAACACGACTTCGGTCGCGCCCACCGCCAGCGGGCCGTAGGCGATGTAGCTGTGCCCGGTCACCCAGCCGATGTCGGCGGTGCACCAGAACACGTCGGCCGGCTTGATGTCGAACGTCCACTTCATCGTCAGCGCGGCCCAAAGCAGGAAGCCGCCAGTCGAATGCTGCACCCCTTTCGGCGTGCCGGTCGAGCCGGACGTGTACAGAATGAACAGCGGATGCTCGGCGCTGACCCACTCCGGCTCGCACTCGGCCGCCTGCGCGTCGACCAGGTCGCTCAGCCACATGTCGCGCCCTTCGGTCCACGCGATGTTGCCGCCGGTGCGCTTGTAGACGATGACGTCGCGGATCGTGCCGCAGCCGCCCAGCGCCAGCGCCTCGTCGACGATCGCTTTCAGCGGCAGCTGCTTGCCGCCGCGCAGCTGTTCGTCGGCGGTGATCACCGCCACCGCGCCGGCGTCGATGATGCGCTCCTGCAGCGACTTGGCGGAAAAGCCACCGAACACGACCGAGTGGGTCGCGCCGATGCGCGCGCACGCCTGCATCGCCGCCACGCCTTCGATCGACATTGACATGTAGATGATGACGCGGTCGCCCTTCTTGATGCCGCGCGCCTTCAGGCCGTTGGCGAACTTGCAGACGCGTTCGTGCAATTCCTGGTAGCTCGCGCGCGTGACGGTGCCGTCGTCGGCCTCGAACACCACCGCCGTCTTGCCGCCGTTGCCGGCCTTGATGTGGCGGTCCAGGCAGTTGTACGAGGCGTTCAGCTCGCCGTCTTCGAACCATTTGTAGAACGGCGCCTGCGATTCGTCGAGCACCTTGGTGAACGGCTTGTGCCAGTCCAGTTCCTCACGTGCAAGGCGAGCCCAGAAACCTTCATAATCGGCCTCCGCTTCGTCGCACAGCTTCCCGTACGCTGGCATGCCCGAAATGGTGGCGTTTGCGACGAACTCCGGCGGCGGCTCGAAAATGCGACTTTCCTGCGCGCCCTGATTTTCCTGCTGGTTGATGTCTGTCCCGGCCATGCTTGTCTCCCCGTAATTTTTTTTCAACTCTAAGCGGTGCCGCTTACTGAGCCCTTACAGAAGCAAGCGGCGCTGGCATCTCGTTGTCGATTCTACCAACCTTTCGCCGACCCTTCGCGCTTATCGGCAACCGCGCGCGGCGCGTGTAAAATGACGCGTAGAAAAATTTACCTTGAACCTGCTCGTCATCTGGAGTTGCACAAATGTCCGTACCCGATTCGAATCGTCCCCCAACCCAGCTGGCATTTCTGCCGCGCCTCATTTTCGCCAGCCGCTGGCTGCAGCTGCCGCTGTACCTGGGCCTGATCCTGGCCCAATGCGTCTACGTGTTCCATTTTTGGGTCGAGCTGAAAGACCTGATCGGCGCGGTGATGGGCAACGAGACGGCGTTGCAGCACATCCTGGACGTCGTCGCCATCGACGGCAAGGTGCGCCCGACCAAGCTGACCGAAGCGACCATCATGCTCGTCGTGCTGGGCCTGATCGACGTCGTCATGATCTCGAACCTGCTGATCATGGTCATCATCGGCGGCTACGAAACGTTCGTCTCGCGCCTCGGACTTGACCTGCACCCGGACCAGCCTGAATGGCTCTCGCACGTCAACGCATCGGTGCTGAAGACCAAGCTGGCGATGGCGATCATCGGCATCTCTTCAATCCACCTGCTGAAGACGTTCATCAACGCCGCCGCCTATTCGATGGACGTGATCATGGCGCAAACCGTGATCCATATCGTGTTCCTGTTTTCGGCCCTGGCCATCGCCTACACAGACCGCATCATGATCGGTACCCAGAATCAATCGAAGCCACACTAACTCTCAGCGAGAATACTTCATGACTGTCATCAAGCAGGAAGACCTGATCGAATCGGTCGCCGCCGCCCTCCAGTACATCAGCTACTACCACCCGGCCGATTACATCGCGCACCTGGCGCGCGCCTACGAGGCCGAGCAAAGCCCGGCCGCCAAGGACGCCATCGCGCAGATCCTGACGAACTCGCGCATGTGCGCCGAAGGCAAGCGCCCGATCTGCCAGGACACCGGCATCGTCAACGTCTTCCTGAAAATCGGCATGGGCGTGCGCTTCGAAGGTTTCTCCGGCACCGTCACCGACGCCATCAACGAAGGCGTGCGCCGCGCCTACAACTTCGACGACAACAAGCTGCGCGCGTCAATCGTGGCCGACCCGCAGTTCGATCGCAAGAACACCAGGGACAACACGCCGGCGGTGGTCCACATGGAGCTGGTCGAGGGCGACACCGTCGACGTCAAGGTCGCGGCCAAGGGCGGCGGCTCGGAAAACAAATCGAAATTCGTCATGCTCAACCCGTCCGATTCGCTGGTCGACTGGGTCATGAAGACGGTGCCGACGATGGGCGCAGGCTGGTGCCCGCCCGGCATGCTCGGCATCGGCATCGGCGGCACCGCCGAAAAGGCCATGCTGATGGCCAAGGAAGTGCTGATGGACGATATCGACATGTTCGAACTGAAGCAGCGCGGCCCGCGCAACAAGACCGAAGAACTGCGCATCGAGCTGTGCGACAAGGTCAATGCCCTCGGCATCGGTGCCCAGGGCCTCGGCGGCCTGACCACCGTGCTCGACGTCAAGATCATGATGTATCCGACCCACGCCGCGTCCAAGCCGGTCGCGATGATCCCGAACTGCGCCGCCACGCGCCACGCTCACTTCGTGCTCGACGGCTCCGGCGCCGCCTACATCGAGCCGCCTTCACTGTCCTCCTGGCCCGAGGTGCACTGGACGCCGGACACCGAGAAATCGCGCCGCGTCGACCTCAACACCCTCACCCGCGAAGAAGTCGCCGCGTGGAAGCCGGGCCAGACCTTGCTGCTCAACGGCAAGATGTTGACCGGCCGCGACGCCGCCCACAAGCGCATCCAGGACATGCTGGCCAAGGGCGAGCCGTTGCCGGTCGACTTCACCAACCGCGTCATTTACTACGTCGGCCCGGTCGACCCGGTGCGCGATGAAGCCGTCGGCCCGGCCGGCCCGACCACCGCCACGCGGATGGACAAGTTCACCGACATGATGCTCGAGAAAACCGGGCTGATCGCGATGATCGGCAAGGCCGAACGTGGCCCGGTGGCAATCGAATCGATCCAGCGCCACAAGTCGGCCTACCTGATGGCCGTCGGCGGCGCCGCCTACCTGGTGTCGAAAGCGATCAAGAGCGCCAAGGTGCTCGGCTTTCACGACATGGGCATGGAAGCGATCTACGAGTTCGATGTCACCGACATGCCGGTGACGGTCGCCGTCGATTCGAACGGCACCTCGGTCCATACCACCGGACCGAAGGAATGGGCGGCGAAGATCGAATCGCTCTCCAGCGTCGGCCAGATTCCGGTCGTCGTCGCGTAATCGATGGACGCTGCTGCCCACGCCCCGATCGGGGTGTTCGACTCGGGTGTGGGCGGGCTGTCCGTGCTGCGCCACATCCGCGCGCAGCTGCCGCGCGAGCATCTGCTGTATTTTGCCGATTCCGCGTTTGCGCCCTACGGCGACAAGACCGAACAGGTCGTTGCCGAGCGCTCGCTGGCGATCGCCGGCTTTCTCGTCGCGCAAGGGGCCAAGGCGCTGGTCGTGGCCTGCAACACCGCCACCGTCGCCGCCATCAAGCTGCTGCGCGCGCACTATCCGGACATGCCGATCGTTGGCGTCGAGCCCGGCCTCAAGCCTGGCGCGGCCGCCAGCCGCAACGGCAAGGTCGGCGTGCTGGCAACCGATGGCACGCTTGCCGGCGAAAAGTTCCTGTTGCTGCGCGAGCAGATCAGCCAGGCGAGCAACGCCCAGTTCCTGCTGCAGGGCTGCACCGGCCTGGCCGACCAGATCGAACTGGGCGAGCTCGATTCCGACGCCACCACGGCCATGGTGAAACGCTACATCCTGCCGCTGCTCGACCAGGGTGTCGATACGCTGGTGCTAGGCTGCACCCACTATCCCCTGGTGCAGGCGGCGATCGAGACGATCGTCGCGGCCGCCACGCCGCGCGCCATCGTGCTGGTCGACACTGGCGAAGCGGTGGCCCGTCAGCTCGGCCGGCTGCTGCTGGCCGGCGGCAAGGAGCGCCCCGAAGGGGGTGCTGCTGCATTGCTCGACGGCTACACCACGGCCAGCGGCACAGCGCTGACGGTGGCGTTTGCCAGCCTGCTGGGTCTGGCGGTAGCGGTGCAGGAAGTCGAACTCGGAACAAAGTCAGCCGATTCGGCGTGATCAGCAATTAGATTTGCCTGTTTCCCCGGATCTTTGTATAATCTCGCTCTGTTCCGGGAGCATCGGAACTTTGTAGGTCAGTGGTGGCTGTAGCTCAGTTGGTAGAGTCCAGGATTGTGATTCCTGTTGTCGTGGGTTCGAGCCCCATCAGCCACCCCATTTCTTCATAACCCCTTGATTTCATTGAAATGCAAGGCGGAATATAAGATAAATAAGCGTAGTTGCTACACAGCCTGTTACACAACAACAGACTGGAGCAAAAACGTGAAATCTACATCAGAGCATCTCTTCTCCCGCGGAAAAACTGGCAATTTCTACATTCGCCGCCGCATCCCCACAGCAATTTTGTCAGCTTACCCTACCGGCAAGGCCGAAATCGTTCGAAGCCTGCGCACTTCAGACAAAGGGGAAGCAACCAAACGGCTTCGACTTGAACAGGTTCGCATCGACGCCGAGTTTGCCGCACACTCTGTTTCGCTGAAAGAGCGCAATGAAGCATTAAAGCTATCCCATGTTAAATCGTTGACCGACGAGCAGATTTGCGGCCTTGCGCAGTACTGGGCTCACCGAGTCCTGCTACGCGACGCGGAGGTCCGCCAAAATGGAATGGACGAAGACGAGTTCGATGAACATGGAGAAGTTCTCGCGCAACAGCGCACGGAGCTCGGGAAATTGCTTGCGCGTGGGCAGGTCAAACCGATTTTGCCGGCAATGCTCGGCTTCATGCACCTTTGCGGTCTCGATGCCGAGCTGAGCGCTGAAGCAGCCCAAAAGGCTGGCTACATCTTCCTCGAAACCGTCGTGAAGACCTTGGACCTTCAATTGTCACGGCAAGCGGGTAACGCCGTCAACACCGACGTTGTCGCCCCCGAGGTCTCACACCCAGCAAAAATCGGAATCGAAACCTCCACTGGTTCAGGATGGGATGAAGTGTTCAAGTCATGGCAAGATTACGTAAATGACCGTCCCAAATCCACGGTTATAGGCTACCAGACGCCGTGGGGACAACTGAAGATGTTTGCTGCCGACCTAAACTTGAAAGGCCCTGCGGAACTGACTCCAAAGCACATCTCGGAATTTGTAAGCGGCATGAAGAAGGCGGAGCTCGAAGTGCCGACCATTAACGGCCGCATCAACAAACTAAAGGAGATTTTTAGAATCGCCGTTGGCAAAAACTTACTCTTGAGTAATCCTGCTGAAAATACGTTGGGGTTCAAGGAGTCCAAGAAGGAAAAAGGAGAGAAAAAGCGTCTGCCATTCACACTGCAGGATATCGACGTCCTTTTCGGCTCATCAGTGTTTACTCAACACCTGCGCTCATCCGGCCAGGCGGGTGAGGCTTCATATTGGATTCCTCTCATGATGTTTTATACGGGAGCTCGTCCTGAAGAAATCGCAGGATTAGAGCTTTCTGATATTCAACGAGACGAAAAGCTCGGCTGGCGCTTCGTCATCACCGATTTGCTGGACGGCGATGACTGTCTGTTCGAAGACGACTCGAACAGCGAGAAAGATGCGCGTGAAAAACGCTTGCTCAAAAATAACTCATCCCGTCGGCAACTTCCGATTGCCAAGGAATTGATTGAACTTGGCTTTCTCCGATACGTCGAATGGGTACGGGGTCAAGATTCAACGCGCCTGTTCCCTACTTTATCCAAAGACTTTCACGGAAAATTGGGCGGCGCGTTCTCCAAATGGTTCGGGCGCTACAAGACCGAGCTTGGCTTTACCTCGCCAAAAAAGGTCCTGTATTCGCTCAGGCACAACATGAAGGACCTCATGGAAGCCGTTAAGATAGATACCAAACCCATGAAACGCATACTTGGTCATGCCAGCGGCGACGGCACTATAACGGATAATTACGGCTCGGGCGTTCCATTCCACGTGATACATGAAGAGTTCAGCAAGATTAAATTTCCAGCGCTTCCAGCTCTTCCTTGGCAGCCCGGCGTAGGATATTGGAGAAAAGAGAAACGCAATTCGGCGACGAAATGAGCATCGAATTGCATGGCGGGAAGTCTCCGGCTGTAAGATTAGTTGTCGACCACCGTGATATGCATCAGTTAAACCGCACTTCGGGGCTTTTCGTTTTTCAGCTTAGCTACAGAAACATTGAACTCCCCCATGTGGGTTAGGTCACACTCACACTAAGAGTGTTGTGGACCGAAAATAATGATAGAGCGGGTGACTCCTGTATGTGAAAGCGAACAGGGAACATTTCACTATCGCCCAAAGTCGCAGAGGATATGAATGCGGGTTGCGCCTTCGCCAACTATACAAATGGCAAAGATAAAACGGATTATGAACAGTGAAGGGAAGATTTTGATGCGCGTAGGCGACCAGCTGTGTAGGCTTGGCTAATCGATGTGAATTGCCTTTCGCAGAATGGTTGACGTCGGCCGGATTGGTAAATCGTGGCTTCTGGCCGACGCACCCGCCTATCTAGGAAAAATTCTCTGCGTTCCTCCAGCTCATAAATCATGCCAAAAATCCAAAGTAGGATTAGACCGAATTTTGCATCCCCAGGCAAATTGATATTTATTATTTTCGAAATTAACGCTCGCGATGAGCACCAAACCATTCAACATTATTGAGGTAAAAAAATATCTTTACCCTTAAAAACCGCAACATTACTTCGTTTTCCTTAGGCAAAACAATTGAATTCAAACGCCTGTAGAACGACACACATATTGGATTGTAAGGGTCGGAAGCAATCACTTCTTGAATCGCATTATCTAAAAGCAATAAATGCTCGAACGGGTCCAAATCATCTTTGCTTTCGGCCAACTTTGATATTAATTGTTCTTGAAAACTCTTATCTATTATTTCTTCCGGCTCAGAAGCACCCACTCCAACACAGCCCGCTTTATTATAATTCCAAGTATGATGACCGTTCATCCGCTCTACATTAACGAACGACGAGTTCTCGACTATTTGTTGGGACTCCATGTAATTATCTAAATCATTCCATGTATCGAAGGCCGGCGAGGCATATACTACCAACGCACGATGGTTCAGTCGACGCGACAATTTATTCAAAAGCGATTGCTGGTGCTTGTTGATTTCGAAACGCCAGTATCCATTCGGAATTCCCAGCGTGATAAATTTTCCATTTGGGCCAACCAAGGTGTCTGGACGCTTAGCTTGTATCAACAGATTTACCGGGAACTTCGAAATCCTCAATTTCTTACCATGTCTCCGGTGGACCCACCCCCACCTATAGTCCGTTAATAGAATACCGTTAGGGATGTTTTTAAAGTTAAAGTAATCCCAAAAAATAGCGTGATGCGCCTCCAACGAGCAATCAATCCCCAACGCATTCTCAAATACCTGTCCGGGGGTATTAATTCTGTGATTTCCACAAAGCAACTGATTATATAATGGACCTTCGTAGTCTTTTTCTTCAAATTCGGCAGGAGTCATTTTTTGTAAGAGAGAATATTTCTACTAAAATTAATCAAGACTGGAGATTTCCACGACTACGGTGGTGGCCAGGTCGGATAATCGCGTGCATGTGAAATTGTCATCAAATTTATAAAACAATGCTTTCGGCTGGTAGCGGTCAATTCGCCAATTCAAGCGCTCCCACGTTCATTGCGGGCGCGGCTCATAAGGATGCTACGCCATAGGCCTTATCCCAACATGCCCCAAGAGCGGCATACGCTACCAGCATATCTTGCTCGAATGATTCTCGGGTAATGTTCTTGCCCATGATACCGGCTAGTTTCACCTTTTGCTGAACATTGGCATGTTGGTTGCGAAGTCCAATGGGGTAGTAATCCTCCAGGCCTAACGCTGGCAGGGTATGGGCACGTCCACTGTCACGGATGTCGGGGTGTTCATTTAAAAACGCCTCCAACCGCCGTGCTTTCTCTGGTCCGGTTGGGCTGTCGAACAGCAGTACCGCACGGCTCTTATATATCGGCGAATCGCCAAGCGGAGCATACGTCTTCATGATGGCCGAAAGGTATTGAGCTTGGCGCTCATCATCACCATCAGCAGCAACGATATGAATGCGCGGCTTGTCCGAATAATGGCGCGAACACACCAACTCGAGAAACTTGACCTCGCTTGGCCCTTCGACAACCAGAAAGTTGGCAGGCAATAAAAGGTCTGTCGGGCTACCACCTAAAAGGTCATAAACTGTACGCATCCGCTCGCGATTAGTCATGCGTTGGACAGTCGTCGCTCCCTCCTCCTTTTCAACGACAAATTCTACTTGCTGAGCGTGCCTGTCCGACAAGAAAACCGACGAATGCGTTGTTATAAATACCTGGTCTACGCCGTCGGCCAAGCTGCTTAAGGCGTTCTTAAGCTGCCGCTGCGCCGTTGGATGGAGATGCAGTTCCGCCTCATCTATGAAGAACAGGAACGCCTTCCCTAATGCATCTTCGCGGCGGGTGTCGGCGTGGGCCCTGATGATAGCGAGCATCAGGGCACGTTGCATCCCATCGCCTTTGGCATCCGCGCTTGTTTCTACACCGTCGTCGACGGTTGTCGTGTAACTCTTGAGAAACTCCTCGAATGGAGGAATCTCCACCTTGAACTCAAGGGAAGTGCAGTCCGGAAACTGAAGTGCGAGATGCGCCCTAACGCGCTCACTCGTTTCTTGCAACAGTCTTCGCACGCTTGAATCTGGCGACTGGAAGAGCTCCTCGAACTTCTCCTTGAATTCGATGTAGCGCGTGTCCTTCTCAAGAGCTTCGGACACCACACTGCTAAGCATTTGACCTATTGGAGTGGTGGTCTTGAAAGCAGATACCTCCTTGAGACTTTTGTCTGTCAGGACGAACTCAAAACGGGGGATGCAATTATTGAACGCACTGTCTGCGCCTGTAGGCTGCTTTTGCCACTTATCATCCTTAACGTTGTAGACGTAACGGTTCTTTAAATCCTTGTTGGTCCGACGCACTCGAAGAACATCAAGGTCGCCGATGACATTCTTTAGCTTCTGCTGGTTTTCCGCATTCGAGATGCGGCTTATGCCCAACTGTGCACCGGAAAACTCGACTTCGACAACCGTTTCGTCGTCGAGTGCAGCCCCAGAGAACCTTATCTCATTCGGGTCGCCCTTGCCGGAGTAAAACCACTCAATCGCTTCGAAGATGTTTGACTTTCCATGGTTATTGCGACCAACGAGGATATTGAAGCCACCGGGAGAAAACTCGACCTCCTTGAGCGAACGGAAGTTCTGTATCGCGAGCCTCGAAATCTTCATGTGGCATCCCTATGGATAGTGTAAGTGAAACCGTCAGCTCAAGTTGATGGCTACGACGATGGGTCTTCGAATTGTCATTGTGATACAATTCGGCCCTTTTAGCGGCACGGCAACGACTCGTCAGTCCTTAACCTGAAACTCCTCGAACAGCTCATCCATCTCATCGCTTAATCGCCCCAAATCCATCGCACAGCGTCCATTCATGCGAACGAGTGAAAGTAGCTTTCATCAGTAAATAAGCGCGAGCGCCAATTGAACAGGTCACTCTCGTCGCCAATCAGTGAAAATTACTTCAGATTTGCCGGCCCCCTTGTCGACGTGTTACATTGCGTGTATATTCAATCGCCGCTTCAAACCCCTACCGACCATATTGGAAAAATGATGCCATCGTACGCAGAGTATGTTGAACAAATCGCAAAATTGCAATCCCTCGCAGAAGCTGCCCGCAAAGATGAAATCAATGGCGCAATCAAGACAATTAAGGACTTGATGCAACTGCATGGAGTTACCGTTGCCGACCTCTCTTCCGCGCGCAGTACGAAGGCTACGAAAGCCAAGGGCTCGGTCGCAGCGCAATTCAAGAACCCTGAAACTGGCGAGACCTGGACGGGCCGTGGTCGTGCGCCACGCTGGCTTGTTGGTAAGGACAAGGAGCAGTTTCGGATTGCGAACTAATTCGATTCAGAGGCCGGCCCAGCCGCACATACCCTGCATGCCCTAGCCGCGATTCAGACCTGGGTCAAGTTAAATTAGGTCTGGGTACCCGGCGTACAATTCGATAGTTCTCGCCGAACAACATCGGCGTCGACTACCCGCTCGAGGGTTCGCACGTGTTCCGGCAGCGCACGCTTGAAGCACTTGAAATAGCATTCGGCAATGAATTCGCGGAGCGGGAGCTTCCATGGCTGTTGCGTCTCGGTGGCCAAGGAACTGAATTTCTTTGGATTTAATCCCAGCTCACGGGCCATCTGGATTTCCGCGTGGCTCAATTTGAACCGACGCCGCGCGTCAAACCAGGGTTGAAGTTTTGGCGGAACTTTGGTCATTCAAATCGAATTCGTGTCGAGGTTAAAATAGCTGCTGTCGGCGGCAAATGAGGCCGATAGCGCTTGTCACGACCAGCTCCGCAGGACTCGGCATGTACAGCAACGGGGCGATGCTGCCGCGAGCAAATCAACTGCAATTGGCCGACGGGTTTTTCTAGCCTATGAGCCAACAGCGCGCCTCCTAGGAGGTGGTCGTTTCGGGTAGGTTTCATCGTATCCCTGTTGAAGGTCGTCATGCAACGCTTTCAAGCAGACATACCCCTCATCGTGATTATCTGGATACTCCTTCTCGTCTCGCCGCCTGTAACAGACTAACCTCCGACAGTCAGTCTGTTTTCCTCGCATTGACCAACGATGCCTCAAGCTCGGTCCTCCGCGTTTGAAGCTGCATCAGCTTCTTGGCGGTCGCGGCGATTTCCTTTTGCACCACGCGCAGCTCAGCCTGGTTCTTCACGTTGGCCAGATAGCCGGCACCAAGTTCCGCTGCAATATGGGCTTCGAGTTGGCTCCGCAGTAGCCGCAGATATGGATTGCCCCATACCGCACCGTCCCGGTATTCAAGCGTACCGATTTCGATGCCCGCGATAATCAACTCCCGGCTCATGCCGTACTCTTCTTGAGCAGTTACCTCGCCTAGCGTAGCGCCTTTTTGAGTCCATTCGCCATATTGTGCCATGCTGCATGCCTGATGAAATTGCTGGTCAGTAGAGGGTACACATCATACCCCGTTGCACCTGGTATATCGGATGCTCAACACCAACGTCCGGAAGAGGGTCTGGTTTCCCCCAAGCCAACCCACAGCGCTCAATCCTCAGCGCTCATCGCGCCACTGCTATGAAGTTCTGCTTGGCCAACTGGTGGCGGCCTGGGCACCAAAGTAGTATGGCGGGTCTCGTAGCGATGGCACCTCCGTCAACACGCGCCGCCAACGTTTTGTCGGCCCTAACAAGCCCCTGGTATTAATCCGCGGAAAGGGCTGGATGGCACGCACGGTTACAGCTAACTGGCGGTTGGCAACACTCCAGCGCACCGGCATCTTCGGTGCGGTCAATGGAGGTAGGCGCCCGGCGAAGGGAACCCTTGACGGCATCGAAAATGCCTTTACGCTCAAAGGCTTTGGTTGGATGCGGATTTGGCATCCGGCCCGCCGGCGGCAAGGACTGACCCGCCCTTGAGGGCGGGGATAGGAATGGTGGAAACCACTCTGTTTGGCTCTTCAACGTTCCACCTGCGCAACGTTTTACGTACTGCCTAACGGCTATCAACATTGGCGTTGCAATTAACACTAAGTTCCAACGTTGCAAATACTCCACAATCCAACGCAATAGTTTTCAAATTTGTATCATTTCCAAATGAAATAGCGTAGATTTAATTGCAATAATTGGACGAGATGTAGGCTGCATTGATATCTGCACAGCACCCGGACGTCGACCGTTGGTCTCATCCCTCATTACACTCATCGATAAGCAGCGTCTCGCTTCAGGTCTTTTTCTAGAAAATAACAAGGAGAAACATATGCGCGTCACGAGCAATGTCCTTTTGATTTCTGCATCATTACTTGTCTTAGGGGGCTGCGCTGGCGTCAGGGTCTTAAAGGTTTCAACTCAGCCGGAGCCTGAGGGTATTCCATTCTATTTACCCCGTCCTTATGTGCAGGTTTTCGAACCGTTTGTAATTGGCTCAACGGCCTATCTGGTTTCAGGAGTACTCTCACCCGACGGAAAATATTTACTGATAGACAATGTCAAAGACAAAAATGAAATGTCGAGCTTATTTAAAAGTGATTTAGGAAAGGACATTGCAACTCGAATTCCTATTAGCGCGGTTCGAAATCCAAGGGACGCTTACACGGTTTCTGGCGCGCCGCAAGGAGCTACCGAAACAACACCGGTGACAACGCCAACCCCAGCCGCGCCCGGAGAACCTAAAAAAGTGGATGAAAAGGATGAACCGGCAAAGCCCTCCACTACAAGCACCACTGACACGCCGAGTAGTGGTAAGTATGGAATATCAGTTACTAATACGACCGCGATATTTACCCCGACGCTGGGAAGGCGATTCTTCGATATCGTGTGGATGCCCGATTTTGACGAAAAATACGTTGTACAGGGTAAGCCAGGGCTAGGCAACGCCAATATCGCGGTTACCATGACACAAGGATGGGGCCTTTACGGCTTGGATGCCAAAATCGATAACAGTGCTGTTGTAAAACCTCTGCTGGATTTTTATTCAACCAGTTTCGCAGCTCTTGGGAAATTGGCGACGAGCAAAATCATGCCATTGAGTGCTGTTTCCGGTGCTCCGCAAGGGGCCTTGGATACTGCAGCCATGACTGCAGGGACAAGGGTGTCGATAAAAATTACGAAAGTTACGGTGGCAGCGCCTGGGCTTTATCCAATTCTAAAGCCGAAAGAAGTGACAGGGGCTAGCGACGCCACCCCTTTAGCAGAAGGACAAAGAAGGTTCTTGCCCTTACGCCCTTACACGAATGTAGCATTCAATACATATGAGGTTGTTGTCGTGGAAGCAACCAAGCCTTCCGGGGACAGCCCAATGAATCTACAGCGATACTTCGACCCAGCAACAGGCGAGGCGACGGGTTACGCGCCACCACCCTCACCATATCAGACAGAATCAGCAAACTTTGACGTGCAGGATTTTGAAAAAAACGCCAATGCACTCCTTGCAAACCGCAAGAGCCCCACGCTGGAATATTGGAAGCTCAGCGGATTCAAAGTAGACGGCGTAAAGCTTAAGGGAACGACGACTTTAATAGGCGGCGCCAACAAACCTCCTGAACTTAATACGGTGGAACAACTCAAGATATTTCTTTCGACGGAATCGCAATCGCGGTTCCAGCCAAAGGACATCGAGATTACCGAGGCAAAAAAATGAACCAAGCCCGTCGAGTTGCAAATAAATTCAGTGCATTGACACCGGATGAAAAACTTGCAATTGTTCGACATGTTTGCGCGAATCGAGGAAAATTCTTGATTAAGAAATTCGACGTATGCGCTATCGGCGCAGGATACAAGAAAACGGGGGGCGAAGTTTTAGCCGAGGTATGCATCGGATTTTTAGTAGATAAAAAGAAAGCCGGCATTGCTAAACCGGTGCCGCCTTATATTACTGCCTACGTCCACAATGGAATGAATCGGACCCGTTACAAAATTCCGACGGATGTGGAGGAGCTCGGGAATGGAGTCCCTCACGCCATGCAAAACTTGGCTAATGGCATAAGCTCATCTGCAACAGCCAATCAAGCACTATCGCTACGCGGCGCGGCATGCTGCATAGTGGTCCAAAAAAAACAACCAACCAATCGATTCTTACTAGGTTGTCATCATGTGCTAGCGCTCTCGCTGCTTAATCCGCAACTTAAAGCTACTGATACATATATTCGCCCGCGCTCCTCTCCGAACGTCGTTGGTCGGCTGTATGAGTACCTCACGATGTCGGCATTCGGCAAGCCCTGCCTAGATGCCGCAATTGCGTTGGCAAATCCAGCATCAGAGATATTTTGGAACGCAAATGGCGTGATGCCGCGCTATGTTGAGCCTGGAACTAATCGTCCGCTCGCCTGCGCAATTTTTACCCCAAACGGTCCCCGCGCTGCACAGTTCGTAAAAGAATGGGCAAATGTCCCTCTTCGCTACCCGGGGTGTGGCGACGTTGTAATTGAAGCTGCGTACCAGTTTCTTGCCGATACTGCGCCTGGCGATAGTGGCTCCCCAGTTATGGAGCAAAACGGTACTCTCCATGGAATGCATTTTTGGGGCGACGAGACTCAGCGAATGGCCTTTGCTATCCCCGCGTTTATGTTATTCCGTCCGGGCAGATTCTCGATTGACTTCGAATTGGTACAGTAATACATCCAAAAATCACCGTTTTTCGTTGCTAAATTAGACTCTAACCCGGGGGTTAATGATGTTATTTTTTAATAAGTCGGTCTCGTCTACGTCAAGACGCATTCTCGGCAAAATAGCGTTGGCAGGGTCGATTAGTGCGCTTTCGGCGTGTTCCTCAGTGATGTTGCAGACCCCTGCTGCAATACCGGAGCCCATGCCGGCACCGGTGGTTGTGGAAGTGCCGCCGGCTCCGGCTCCGGCTCCGGCTCCGGCTCCGGCTCCGGCTCCTACGCCTGTCGTAGTAACCCCGCCTTCCAATTCGTTGAATGGCGCGATTCAAGTTCTGATTTATTATGCGACTGACAGAAAATATGTCGGAAGTTCCACATACTTTGACGGTCAGCCCAATGAGGTAACACCGAATATTTCGTACGGTACCGTATCAGTGAGCTTGCCAACTGACCGGAAAATCGGGGAAATTCCGGAACCCAAGTGGTATGAATTTTTCTATAGAGACGACGCAAGTAAATTTACCTTAATAAATAAAGTTTCCAGGCTTGGTCGAGATGATTTTTTCGGAAACATTAGACAGGCGATGCAGAGTAACAGTAAACGACCCGCATTTATCTACATCCATGGATACAACAATTCGTTTGAAGATGCAGCTAAACGCACAGCGCAAATTGCCGCAGACATAAATCTACCGTGTTTGCCCGTATTTTATAGTTGGCCCTCACGCGCAACCCCGCAGGGGTATCCGACTGATGAGGAATCAGCCGCGTGGACGCAAAGTCATCTTCAAGAATTCTTGGCGGACTTTGCGGATAAATCTTCGGCTGACAGCATATACGTCATTGCTCACAGCATGGGGAACCGGCCCACGGTCAACGCATTAGCGAACCTTCTCGAAAAAAGGCCCGAACTTAAACAGCGATTTACGCAATTAATTCTCGCCGCACCCGATATAAATGCTTCTATCTTTCGCACGGATATTGCACCTAGGTTCGTCCAACTAGGGACTTCGGTGACTGTATACGCATCCAAGAATGATAAAGCCTTACAACTTTCCCGCGACTTCCATAAATGGCCAAGGCTTGGTGACATGGGTGGAGAAGCGATAGGGATTGAAGGGATAGATTTAGTAGATGCGTCCAAAATCGAAACCAACTTTATGGGACACGACTATACCCTCAGCAACCGCGCCCTTTTAACCGATGTTCAGACATTGATTCGTGACGGCACTAGAGCAAGCAAACGGAGCGGGTTGAAGGGCGTGCCGGAGAAATCGCCGCAGTACTATGCATTCCCCTAGACAAAAGCGGCTCTGTGAATACTTACGCCCATCCGCGGTTGTCGATTTCCTCTCAGCTGGGGACCTAGATTAAATTTGCATCCATTTGAGCGACCGCCAGCCCCACCAGGCAGGCGACCTCTTTGCACAACGGTGTGCACTTCGGACTGTGGCTCTGCTGACTATTTCGCGGGAATTGTGGCAAGTCAGACGCCGCGGTTTTAGCAACTACCACCCAAGCTGAGCCATACTGCGTGTCACTACCTTGGGTCTCCTCGTCCGTAAAATTGTAGCCGCAAACTAGCGACACAGCTCGCGCAAGAAGTTCGTCGTTATTACCTGGCGCGAAGTTGACCCTTGCGTCGAAGCACATGCTCGAGACGTGTCCAGCAATGTGGACGCATTCCTGCCAACGCAGATAGTTTGCGATAGCGTCGTCGCCAACTCGAGGAAAATCGACCGGAACTTCGTGGTCGTTTGGAATTCGTGATTGCATATTTAGTTAAGCGTTGCGATGCATCTCTCAGCCGTTGATGGCGAAGATACGGGCGTTGGCATCCGGTGCCCCGTACAGAAGTGACATTTTTCAGAAAACCGAGCCCGACAGTCGACTTTGGCTGCTACGCCGCAATAGAGTGGGAAACCGCCAGCCACTCACCGGCCGCGAGTGTTGCGGCTGCATCCTGTGTGGCCCGCAGGTCATCGGCATCAAGTTCAGCTCTATTCAGTTTATATGATGCTGCAAAATCATCAGCATCAAACATATCCCCAGCTTTCACATAGTACTTGAACCCAACGAAGGAATCGGGGTCTGTAACGACCGTATACGTAAGATTGACAGTGCTCATGGCAGGCCTCATATCTTAATTACAAACGTGCGTATATTATGCGTCAACCACGGCCATACTGACTGTTCTTGCACGGAGAAACGTTCGTCCTCATCCGTGGCACAACACCACGCTCCAATCACGGTCAGCTCGGTGATGGCGGTTTGCGTCACCTTCGAAAAGGACGTGACCTGTGTCAACAGTTCTTCGCTGGTAAAGCCAGACTCCGCGCAGCGCAAGGTCTTGCTTTCTGTGGAGCAGTATCCGATACTTGCTGGCCTTGAAATCGTCCCAAAAAGACTAGCTAACGACGCGATGACAAGGTGAGCGCTGCTGCGAGATAAAAGGCGTTCCTTTCCTAAAAATCTACCGGAGCGACATTTGGCACCACTGGAAATAATGGGAACACTTGATTTAGCGTCCGACTTTACGACTGCTGTTGATTTTTCCGGCAAGTTGCCGTCAACGCCCGCAAGCGGCCTCAAGCGAGCATTGGCGCCAGCTAAGGCTGCCCAAGTAGCAGACGATTGCGGGCCAACGCTAACCAAGGCAGAACTCGCCGAACTCCTGTTCGAACAGGTGGGCCTCAACAAGCGCGAAGCTAAAGACATGGTCGACAGCTTCTTCGACGAAATCGGAGATGCGCTTGAGCGCGGAGAATTCGTCAAGCTAGCCGGATTCGGCAACTTCCAGCTCCGCGATAAGGTGTCACGCCTGGGCCGCAATCCGAAGACCGGCGAAGAGGCCGCCATCCCTGCCCGCCGCGTCGCCACATTTCGGGCAAGCCAAAAGCTCAAAACCTTGGCCGACGGTTCTTCGATATCGTCCGCGTCAAAACACGTCGACGATAACTCCAAGGACTAACTCGACCGTCCGCCCCCATCACCCGACACCCAGCTGCAGCCTCCCGAAATAATCATGACCTCACTGAATTTCCTCTTCCGCAAGCCCCGTTTCCCAATAATCATTGACACCGGCGACGGGCTGCTTGGAGCAAAAAGCTGGGCCGTCTGCGAGAAGCGTTTGGCAACAATCACGTTCCCAGACCTGACGCCGCGAGACGTCATCGACTCCACCGCTGAAGGGTTCACCCTCCACCCTGAACACATGGCATTCTCACCGCTCACGTCCAAGAAACGTTGGACCAAGGCGGCTATTATCGAGCTCTACAACAGCCAGAAGGGCCCCGGGCGACCAGAGTATCCCACTACATCTCTTGGCAACAAGAGCCTCGAAAAAGTTGTCGTGGAAATCGTCGAGCTGCTCATGGCAAAGCAGGGACCGGCTGCGGCATCAGTATTGAGACCGGCTTCGCCTTCGCATCCGAACGTAGCGACACCGGCAGCGTTGGCGCACCACCGCGAAGAAAGTTGATGGCAACTGCTGACACGCTAATTCGCATGGGCGATATCATTTTCCTTGGCGATTTTCACCAGGATTTTCTGTCGTCGATGCTGGGCGAGGACGTGCCCGGCACGGTCACTGTCGGCGAGGCCCAGGCTCTGCTACTTCGGATATTGAGGCTCGACCTCGAGGAAGTTGATTTCCAATTAATGGTGCCATTTCTCACCGATTTCGAAGCGCTTCTTAGTTGATTGTGCGATGCTAGGATTTCACCTAAACTTCTCGCGCAGCGCTGAAAAGTTAGCTACAATACAACTTCGGCAATCCGACAACGGAGTGCTCGAAGCACCCGACCGGTGGCATCAAGCCACCACAAGTCGGCGTCCTGTGAGTCAATTTTGAAAGTGCATAATGACAACCGGTACAGTGAAATGGTTCAACGACTCCAAGGGTTTCGGTTTTATCACGCCTGACGGCGGTGGCGATGATTTGTTCGCACACTTTTCAGCAATTTCGATGGACGGATTCAAGACGCTGAAAGAAAATCAAAAAGTCCAGTTCGACGTTACGCAAGGCCCAAAAGGTGCGCAGGCTTCGAACATCAAAGAAGCTTAAACGCATCATCCATTAGTGGATTTTGGCCGTCCGATAGTCTATCCCGTCGGTCGGCATGTCCTTGGCGGTGGTGAGGTGCTTCCTACGGTTCGGTGACCGAGGCCGGTGGACAGCGCCACAAACTTCAGGTACCTACCAGCCAAGCTGACCCTCACTGTATCTCACTACCCAGCGGGTCTCCTCGTCCGTAAAATTTTGACCGCAAACAAGCCAAACAGCGAGCGCCAGCAGTTCGTCTTTACTACCTGGCGTGGCGTCGGCCTTCGCGTCGAAGCACATGTTCGCAACATGTTGGCCAGCGAAGATGCATTCTTGCCAGCGCATATAGTGTGCGATGGGGTCGTCGCCAGTTCGAGGAAAGTCCACCCGGACTACGTAGTGGTTGGGATTTCGCAATTGCATAATTATGTGAGACTTGTACTTCTCAGAGTTATCCGCTGAAGACCAAGATACTTGCCCTGATACCTGGCCCCACAATTGACTCGGTTCAAAAAAAAACCAAAACGGTCGGCCGATTTTCCCCGTTACGCTGCAACGGAATGTGAAACCGCCAACCACTCACCGGGCGTTAGTATTCCGACCGCAATCTGGACGGCCAGCACGTCATCGGCGTCGAGGTCAGCTCGATTCAATTTGTATACCGCTGAATAGTCTTCAGCATCAAATAAATCTCCAGCTTTGACGTAGTATTTGAACCCAACGAGCGAATCGGGATTTGTAACGACTGTGTACGCAAGATTGACTGTGCTCATCATATTTCCTCATCGACTATTAACGTTTTTTTTATTATGCGCTTACTGCGCCCCATCTGCTATTCTTGCCGCCGGAAAAACCGATGTTCATCCATCTTGCGGATGACCAGCGTGCCACAAAAACATTGTCAGCGTCATCAATTTACCCCAGCATTTGAACTCATGGCTACAACATACAAATGGCAGTTCGCCCCACGCTTTCGCCGCAATGCCTCGGCTGGAAATCAGATGCGCCAATGCAGCGCATCAAAGAGGCGCTTATTGAATTAAAGCGTTGGCCAAGAGGGAGCCAGTGCTTGCCGCCGAAGGCGCCATCCTGTTCCTCGAAAAGCTGGCGCCGGCCATCGAGCAGGTTGACAGCAGCTCTGGTGGCATTGGCTCCGCCGTCAACCGCGCCATCGAGACCCTCGTCCCAATCATTGCGAAGGCCGACGTCAGCCGAGCGGTTCGCGAGAAATGGCTGGACCGATTGTGGGACGCTCTCCAGGAAGACGACATGCCTTACCTCGAGTACTTGGGTGAGTTTTGGGGCGACCTATGCGCGACGCCTGAGATTGCCGCAAAATGGGCCGATGATTTGGCGCCAACGCTGACGACGATGTGGAACCACTGCGCGAGCAGTGGGGAATATGGATACTTGAAAGGGACGACCGCTTGTCTGAGCGCGTTGTATGCGGCTGGCAGATACGACGAGCTTCTCGCCTTGATAGCAAAGTCAGAGTACCGGCACAAATCGTGGCACAACCGAGTGTGGGGTGCCAAGGCCCTGGCTGCGGCCGGCAAGCACGCAGAGGCCATCCGCTACGCTGAGGACTCGAAAGGACTGAACGCTCCTTTGGCGGCCATCGCGGCGTTCTGTGAGGGCGTATTGTTGGACTCAGGGTTTGCGGATGAGGCATATGCGCGCTATGCCGTAGAAGCGACGTACGCAACGACCAATTTGGCGACATTCAAAGCCATCGTGAAGAAGTACCCGCACATGCCGCGGGAGACCATTTTGCGCGACCTCATTGCGAGCCAGCCGGGCCAGGAAGGCAAGTGGTTTGCCACGGCAAAGGACGCAGGCTTTTTCGACTTGGCCATCGAGCTCGCAAATCGGAGTCCGGCAGACCCGCGGACGCTGATACGCGCAGCGCGGGACTTCGCGGCCGAGCGACCGGAATTTGCGCTGTCCGCCGGCATGACGGCACTGCGAGGCATTGCTAACGGATGGGGCCACGACATCACTGGTGTGGATGTGTTGGACGCGTACGCGGCCGTGATGGCGGCGAGCGCCGCTGGCGTGGATGAGACTGTGGTCAAAGCGGATGTACGGGCGCTGATTGCGGCGAGCAGAGGTGGGGGCGAATTTGTTGGACGGGTGTTGGCACGGCAGTTAGTTTAATAAAGAACTAACTCCGCCCGCGGACTATCCTTTATCAATTATTCACTCGAAGCTTCCATGCGAGTTCAGTTCTAGCGCTTGAAATGATATCTGAGAAAGTAAGCGCAGTCAGGTCCGCCTCCATATTCCCAGTAGGGAAATCGGTTGAGAGCGAACCACCTATAATGAATATACGCATCTTTTTCGTGATGTGATTTCTCAGGGCGTGTCGGTACGTCGTGGCTTGAGTATAGTCCTCCCACTTCAACGCGTGCGCCGGTCGTTTGAATTCTATTAGGAGGTACTCGCCTGCAAATCCTTCATTGAGCAGAAGGTCGGGGCGCAGCATTGCTCGTTCGTCGGTGTACTTGTCGCCAATCTGTGACTCCACTATTCTCTGCAAAGTCTTGTTTGAGCTGAATAGGGAATTTGTAGTGCCCAAGACCCATAGGTTGCGCTCCAATGCCTTATGGACTTGCGACTCAAGAGTCTTTGGATTCGTCACCATTGCTTCAAGGCTATCCAAGACAAACATGCGTGCTTTCGCTTGTTCGACAAGATGGGCCATTTCCGCTAGACCAAAGTCGTCAAGACCTTCAGCAATGGACGCGACGTCGCTGCGCGATGCCTCTGCAAGGTGCCGTAGCACATCGCCATATTCAGACCGCTCAAGCGCCTCAAGAAGTACGTAGACGTATGCCTCGACCTTCTCGGGCGGCTCACCATAGAAACGGTTCAACACCTTCTTAACCGCGTCATCAGCGAATTGACGACTGTTTTCTGGCAGTTGGGAAAGTCTGAGCTGTATCTCCTTTTTGAGCCTGGCGTGTGCCAACTGCAGTTCGCGCCCGTGCTTTTCCTTGAAAGCGTTTTGTAGGATAGGTCTAACAAAATCAACGACGCGGGCCAGCAGCTCACTGTTTTCAACTAAGCTGTCCCAACCATTCGTGACGTGCGCACTTAGGCCATCAGCTTGGACCTCTCCATATAGGCGACGAAGTAGTTTCACCGGGAAATCTTCCTGCTGGTCTAGTCCGAACAAAAAAGGCTTGCCGACGGTCTTCCCATCAACGCTAATAACGATACCAGGCTGCCGAGATAACGACGCTCCATCTGCGATGGCAAAGCTTAATTTGACTGTGCCCACACCTTCCACGACGCCTTCCGTTGACCTAAACAAGCCCGCAACGTCGTCAATCCCCAAGGTCTTGCCATCGATTAGGATTCTGATATCACGTTCGCGCCCATATTCCTGCAGAAGAATTTGCTTGAACTTCGTCGCGTCGAGATACGCAAATCCGCTATGGAGGCTCGACAACGTGATAGTGGTCCCATGCAATCGGGCATCACAAGTCTCCACCTTTAAAGAAATCGGTAGATGTTCGATGTCAACTACAGTGCTGAGATGGCCGAGCTCCAACTCAAAGGACGTAACAAAGCCACCTGCGGTGGTCTCCAGTTTCATCGTCGAAGCCGCCATGAGCCCCGCGAATTTGCCAACCCCTTTGATTCGGTTACGAACGGCGGTTCGCACACCCCGAAGCACTCGCCTGTCTGCGGCAATTTTCAGGTAGTGACGCTCTACTTCCTCTGAAGTCATTCCAGAGCCATCGTCCCTGATGATTATCGAGGCAGAGGACATTGGGGCTGGGAGGGAAATAAAAACGTGCTCCGCGTCCGCGTCCCAAGCGTTATCGACCAACTCCTTGAGTGCCTTCTCGGTAGATGAGTACTCTTGACTCAGAAGACTGGCAAGCCTGGAGTCAACCTGGAACCTAGCTTGTTTGGACATAGCACTTTTCTTATCTTTTACATCGAGGAAGGGGTCTCATGCCATGCGCCCTCCGCCTAGATTTTGTGCTTTTCCAATTTACTGCGGGTGCAGCGGCATTTATAGATTCAAATGATAGCTTCATTTACCCGCTCGAGGTCATAGCAAAACCCTGCTTTGTGCGAACGTATAAGTGACAAGACTACCATGTTAGGGCGCCGCCTCCTGAAATGGCCACCCTGGATGCATCAAGTTGACTGATTTTTTGATTTAATGCGCCTGTCTTTAGTGAAATAGTCATACACTAGACCCACCTAACCTCAAATCCATGCTCGCGACTGGTCGTCGCGAATGTGAAGTGGCGTAGCTGCCAGAAGGAGCTGACCAATGACAACTTCCCCTGTAAGGGGCGGTTCGAGCGTTTCCGCTCGCAACCGTACTCCATCACTCAATTTGGCTAAGCTTGCTGAATTGGTTTCTAAATCAATTCCGCCGTTGGGCAGCGATGCCTTACAAGCTATTCCTTTGCTCAGTGTTGAGGGTAAGAAGCTGCGAGTCAACACTCGTTCGGTGATTCAGCGGTTGATAACCCATGAGTCCTTCAAACCGTCGTTTGAACCGGGGGACGATTCAGGCTTCGTTCGCGATATGGTGATGCCACCCTTCGGTACGGCTGCGAAAGTGGGTGGGCGCCTGGTGTCAGAGTCCGAAGCCGCTACCGCCAAGCAGCTCGAAAGCCTGCACACGGCTGTGAGTTTAGAATTCGACCAGGTACTTGGCCAACTAGACCCGAATATTTTTACAGTGGCCTCGCTTGAGAAAACGCTGCAGTTAATGACCCAGTCTATCGGGGAGCGCATACCGGAGCTGCCCCGCGTGGCAAAAATGGTGCCGGTCCATTTTGCGCCTCCCGGTCGAAAAGCCGCGGAACGTGAACATGATATCGGTCGCGTGTTGTCTGCCATGGAGACCATCGACGGTCGGGACTGGCTCGAGGTGCTTCTCGCCGGGATATCGCGAAAACTCCACAATGATGGGCTCGACCAGGATGAGGTTGACGGAATCCTCTCGAACATAAGAAAGCAGCGCAATCAGCCCCGAAGTCAGATTGCAGAACTACTGGATTTTTTGGAAGACGAGGCCTTGTCTCGAGTGAGAATGCAAATAAGCATGCGCTTGATGGACGCCGTCGCCGCGCAAAGCAATAGGCCGGGTCTAAAAGCTTATGTCAAACGGGTGCACGACTGTTTCGAGAGGTTCGCCGGCGCCGAGGGCGAGTCGCTTCTTCTGGATGTCAGCAATGCCTATGGTGTCCAAAACAACGTCGACCTAGCCGACGAGCTGCGCAAAGCATTGTTTTACAACTGCCTGCCCGTCTGGGCAGAATGGTCGGTCCAGCTCTTTGAGCGGCGCACCAACCCGAACCGGGAAATCGCGACGGTTCGAGAAGTGTCATATCGCTTTCGAATCAACGGCGACAATCCTCAGAGCGGCAAATCCGCGTTCGACACCAGGCTCGACCGCATACACGACCGCATGCTCGCGCAGCCAGGTCCGGACGCGCGCATTCAGCGCTCATTGGCCGAACTCATATTTTTAGATTTGGTCATTCCAGATTCACTGGAAGATGACGGTGTTCTCGACGTATTTGCGAAGGCCAAAGCAATCTCGGACGACTTGAAAACATCAGCATTCCCGGCACTTGACGTCCTCTGGCGCAAGGTCGCGGCGCGGTCAAAAGTGATGGACCAGCTCGGGGAGGAGCTAATTAATGTCTTGCGTTCGAAGTCTACATCGTTAGTTGACGCTGCAAAACGCCGCGTGGATAAGTTCATGGTGTACGTCCACAAAGACCTCGTTAATTGGGAAGCATTGCAAACCATGGCCTCGCCGTCGACGGACATCTTCGTCAAGTCTGACAAAGGGGCCGACAAGATTGCATGGTTCCGGCATCTACAGGTCTCTGAACGCGCTAATCTGCCCGGCAGTATCGCCTCGCTATCTGTAGAAACGGAACTTCAGGAGCGCACGCTCTCCCCCCTCGGAGAACCATACGACATCTGTATGGCTCGGGAACTATCTGACCGGACTATCCCGGCTCGCTTCGTCCCCTTCCATTGGGATAAAAAGGAACTTACATGGCGTCCTGACGTCGCCGATGCTGGCTTGTTCGATGCTGGGGTCGGGGTCGACATTGAGTATTCCATGGACGTCCTGCGGCTGCGCCATGTCAAAGACGACGTGCGCCCAAAAGCCGAGCAACTTCGCACTGCTGTCTTAGTCGGATTCATGCTTGTCACCTACATCGTCCTTTGGGAACTGGTGCGGCGCCTAAAGCAACCGGCGCAAGGTGAGCTTGTTCAGTCCAATCCGGCCGCAGCCCTTTCGATGAGCATTCTCCGTCTTCAACATGACGGCAAGCAGGCCGCGCGCGAGGACGATACCCAGGAGGGAAACACGGCCGTCTACTGCGTGAGTCAAGCAATAGAGAAGGCCCTAAGCCGGGAACTGCCCGTAAAGCTGCAGGGATTGTCTGCGGCTCCGGGAAAGAGCGTCGAAATGCTTCGTTGGACCAAGCGCGGTGCGCTGCATGCCCTCTTGGGAGGCCAGCCGTTGAAGTTCGGGCTGGATGGGTCGCTGGACAAGGTGGCGCTTGTAACCTACGTAACGCGCCCCTGCGATGTGCACCCACAGTTCGGCGATGCCGAGGGCCATCTGTTTATCAGCCGGACTTACGTCGCGAACCGAAGCGACAACGAAGCGAATTTAAGAATGGACCGCATGCAATCGCGTCTGGTCGAAAGCAGCAAGGCGTTTAAAACGCCACAGCTCATCCTTGAAGAAGTGTCCAGGTTAGAAAAAGCCGGATTCGTGCATATCCTCTTGCTGTCACATCACTTTGGAAATCGCCATCTTGGCCGTGCTTCCGAGCGACATGCCCCGCATGGCACACGCGAATTTCTTGACGACGCGGCAAACCGTTTCCCAAATGTGCATCTTTACCCGCTTCGGCGCGATGTGTTCCCGGCGACAAGGCTGCGCAAGCGCACTGCGCTCGAGAGCGCGTTTGAGGTCCTTTCATTTGAAGACCACCAAAAAATGTATCGCGAGCACTCCGCAGATGTGCTGCGCAGCCTGATGCCAATCTACACATTTGCCACGCTCAACGTTGTAGGTGACGAGAACCGGCCGCAGTCCGGCTTCTGCACCTATTTCTTTGACCTAGAAACACGTGTCGAAAACCTGCAGCAGAACGAGCTCATTCGTCAGAACATTTTGGGAACCGGTGCTGGGAAACCGGTTCGGGACTCGCTTATTAGTGTTCTGCGCGCCATTCATTTCATGGAGAGCGAGAAACCTGCAGTAAAACAGCACCTTTTGCCGGTCTTGGACCCGTTCGACTGGGCAAGCCCATCGACAACGGCGGCAGCCGGCGAAGTTGAAATCATGTCGCGCCGGCGCAACGGCAATGTTTTGCTCAGCTTGCCGGCCGTCCTCGCACATGTAACGAAGGTACTGCACAAGGAAGCTTCGTGAAGCAATCGTTAAGCGAATTGCCCTTTCAGGAACAGGCTGTGCTTTGGGGCCATGCCTACGAAATTCTCGTCAAACGTGGGGTAGTCGCCTGCCTTATTGAACACAAAATTTTATCGCCCACCCATCCGCAGTTGAGTTCGTGGAAGAGCTTTAGGCTGCTCGATATTCACAAGCGCCTATCGCGGAAGCTGGGCCTGTTAGACGACAATGCAATCGATGTACTGGATGCGGCAATCGAGCACTTGGCACTCACCGCCTTCGGTGTTGGTTACACAGCCATGCGCGAGTATTTAAAGCCATTGTCCTGGCAACTTGAACTCGGCCGCCTCAAGCTGCGTGCGCTGTGGTGCCCATTGACATTGCCTGGTGATGAGACCGGGACAACCGAGCTCAGGTCCAATACTTGCAAGGAATTCCACGAGCAATTCCAACTCAATGGGCAGCTTGACCCGGCCCTAATAAACAAGGGCATGCCCGCGAACGCCGACTTCATCCTATGGCTGTCGGGCGAGCATAAAGAGGACTATCTCTTGGTGCAGGAGTACTCGTACGATATGCCCCCAGGCTCCCTGGACTTCAGGGAACAAAGCGCGCACCTCGACGAGCTGATGAGACATCGTCGGCTAGTAGACTCAAGAGGTGTATTTGCCCGTGTTGCCGCCGAAGTCGACGGCGAATCGTTTTCGCTTTCCGAAGACATTCGCAACCACCTCGGAGCGCTTACCAGCGAGAACAAACCATTCTATAAGCTGTGCCAAGGTGCTGCCTATGCGGAAAGTACAGTCACCTGGCTGCAGCGGGACGGTTCAATGGTCAAAGATTGTTCGGCACGCGCGTTGGCTATCACGCCAAACGGACTCGAAAGCCTGGCGGCCAACTTCACGTTAAGCGGCAAGAAGGAGCCCCGCCGCATCCTGATGGAGCAAATGGGCGCGGCCTACAGGTCGGTCACCAAGATTGCAGATGGCGATGAGGCGGCCTTGTCCGCGCAGGTAGAAGCCGTATTCAACAGTGTGCTAAACAAGCTTCCAAAACCTCTTAAGGACGGGATGAAAGCGTTGCGGTCAATGCCAGCGCCAGGCGAGGACTACCGTTTTGAGTTTGAAGAAGCCCTGCCTGAATTCGCCAACCCGATGCAGGGATTCACCGTGGACGCGGCACTGGCCTTGGTCGACGACAGTGCCCATATCAAGAACTTCTTTGGCGAATCGTCCAAGGACGCTATCGGGCGCGTCATGAACGGACTGGTTCGAGCTGACGGCACCGTCACGCTGCGGGACATCCATGCCGCGGCTATTGTCGCCGGCATGCAAAAGGCAGCGCCCGCAACTTTGAATGTCATCGCACTCGAGGGGAATCCTGGCATCGGAAAGACGACTGCGGTACGACGTCATTTGGAGAAAAAGACTGAGGGGTACCTCTTCCTCTATGTCAGCCCGCGGGTCATCATCAATCGCGACGTAACCGAAAGCTTGGCGCGCAAAAACGGGGAGCCTTCCGGCATCCTGACCGTAACAACCAACGCCCAGCTGATTGCTTCGGCGGAACGCTGGCATTTGGAAGAGGTCAAGGCCGGGCGCGATACGCGAAGGCATATTGACGGCGCCGTCATTGCCGATGGGGTGCTCAATCTGGTGAAACCCATCGGGAGCATTCTTGTGATTGACCCGGACCAGGAACAAGAAATTGAGCGTGCACACACTGGTTCGCGGATGGCGAAAGTTGCACTTTCCGAGAGCGAAGACATGGTGCAGGAGCGTTCAGTCGTCGGCGTCCTCTCAGGCATGGCTAAGACAACACAGGAACTTCTCGCGCTCAATCCGGAGGTGAATCGGGTGGTGCTGACTGCGGCGTTGCAGGGCTTTCGAGAAAAAGGCAACGGAAAAACCACGATGGACGCCCTCTCCACGCTCTTCCGAAACAAGGCTTCGGTCCTTGCGGGCGTTCGCGAGCGCCGGGAATTTGCCAAGCGCATGCCGAATATCGTGGTCATGGTTGATGAGTTGGCCGGCGACGGCGCCGGTGCGCCGTTCGTGCATGGTGTCGCCCGTTGGTTGCACAACGAGTTCATCGGGTGCTTCGACGATGCCGGCGAGACAAGCCTGTTCACCGTGACCCTGGTTGTTTCCGACGCATCGCTAGGCAACGAAATTGTGTTGGAGAGGTATCTCAACGCGGGGGACCGGACACCGGACAAGGTGCTCGTCTCCCGCTCTGCAGGCATTCAGCCTTTCCGCATCGCCGTCACTAGCGTCAGGGTGGGCGGTCGGCCCTGCAACACGTTGCATGTGATGACCAATAGCTTTCCGGCCAGCGAGCTAAAAATCCGATATCAGGTCAATCTAACCAGCGTTAAACCTGAAATAACCGATAAGGGTGACCAGGAAACACCTCGGCAAGCAGTGCGGAGGGTGTCTGGAGAATCCCTTCTCGCTTCCGCGGAGACCGAAGTACTCAACGCGTTGGCCAAGGGCGGCGCCCAAGTTATCTACTTTGCCCAAGACAAGGGATTCCTGAGCGACTTGGAAAAAACGCTGGCGTCGCGCTCAGATGTCGGCCTCAACCAAGCCAATGTCCAAATACTTGATTCTTCGGTCCCCGGTTGGCGGCGCAAGAAGCTTATCGAGCCAGAGACCCGGGACCAGGTACGCGTATTCCTAATGACATCATCGGGTGCACGCGGCGTGTCATTCCCCAAAACTGACTGGATTATCGCAGCGGTTCCTCGATTCAGCATTGAAGCCGCTTTGATGGAAATCGCACAGCTGATTTACAGGGGCCGTGGCCAGTACAAGGACGAGGCCGGTAGAGCTATCTCCGGCGACAATGTCCCGCGTCGGCTCGTCATGCTGGTCGATGATTTTGTCATCGACACCGATGAGACACGAGACAAACGACAATGGTTGCGTCAATCGCTCGATTTGATGACGCTGCTGGTAATGCTACGCGCGACAATTCATACCCGGATTACCGGTGATGCGGCGCTACGCCAACCGCTAGCCTTAGTGCCAGTTGGCCGTGTGGGCTTGGAGGAACTGGTAAGCCTCATGTCTGGAAACGTAACAAAATTCGTCCTCGAGGCGGAAATATTTTGTCGTCGAGCGAGTGACCGGACCCTAATTGGCGTGGTTAAGAACGCCCAGGTCAATGTCATGGAACTGTTTTCGCACACCAAGCTACAAGGTGATGCGCAAAAAGGCACGGATGGGCGCACCATGGTCAAGTACGATGACCTACGCGCGGTATCGAACTTGGCCAGCACATCAATGGCACCGCTATTGGTATTCGCCTTGGAAGGAACCAGCTTGGCGGACCACGCCTATTTCGCGGGACCATGCGTCCTTGAAAATTGGGAAGCATTTGCGAAGCAAGAAGCGTTCACATTCGAGGGCCATCAGACCCAGATTGCGCGTTCCAGCAAGGAGCTGCTCAACCAGCTTTATGCCATCGAAAAGAACGATGCAATCTCGTCTTCGTTGCGAGTGCCGGCCGCCAACCTGTACCGATTGCTCCAACGTGAAGCGGAGGCTGCGGCAAACGAGTTCACGACTCTTAAGTATTTGAAGTCGCCAAACACATGGGTGAGCGTTCCCGCCGGCTATCTGCAGTTTGTTCACACCGACGATGCCCGGCAAGGTCAACCGTTCCAGCTATATGAGCAGGAAATTTGGTGCGGCGCGCTAGCGAGGTCATTAATGGCAACAAGCGCGGTGATGCCGCCGATTCCGAAGTACCTGTCTTTTCCCTGGGCGGCCTCGGTAGGGCAAGCCAATCCATTGCGTCTGGACCTCGTGTTCGATGACAGGTACTTCATGGCGTCTAACGAATTGAATCTCTTGAACACGCTTTTGCTCTCGTGACACGAGCCGCCTGACGCGGTATAGCGTCATACTTGCAGCGCGGGTGAGCACGGCAGGATGATGCAACAGTGCCTCCCCCACGACCAGCCGACGCAAATAAGCTTCGTCGAATGCTCAGCTATGGTTGTTGAGACGGCGCAAGTATGTGATACGAAGCCGGGAACGCAATCGAACGGAAATAATCCACAATTTCGCCCGCAATCCGTTCCGGAGTCTCCTTTCGAATTGCACACTTCTCTGCCCAGCCACGTCCGGGGTGCAGAACATCCCACTTGGGACACAGCCCCTTGTATCGCCCACTTCCAGGGTCGTGATTTCCAAAGCCATCAATAAGTGCATTCCAAACGGGAGCGAACTTTGCAATCAGTAGCGATTCTCCAAGCGGAATCCAAATGTCATCGACAACTAGAAAACGGCAGAAAAAGTCTTCTAGTTGAAGATTCGTGGCGGCCGCGATACTCTCAGTGTGTTCGCGTAACCGCAGGTAAAGGGCGCGACTGCTCCCTGCGCCGACGCCACCGCCCTTTCGCGCGCCCGCTGGCACCGCCTTCCCAACGTAGATTGGCGCAGTGAAGGCGCCGTTCTTGTTTCGTTCTGCAAGTGCTCGATATGCTTCGAAATCACCTCTGTAATAAATCGCATAAATGCCGACACCCGTGAAGGGTTGGAGGTCACCCAGCGGCTGAGCCGTTTGTTCTAACATGGCCTCAGCCACACTCGCGCCAAGATTCTTCTTGTCGAGAGGATTGAACGGGAGGACATTCTTTTCACTCATGCGACACCCCTAACGTGATGCAGGGTTTCCGCAACGAGTTGCATCTCTTTACGAATAAGTTTCTCGGCGACGCTCCGCGCTACAACGTGTCCCAGAGCTACAGGTACTGCATTTCCTAGCTGGCGCATAGTCTCTGTCCAAGAACCGTGGAAAAGGAAGCCGTCGGGAAAAGTCTGAATTCGCGCAGACTCACGGATAGTAAAATAACGAACGCTTCCGTCAGGATTGACCAACATGTTTTCGCCGCCTGGTACACCATGGTCGCCGGCTTTAAGCGTCTTGGCAGGTAGGTCCAACGGACTACCGGTGTGTCCCGGATAAACTTTTGCGCCGGGCTGAAATCGATGATTGGCGATTTTCTTCGCAGCTGCCGATTGTGGGTCCGGCAGACCTTCAATCGCATCTCTAACCGTTCGCCAAGGAAGACTATCAGGGGGCAGTGGCGCTAACGCCAATTTTCGTACTTTAGCGGCGACACTAGCCGGCATTGTTGGACGCTTCCCTGCCGGGACCTTGAGACGCTTCCAGTATTCGCCCGAAACCCATTGGTCATGCAGAAGCCGCTCATGACTATGCGTAGAGCGCGGAAAACTCCAATCGATTTTGAGGTCCGACCTAAATCCGACGATAAAAACCCGCTCGCGCTTCTGAGGAATACCAAAATTGGCTGCATTAACCAACGTAGCCGTGACGTTGTATGTCAGCTTCTTACCTTTTTGGCGACCACTCGTCCGTTCAGCCTGAAGGCGAAGAAAATGGTCAAACCACTCTTCGTTTTTGCGTGATGGTAGCTCAGGGAACTCTAACTGAAGGAGAATGTATTGGTAGTAATTGGCGAAAGTCGAGCGAGTCAGCCCTTTGACGTTCTCAACGATGAACGCTTTAGGGCGAAGTCTACGAATGATATCCACGGTTGCAGGGAACATATCCCGACTATCGTCGTGCGCCTTGTGCTTACCGCCCATTGAAAAAGGCTGGCACGGCGGACCGCCAGCAACCAGGTCCACCGACTCATCAATGCTTGTCCAATCGAAGTGCCGAACGTCGCCCTCGTGCAGAGGCCAGTCCGCAACCAAGGGGTAGCCACCCGTTTGGTTGTCCCGGACCGTGTCACATGCCCACTTGTCCCACTCTACAATCGCAAGCGGCTCAAACCCCGCGAGGCTAACACCCATGGCCAGACCGCCCGCCCCAGCAAAAAGCTCAACCGCCTTCATTCCATTTCTCCGATTCCTCTAAAAATTTCTTAATACGGGTTCTCAATACTTCTCGATGGCCTAACTCGCATTCCCATATCACCAAAACTTTCCAGCCTTGTTCAGCCAAGCCCTTTAAGGTCTCGCAATCCCTCTCTCGGTTCCTTTCAAGCTTCGGTAACCAAAACTCAAGACGAGACTTTGGGAGACGCGCTAACGAGCAACCCGGATGACGGTGCCAAAAACACCCGTGAACGAAAATTACCTTGCGACGACCGGAGAAAACCAAATCTGGCCTGCCAGGGACAGTCTTGACGTGCAGCCGGTAGCGGAAGCCTAGTGCATAAGTAAGCTGCCTAACCACTAGCTCTGGGCGCGTATCCTTGTTCTTTACAAGTCGCATTCGCGCGCTGCGCTCCGACGGTGTCAATGTATCCATTCGCTGCTCACCACACCCCGTGGGACCATTCATCAAGGGCAAAAGACCGAAAATTGTACCATGCGGCGTCGCATTTCATGGCATCCATTCGATGCTCAGCAGCCCCTACGAGGCCTCCGCAGGCCGCCATTTTCCGGCGACAGAACGAGGGAAGGCGGTGGTAGCAAGTAGAGCGAGTCTTGTACCGGAATTTACCATCCGATTTCCGCTTTGTAGCTCAACGGATGGGCACGACGCGAAGCGGAATATTGTTCGGCAACCACAGTAGCGGCGGGGGACAACACCCACACTGCCCTCAGACCGGCTACTTTGTAAAATTGCCAAGTAGGTCGAAATTTCGCAACGAACATGAGAGGATAGTATTGCAAAGCCCTTCAAGCTTGTCAGCCAAAGGGCTCTGGGAAAATCAATACAATGTTGGTATTTCTCAGCCGTTCGCGCCTAAATGTGAGTCTTCTCCAAGTAAATCAAATTTCACAGCATTCCACGTCCATCCATCCCCAATACTCCAGAGGTCTAATTTTATGCCGTTAAAAACATAGGCCCCTGGCGAAGCAGTGAAGAACCGGATGTTGTCGTCAGACACGGGCTCCTCAGCATCGAAGTCATCGTTTTGGCACAAAATTAAATCGCCAGTCCAATGCAACAATAAGTCTTGGTCACCGGAGTTCGGTGGGTTTAACAGAGCCATGATACGGTTCACGGTTTCACGGTCGAACAAAGGTAGGCCCCATCCATTCCATCGTAGACCTGTCGAGTAACACTGCAAAACGACATTTTCAGGAAGAAAGTCGGCTGTGGCAGTGCCCTACTTTAGGGGCAATTCATTCTGAACTACCGTAAATTGCTCGACAAACTCGGCTAGCGTTAGGTTTCTTAGGTGTCAAGACCCGCTTGGTTATAGACGCGTTTTAGAAATAGTTCCGGCTTTTTTTGCTGCCAATCCTTGAGAGCTTGAATCGGCGTTAAATGCTTCAAGGCGCGTTGCGGAATGCAGTTA